>NZ_JBIVRD010000026.1:0-135295 GCF_044755565.1 Kitasatospora sp. NPDC092286 | reverse complement strand
ACTCGCACCGGCTGGCTGCCCTGAGCTTGACGCTCGGTTACATCCGAACCTTCCTCTCACCTGCTCGAATGCCCGAGCTGCTGGACGTACGCTTGACGTTTAACCTCGCAGGTCACCCGACCTGCTGATCTGCGGTTCTTCCTGAGACAGCGGAGACGGCCGTTCTCCACACTTCGAGATGTCGAGTCACGAAGCACGAGAGAACGGCCGCTGCCTATGAGTCTCCCTGTCGACGCGCCCGCAGGCCAGGTATTGGCTCTCCGGCTCGAAGAACAGACAGCGGGCCACACGTCACGATGTCGGAAAGACAGTCAAACGCGCCGAGACGATCAAGGAACACCAAGCCCGACGAGCATAAATTCCAAGCTCAGGCGAGGTAGGTCCTCTGCCACTCCAACGAGGTCATGGTGAGTGCCGCCTCAGCCAGCGTCCGGGCGGACTCGGTCTTGAGGCTGCCGAGGCTGCTGTCGATCCAGGGCTGCACGTTCTGGTACCCCTGCTCGCGGTACTCGACAGCTTGGATCAGGCATTCGAGCTTGTCGGCGTCGTGGGCCACGGTCACTTCGAGGCTCTCGGCGTTCTCGTACTCCTCGACGATCGCCTGGACGCCAGCGAGGACGGCCGGGTGCGCCGCACTGACCTGATCCTCGGTCACCTTCTCGTTGGACGAGGCAGTGAGGTAGCGCCGGCCGATGTGGGGAATGTCCCCGATCCGCGTCTCCTGGGTGTCGTGGAACGTGCAGAGCAGCGCCACCTTGGCCGGGTCGGCACCTTCCATCATCGCCAGCACGGCACCGACGACCGCCGTACGGAAGCTGTGCTCGGCGATGGTCTCCGGGTCCTTGACCCCGGCGATCCACCAACCGGACCGCTTGGCCCGCTTGAGCATCCCCATCTCCATCAGGAAGCTCGCCGTGCCCTGCGACTGCTTGTCGTCCGTCATCGCCGTCCTTCGGTGCGTTGGATCAGTTGCGTACTACCGAACCCGCCTATGCGCAGACCGTAGTGCACGGCCTCCAGCTCGCGGCGGGACTGCGTGGAAAGACTGCCCCCATCCAGGAGGAGCCGAACCCGCGTGCCCAGGTCCTCAGTCACATGCGGGTCGACGTCAAGCAGACCGCGCCTGGCGATCAGCAGCGACCAGATCGAGTGCACGTACAGGTCCGTGTACTCGGCTGCCCGATCGAGCCGGACGGCGAGCTGCCGTAACAGCCCAGACGCATCCCAAGCCGGCCGGCCGCGTTCTGCCATGAAGTTGTCGTCCGTTTGGGGACGGCCGTCCAGACCCAGCCAGTGGGCCCAGTAGTTGAGGTTCGCAGCCTCGGCATCATCGTTGTCGGTCAGGGACCGGGCGATGAAGTCCTGCAGCAGCTCCGGATCGCCCTGCCTGGCGAGAGCAGCAGCGACCGATCGCGCCTCCGCCCAACGGGGTGACCAGCCGGACACCGAGGCAGTCAGCCGGCCTCGGCGCCGGATCCCGTCGAACCACTCTGTGGCGTCCCAGTCACGGTCGTAGGAGGACAGGTAGAACACCTGCCGCCGCAGCAGGGCGGCATCCTCGGCATCCCGGTCGGCCAAGTCGGCGCTCTGGCGCAGGGTGTTGAAGAACCGCACACGGTCCGCCGCGCCGAGGAGAGGGGCAACGGCAACCGGGCCGCGACGCGCCGCCGGGATGTTCAGCTGGGCGGCCACCACTCCCGGGAGAACGCCGCTGACGGCCCAGCCGATCATGTGCGTGGTGTCCCGCGTCAAGACCCAGCCCGCGAGGGGGTGTTCTTCGACCGAGCCGGCACCGGTGCCGCTGCCCAGAATCTCGCCGAGGATGAAGTCGGCGTCCATCGCGAGGCTCAGCGCATCGACCAGCGCGGGCGGCGCCCCCAGGCGAATGAGCTTGCGCCGCATCGCAACGAGGTTGCCGGCCCTCGTTGCCGACAGCGGGCGACGCCCCGACTCCCAGCCCTGCAAGGTGCTCTTGTCGACGCCGAGGTCGGTGGCCAGCTCCTCCTGGGTGCGGGGGATCTGCTCACGTATGACCTTGAACAGGAAGCCGGCCACCAGGCCGTCCGGTCCGCGTTCAGGCGAACTGCGACTGCCAGTCAGTGTTTCTCCACGCCGCGATGACGTACGAGCAGGCATTCCCTGCGCCCCCTGGCCTCGATCGTCCGGGTAACTCGTACCGGCAGTCCGTCGAACCTCCGCGTCACTACCCGTAGTTTCATCGCTACGGCATCGCACGCGATGGGGGAAGCCTAGTTCCTGCACAGCTCCTCTGGTCTCGATCCGCGAGATGCCCACCGCTCCGAAGGAAATGAAGCCGGAACCTCCGGCTCCTGGGACCTTCGGAGCGGCCACCAGCCGGCGGTCCCGCCCCGTGAAAACCCCCGCCGGGGCGGGGCCGCCTTCAAGCCACCGAGGGGAGCCGAGGGCACCAGCCATGGACGCAGCCGTTAACCAGCACCGGGGTCGCCATCGTGGCGAGCACCGCGACCCCGTAGGAACAGCGCTCACCGCTCTGTGGGGCCTGGGACACATCGTCGCGCTCACGCTGCTCGGGATCGCCGCGCAGCATCAGCTCGGCACCGGGCACGAGACTGCGGCGCCGCCAGCGCGCTCCCTCCCCGACCACGAACCGGCCGCTTGAGGCGCGGCCAGCCCTCACCAGACCTCGCACGAGCGGAAGGAACGACGACATGAGGTTCAACCTGCGCGCCAACATGCTCGACGAGTTCTTCCGGGCCCGGATCGGCCCGAAGGTGACGGCCCCGCTGTGGGTCGCCCACCAACTGGAGAACACCGCAAACGTCTACTTGCCGACGTACCGGCAGACGGCCGACCGCAAGCCGATCTCCCGGATCGGCTTCGAGCTGGCAGCCCTCACCGCCCAGTGGCGCTGCCTGCCGTTCCACTACTTCCGGTACGAGCTCTACCGGACCGGAGTAGACCTCGCCTCGGCAGCGGCGTACGTGCCCGACACCGTCTTCTACAGCCGCCTGCTGCCCGCCGTGAACCGATCCGCCCTGCTCCTGGATGACAAGATCGCGTGCAAACGCATCCTCGGCGACGCGGGCGTCCCCCAGCCGCTACTCCTGATGACCGGCGAGCAGGGATCCTGGTTCGACCGGGTTGGGCGACCGGTGCCAGCCGACTCACCTGCTGCGGTGGACGCTGCCCTCGGCGGCATCGCCGAGGTGGTGATCAAGCCGGCCAGGCACACCAGCGGTGGCGCCGGCGTCCTCGTTCTCGACAACGAGGGCGGCGAACTCCTCCAGCAGGACGGCACGCCGTTCTCACTGGCCGCATACGGCGCAAGGTGGGGAGGGTGGCTGATCGAAGCGTTCGTCCGCCAGCACGACGAGCTCGCCGCGTTCAACCCCTACTCGCTCAACACCTTCCGGGTCATCACCCACCTCCACCCGGCGGACGGCCCACGGGTCCTGTACTGCCTGCTCAAGAGCAGCGCAGACACGGACGCCGTCGACAACGCCTGCAACGGCGGCCTGTACGTGCGGGTCGACACCGCCACCGGCATGCTCGACGACACCGCGCACACCACTTCGCTCACCCGCTACACCCACCACCCCGTCTCCGGCCTCGCCTTCGCCGGCCAGAAGATCAGCACCATCCGCCAGGTCGTCGAGGCCGCCGAGCGGGCCGCAGTCCACTTCCCCCGCACACCCGTCGTCGGCTGGGACATCGCCGTGGATCACGACGCCGAGGCGCTCATCATCGAGGGCAACAGCAGCCCGAGCCTGATGAACCTCCAGCGCACCCACGGCGGCCTGTCCCACACCCTTGGTAGGTCCTTGATCACCGACCACAGGAGGTCGTGAACGTGCGCCGCACACCGAACACCGCCCTCGAACTCGCCCGCGAGGCGATGTCCCCGCTGCTGACCCAATGGACGGCCAAGCCGGAAGTCCAGGCCCTGTACATCCTGTCGTCCAGCGCGGACTGCCCCGACAACCCGACGTGCTTCGACGAGGAGTCCGACTTCGATGTCGCCGTCGTCCTTGACGTCCCCTTGCGGGCTGCCGAGTGGCGCCCCCACCTCGCGGACACCTGTCAGCTGATCGCCGACCGCATCCCCGCATGGGTGCCCAGGTTCCTCTTCCGCCTCCCCGTCCCCTGGGGCTCCATGGAGGTCAACGTCCACCAGCTGATCTACCAGTACGAGTGCGACCCCAGGACCACCTGGCCCGGCGAGAAGTGCGACACCTATCTGCACAAGAGCCAGGTCCTCCACGACCGCGGCGGCTCGTTCCAGGAACTCATCCACCACAAAGCCCAGGCCGCCCGCACCCAGCTCGACCTGGAGCGCGAACGGCTCGCCAACCGGATCACCTGGGACGTGCGGGAGATGTCCCTGCGCCAGTCCCGCCGCCTCGGCCCCGAGGCCGGTCACTACCTGCTCAACCTCGCGGTGGACGAGGTGATCGACTGCATCTACGCCACCGCCGGCCAGTTCATCCCGAACAGGAAGTGGAAACTGACGCAGCTCGTCAGCCGCGGGTTCATCACCGTCGACCAGGCGGAGATCCTACGGGACGCGATCCGCTGCAACCCCAGCTGCCGGACCGACCTGGAGCGCCGAGTCGAGGCTCTGGAGAAGTTCTGCGCGAGCATCGACGGCTTCGTCACCGACGGTCCCGAGGCCCAACAGATCCGCAGCCACTACCAGCGCCGGCTGCAGCTGCGGGGATCGCGATGTGCGGACCCGGACGGAACGGCCTGGTAGCCGCTGCGCGATAGGCTTCGAGGCCCTGCCGAGACCGGACCGACGGCCAACCAAATCTGATTATCGGAAAGGCCGTTAGGCCGGTTTCGACGAACGACGGAGCACCGACCCGGGAGAGGTCCGAGATGGCGATCAGGCTGTACAACACGCTGACCAAGCGCAAAGAGGAATTCGTCACCATGACGCCCGGCGTGGTCAAGATGTTCGTCTGCGGCCCGACCGTTTACGGGCTCAGCCACATCGGCCACGCGAAGACGTACACCCAGTTCGACCTCGTCGCCCGCTACCTCAAGAAGCGCGGCTACCAGGTCACCTACGCCCAGAACCTCACCGACGTCGACGACAAGATCATCCGCAGGGCCGGCGAGCTGGGCATGGACCCCCGCGACCTCGCCGCCGAGTACGAGAAGCACTACCTCGACGACATGGCCGACCTGCACAACACCAACGTCGACGTCTTCGGCCGCGCCCACGACCACATCGACGAGATCGTCGCCCAGGTCCAGCAGCTCATCGAGCACGGCCACGCCTACCAACTCGACGACGGCTGGTACTACGACCTGACCACCTTCCCCGGCTACGGCAAGCTCTCCGGTCGAACCGAGGTCAAGGCCGAGGACTCACTCGCCCGCGTGGACGAGAACGATCGGAAGCACAACCCCGGCGACTTTGCCCTCTGGAAGGCCCGCAAGCCCGGCGAGCCCTACTGGTCTACCGCCCTCGGCGAAGGCCGGCCCGGCTGGCACATCGAGGACACCGCCATCACCGAAGCCCTCTTCGGCCCCCAGTACGACCTCCACGGCGGCGCCGTGGACCTCATCTTCCCGCACCATGAAGCCGAGATCGCCCAGATGGAAGCCGCCTCCGGACTCGACCCCCTCGCCCGCTACTGGATGCACACCGGCCTGCTGCGCGTCGACGGCGCGAAGATGTCCAAGAGCACCGGCAACTTCCTGACCATCCGCGACATCCTCAAGACTGCGGACTTCCGCACCCTGCGGTACGCCTTTCTCAGCCAGCACTACCGCTCCTCGATGGAGCTGAACGACACCACGCTCGAACAGGCCCGGGCCGCCCGCCGCCGGGTGGAGAACTTCGCCCGCCTGATCGACCGTTCGCACAACGAGAGCCCCGCGAGCACCGCCCTGGCGCGAGAGGCCCGCGACGCGGCCTTCGAGCGACTGGACGACGACATCGACACCCCTGGTGCGCTCGCCGTCCTCTTCGACTACATCCGCGAGCAGAACCGGCGCGAGGAGCCTCCGGGCGCCACCGCTCTGGCCCTGCTCCAGGAACTCGACGAACTCTTCGACGCCTTCGACCTCGACGAGCGCACCACGGCCGACGCCGAGATCGAGGCCCTGCTCGCCCGCCGGCGCGAACTGCGTCAGGCCCGCAACTTCGAGGAGGCCGACGAGATCCGCAAGACCCTGCAGCAACGGGGGATCGTCATCGAAGACACCCCCGACACAACCCGATGGTGGTTCACACAAGAGGTGACATCCGTATGACCTCAGCATCCTGGAACACGCTCGGCCCGCTCATCGTCGACAACGCCCTGCCCGCCGTCCTGTGCGAGGAACTGCTCCGGCACTTCGAGCACAGCACCCAGCGTCCCCGCAGCTACCAGGGCGTCATCGACGAGACCCTCCGCAAGTGCAAGTACGTCGAGGTCCCCGAACGCCTCGCCAACCTCGTCATGGCCGCCGTTTCGCCGCACATCGATGCCTTCTTCGGCGTCGACACCTACCCCGTCCCCGGCCAGCCGACCGTGATCTACCGGTACGGGCCCGGAGTCGGCTTCGTCACGCACCACGACGAGGTCACCGAGACGGAACTCGAACGGGCCGCCACCAACGGCCAGCCCGTCATCGGCGGCGACCTCACCACCGTGCTGTTTCTCAGCGGACCCGACGAGTACGGCGGCGGGGCCCTCTACTTTGAGGAGCCCCCGCTTGACCTCCGCCCCGCCAAGGGAGCACTCGTCGCCTTCCCAGCCACCCGCGACTTCATGCACGGCGTCCGCCCCATAACCGGCGGCGCCCGGTACTCCCTACTGACCCGCAGACTTGTGAAGGGCACAGCGCGGTTCGCGGGCTGAGAAAGTGTTGGGTAATCGGGTGATCACTCGTTCTTGAGGCCGTCGGTGAGGCGGCGGGCTGCTTCGGTCTCGATCGGGCCGCGTGGTTCGATCTCCTCGCCGGCGAGGCGGGCGGCCATGAGTCGGATCATGGCGACCTTGATCATCGCCCCGGCGTGTGCGGTCTTGCGCTCGTAGTCCCGTGCCAACCGTCTGCACCGTCCCAGCCAGGAGAATGTCCGCTCGACCACCCACCTGCGGGGCAACACCTGGAAGCCTTTCACATCCGCGTTGTGCGGCACCGCGACGATTTTCAGGCTCTCGTGTCAGCTGTCCTCTCCCAGGTAGCTCAGGGCTTGGCGGAAGTCATCGAGAGCGGCCTCGAACTCGCCGGTGGCGGTGTGGAAAGTCGATCGGTCTATCAGGATCTCGGCCAGCGTTCGGGTTCCGTCTGCCGGATCGTGCTGACACAGCCGGCGGGCCAGCTCCACTCCGTCATCGAACAAGGGGCGTACTCGCTCCGCGAACAGGTGGGTGCGGTGCTCCCAGTAGACAGCAGAACGGACGGTGAGGACCCGATGTACCCGGACCAGTTCGGCCAGATATTGGTCCGGATCTCGGGTGGCTCGTGAGACAAGGGCGCCCACCTCTTCACGCAGAGTGATACGGCTGTCGAAGTAGTGCCGCTTGGCATCGGGGGACCACTGCATGGGCGCCGCCCCCGAAGGCGGACACGGTCCACCGGACGTCAACCGCTCACTGTCGGCACCGGAAAAGGGCAGCAGAACCGCCCAGTAGGACGCCTGATAGCCACTCCAGGACTTGCGCTCACCGGTGGCGGCCAACTCCGTTAGCAAGGCGAGTGCCTCTTGCCGTACGGTGGCCGCCTGCTCACCGCGGCCGCAAGTGTCGAGCATCTGTGCATACCCGATCAGCGAGTAGAGATGGCAGGCCATCGGGCCGCGGTCGTTCGAGGCCTCGACCGCTTGCATTCCAACAAGTTTCTCGAACGCGCCGATTGCTTCGCCGGACCGGCCGGCGTCATCGAGAGCGGCTATCCACTCCAGGAGTGACCAGGCGAGACCCCCGTCGCCGGGCCCGTGAGGCAGGATCGCCTCGACCAACTCAGTCAGGGCATCGGCAGCCTCGACATAGCGGCCATCCTCGGAGAGACCGGCCGCCCAGCCACGCAGCCCCTTGACCTCGGGGTCTCGGGATAGTTCGGCCTGCGCACGGCCGATGGCGAGCATCTCGGCGCGCATGGCGAGCCCTTCGGCACGGCGGCCCAGGGTGTACAGCTCTCTCTGGCACGTGTCGAGTGCCCCGTACAGAAGATCCGCACGAGCAGGTTCGACCGGATCGATGGCCCGCGCCGCAGCCACCGCCTCCTCACACAGAGCGAGACAGGCTGGATGCCGCTCGCCCGAGCCGGAGTTGTAGCTCAGGCGTTGCAGGGCCAGGACCAGGCGGGGCAGATAAGCAACGGGGCTGACCTGGGCGAGCACCCGGTAGGCATCAACTTCCTCGTGTGGAGTGCGGCGCCCCGACGCTAGCAGCATGACCTGCGCCCGCACGATGTCGTCCTGATCGATTTTCCCCGAGTGGTTCATAACGGAGATTCTGGGCGTCTCGGAGAGGCCCGAACAAGCCTGGTGACATGTGCCATTCGCCCTACGCAAAAACCTTCTGACCTGTCATGATGAGTGTGTCATCGCCTTTCCGGGGTTCGGCGAACTGCGGGTGCCGATACGCATCTCGCGGTAGGTCACGGTTCCGGGCAGTTGGAGTGGCGCCACGATCCGCGCAGCGACCACCGGGTGAAGCAGTGCCTTCACCTCCCTGCGGACAGCCCCGCGCCAGACGAGTTCCGTACGCTGCAACGAGATCCGGTCCGTCTCGGTGATGGTGAGAGGCCGGCTCGCTTGCAAAGCTCTTTCAATGTCGCAGCCAGTTCTTGCTTGGCTTGGCCCAGCTGCTCGGGATGGAGCGTCACGACCCGGCATACTCCAGAAACGGGACGGACTCCGAAATGGCGATTCGCTGGTACTCGATGAACCGATCAGGTGCGCCGTCGAACAGCTCGCGACTGATCTGCGTCCCGTCCGCCCTGTAGCTCATGAGAACGACTTTGGACTTGTCGAACATCCAGAAGTCTTGTGCGCTTGACAGCGGGTTTTCCCGGTCGGTCACATCGAGGATGCGAATATCCTCACCGGCCTTGACGTGATGTCGATAGTAATACTCGAACTCGAACCGAAGATAGTCGGAAAGGGGCTGCGTCACAATATGAACGCGCCCGACTCTCCTTCCTTCGCTCTCCCATTGCCGCACTTCGTCCATCCACCCCGACTGATAGCCGTCGGGGGACTTCTCTCCTGACAGGAAGCGATCGAGTTTCTCCGCTTCCTGCGGCATGGCGTAGGTGGGGAGTGTCTCCAACCTCCACGCCTCGAACCGCATGGAGTCGAAGCACTGTTCAAGCGTCACCAGCCAAGAGCACGGAATGCCTCCCGCAGTACGCTCTCGGGGATCTCGACCAGGCCTTCGCCCTCGGACGGAGTGAAAACGCCGGACAGGTCGCCCTGAACCACGAACGAGCCCGTCTCCGTCCGGTAGACGTTGGGGCAGTCCTTCTCCCCGCACTCCCCGCTGCCACTGCCGGTGAGCCGGGTAAGCGATGTACGTGCCGACATGTCAGACCCCCTTGTTTCAGAACAGGTTGACCAACCAACGGCCACGCTAGGGGGGGCGGGGAGCCTGGGCGTCCATGCGTAGACGGGACTATGCGCGTCATTGACTAATGATCATGACATTGGCCCGTGGTGCGCGGCTGGTTCGCTCCACATCCGGCCGATCGCTTGCCGTATCGACCCGACTGCCGCAGAGACGCGGCACGCCAGGTGCCTCCGGAAACAGGGTTTGCGCTCACAGCAGTCGGCCTGGGCGACCACGAACGTGCTGGTACGCAAGGACGCGTCAGCCTGGAGGCCGACGGCCACCGCAAGGGTGGCCGTCGGCACAGACAGCGAGGCATAGAACCCGAGACGCTCACCGAAGCCTGCGAAGTGAGCGCTGAGCTCGTCGGCGCCTGCCAGAACCGGGCCATCGCGCCCCGCGAGAGCTGACTGACCCTGCTACGGAGTTCCGCCACCTACTCAGGCCCTACCGGGGCAACGCCTCGGTAGCGACGTTGGCCGACCGAATCACCAGCGCGGCCAGCTGATCAAAGACCGGCCTCGTCCAGCAGCAGGTAGAGCACGCCCACGAGCGTGCCACTGCTGACGATCTCGCGACGGTCGATCATGCCGCGCAGTTCGGACAGGTGAATCCACTCGATCCGGTCGGACTCGTTGCGCTCGGTCGGCGGTCCCACGTACTCGACGGCATCGGCCCGGAAGACGAAGTGTTCGGAGTCGGTGATCCCGTTCGCCGGCTGGGCGTAGATCAGCGGCTTGACGTCACCGACCTTCCAGCCGGTCTCCTCCAACGCCTCACGGGCCGCCGCCTCCGCCGGGGTCTCATCCGGCTCGACCAGCCCCATCGGGAGTTCCCAGGCCCAGGTGTCGGTGATGAAGCGGTGCCGCCACATCATGAGCACCTGCTTCTCGCTGTTCACGACGGCAGCCACGGCCAGGTGCCGCAGCTTGACCACGTGATACTCCCAGCGGCGCCCGTCAGGCTGCTCGACGTCGGTCAGCCACAGGTTCACCCATGGGTTCTCGTAGATCGGAACGTTCCCCATGGATCTTCCACTGCATCGCTGCGGCCCCTCTCGACGGACCTTCAGCATGTCAGATGCGGCAGCCCGGGCAAGCAGGTTCCAACAAGTTTGCGTCACACTGACGAATAGTGGCATCTTGCTCGCAGCAGTTGAGCCAAAGCGCTGCCAGGCCATCACAGACTGCTTATGCGATCGCTCGATGCTGCGGAGGCGCTTGCCCGCGCCTTGCCGTCAAAGACACTGGCGCCTGATCTCCCGCCGCGATCCGAAAGGTCTCGAAAGCTAGGGCTGGTTGTTTCCCCTGCGCGCAGATCGCTCCAGGTCGTTTTCCAGCGGGTTGGGCTGGCTTTGGTCGGCTCGACCAGCCGGATGGCGGGGGCCTGGGGCCGGCGAGGTGCACCCCGGTTTCGACAAGGGCCATTCGCTTGCCGTCGCCGGGGTGCGTGATCTGGTGCTGCCGAGGCAGCGCGTGTTCGGCCTCCGCGCGCTGGTCGGAAAGGACGGCGTCCGAGGTGCCGGCCAACCGTACGAAGCGTTCGTGGACTTCGGGGCCGGACGCGGCCAGGGAGGTCTCCAGGGCCGCCTGGTTAACCAGCCGGGGCGTGATACCGGTGCCCCTCGCCTCCCACTTCGACACCATGCGATCACTGATGCCGAGGTGAGCCGCGAACGCCTCGATGCTCATCCGCTTCGCCTTCCGAAGCGCCTTGGCCTCGACGCCGGCCCATACCTCTACGGTCGCCAACGCGGCCCTCCACCCCACAGCCATTTGCGCCCAGCACTCCCCGTCGTCGGGGGGAACTAAAGTAGATCGACTGGGATTTCCGTGTACTCCTTACGGAGTTGTTCGATCACGGGGTGTGTTTCCGGGAAGGTGGCGCCGTCGACCGCGCTGATCGCCCGGACGCCGATGCCGATGTTGGTGGCGAAGACGGCATCGAAATCGGCGAGGTCGCCCAGCCGAACGGTCGCGGTCGACGACGGGTGAACCTGACGCAGCAGCTCCATCGTGGTGCCGACCAGGCACTCGGCGCCCGGCCAGATGACCTGATCTCCCTTGACGAAGCCGACGTTCCAGGTGCCGCCTTCGGAGATCACGGACTCGGCGTCCGTGAAGAGCGCGTCGTCGAAGCCCGCCCGTTGGGCGTTGCGGCGGCGGCGGAGCGAGCCGAACAAACCGACGCTCTTCACGGCCGGCATGTCGCGGGTGTACACCACGGACTGGACACGCATCGCGGGAAGCGGCAGCGCCCCGGCCGGACGAGTCGTCACCAGGAGCTGGGGGTGGGCGTCGCTCCCGACGTGACCGAGGTCGAGAGCAGGATCGAAGACCGTCACCCTGACCACACAGGCCCCCGAGGGCGGCGCGGCACGTCGGACAAATTCCCGGACACGGTCGAGGTCGAGGTCCACGTCGAAGACGGCGCGACAGTCACGGGCCAGACGCGCCAGGTGGAGGGAGAGGCCGCGTACGTGACCGTCTTCCACACGGATCGAGGTGAAGTGCCCGTAGTTCGTCAGGGCAAGGGCCTGGAGATGGTCCAGGCTGATCGGGCTACCGTTCAGTTCCGCCATGGCGCCAAGCATGGCATCGGCCCTGGAGAGCGGCGCCCGGTTCCGGCTGGTGGGGCACCTGAGTTCGGTGAAAGTCCAGTGCCGGGGCAGTGTCAGGACGTACCGGAGCAGTCACCATCAGCGCCAGCCTAGTCACAGAAAGTTGGCTTCCCGGCCGGACAGTTCAAGGTCTGCATCCCTCGAACGGGGTGGGCGCGACCCGCGCGGCGAGCCTTCACCCCAAGCAGCTCCCGACCTGGGAGGACCCCCTGTGTCACAAACACGCTCCGGTTTCAGCCAGTTGGCGCTGGCCGACACTCTGAACGCCGTCGCATGGGCCCGGCGGCACGCCGTTGACGTGCTCCGCCGTTGGCGAGTCCCGCCCGACACCATCCAGACAGCCCGACTCATCGTGTCCGAGCTGATGACCAACGCCATACGGCACACGCACACCGACGAGGAGGTCTCGCCGTACTCGCCGCTGTCACCGGTGCGAAAGGTCACCCTGACCCTCTGACTCGAACGCGGACGCCTGTACATCCTCGATCACGACAGCGACGGTCGCCCGCCCGTGTTCAGGGTGGTGGGGGAGGACGCGGAGAGCGGCCGCGGGGTCTTCCTGGTCGAGGCGCTGAGCGAGCGGTGGGGCTACTACCCTCCCGGGCACGCCGGCAAGGTCGTCTGGTCCGAACTGCTGGCTGTCGCGCGAGACCCCAGGTTCAAGGGCGACGACACCGGGAGTGGTTACCGCGCCAACGGCGAGGCTGCGGCCGGGCGATCCTACGAGGACACGCCGTTGGTGGTGGCACGCGCACTGGTGGCACTCCGTGAACTCTGACCTGAGGAACGCCCACGCCCAGTGGGCCTACAGGTGAGTGGTCGGCGCCGAGACCCCCCGCAGCGACGGCCACTCCGAGCGCCCCGCGTCCCCATCGTGAACTCGAACCCCCGCGATTCGTGTGAGGCAGCGGGGGCGCTCACCCCCCTCCGACCAGCACGTTCGAAGATGGCGAAGTCTCAATGACCGTACGGTCGGCAGCATGAAGGAGCAACGTGCGACACAGAGCGCAGCGGGAAGGGGCGCTCGACCCGCCCCTAGCCCCGAGAGCTGCCCGTCGCGCATTGGCTAACCTGCGGAGCATGATTCGTGCGGTGGTATTCGACGTGGGCGAATGTCTTGTTGACGAGACCCGGGAGTACGGGACGTGGGCGGACTGGCTGGGGGTGTCACGGCACACCTTCGCGGCGATGTTCGGGGCGGTCATCGCGCAGGAGCGCGACTACCGTGAGACGTTCCAGGAGTTCCGGCCCGGGTTCGACCTGACTGAGGAGCGAGAGAAGCGCGCGGCTGCTGGCAAGCCGGAGTGGTTCGGCGAGGATGACCTCTACTCGGACGTTCGGCCCACCCTTGCTGCCCTGCGTGAAGCAGGGCTGTGGGTTGGCATCGCCGGGAACCAGACCGTGCGGGCCGGCGGCCTGCTGCGAGGGCTGGACCTTCCTTCCGACATGATCGCCACCAGCGACGATTGGGGGGCGTCAAAGCCGGACGTGAGGTTCTTCGAGCGTGTCATCGAGGCGACGCCTGCTGAGCCTGGCGAGATTCTGTACGTCGGTGACCGGCTCGACAACGACATCCGGCCTGCTGTGCAGGCGGGCCTCCTGACTGCTCTCATCCGGCGCGGCCCCTGGGGCACGATCCAGCAGCGCGATCCGGACGCGGATGCGATCACGACGATGCGCATCGATTCGCTGACGGAACTGCCGGAAAAGATCATCAAGTTCAACGCTGAAGTGCGCTGACCGTCGTGCCCCAGTCCTAGAGGCGATCATCGAGGTTCCGGATGCACTGCTCGTTCTGCCAGGGAGCGAGCGTGCGCCGGACCTCGCGGATGCGATCCATACCTGTGGCGTACCAGGTGATGGCCAACTGGTCGAGGTGACCTTCCCCCGCCGAGCGGGAGGTGGCGATTACCTGGTCGGGACGGGTTCGGGTGGTTGGACAGCCACTGGTTCGGCCGTCGCCTGGTCGGCGTAGTGCCTCGCCTCGTACTCGTCGGGGCTGAGCCAGCCGAGACACTTCTGGATGCGGCTGGTGGGGCACCGAAGTTCGGTGGAAGTTCGGTGCCGGGGCAGTGTCAGGACGTACCGGAGCAGTCACCATCAGCGCCGGCCCCGGGGATCTCGACCAGGCCTTCGCCCTCGGGCGGGGTGAAGACGCCGGCGCGCAAGGACGCGTCAACCCTGGAGGCCGCCGCCCACCGGGTTCTCTCACGTTGTGGTCCTACTGGTAAGCCACTCCGTGCTCCAGGTAGACGGTCTCGGAACGTGTCCTGGCTCCGCAGGCGGCGTGAACTCGGCGGGCCAGACGAGGGATGAGGACGGAGTCGATCTGGTCGCCGGCGTGGAAAGCGTGCTCGCTGATCTCGACCTGGTCGACCGTGATGCGGTCAAGTTCGTCAACCGGGAGAACGCCTCCATCGAACACGAGGAGGAGCTTGTCGCCCTCGGCGGGATGGGGCGCCCAGTCGACGACGAGGAGCCGGCCGATCGGCGGGGTGATGCCGAGTTCTTCCTCGACCTCCCGGGCCGCGCCTTCGCTCGGGGTCTCGCCCGCGCGCAGGTAGCCGCCCGGAATCTCCCAGCCGGGCTTGTAGGTCGGTTTGACGAGGAGCACGCGGCCGTCCTCGTCGAAGAACAGCACACCGGCGGCGGTACGCGGCCGGGCTACGACCTCATGAGGCGGGGAGTCACTCATGGTGACGACTCTAGTCACCCGGCCTCCGTCACCCGACGATCCGAAGCCGCTGTGCGACACCGGCCGGCAAAGAGCTTGGCCTTCACCGCAGTTGCCGAACCCAGGTGGTCACCGGGTGACGCGCGGCCGGACCCGGGGCCGACCGCGTCGAGGAGCCGCTCCACGCCCGGCGATCCGGGTGGCGTGGGCCCGTTACGCAGACGATGGTCGGCCGTGACGCGACCGGTCGGGGACCGCGACACGGCCCTCCTAGCGTCGCTGTCAACGCACCGGCCGCACCGGCCGGGCCGCGTCAGCGACAGAGGAGAGACACCGCATGAACAAGAACCGCACCCACCGCTCGTCCGCCCGCCGTGTTCTGACGGTCTGTGCCCTGACCGGGGCCGCGCTGCTGACCGCCGTCACCGGCGGGAACGCCTGGGCCGACGGGGTCAAGACCCCCGCCCCGGCCGCCCCGAGCATCGCCGGGTCCCCCACCCCGGGCGCTGCGGTCCCGAGCGTGGGCTCCGGCACCACGCCGGCCCGTACCGGGCAGCCCGCGCCGGCCACCCCGGTGGTGGGCGGGACCCCCACCGCCACGCCCGCCGCCGGTGGCACCGGGCCCCAGGTCCGGGAGGTGCCCGCGGGCGCCGCCCAGGCCGGTGACGGATCGGGCTCGGCCTCCACCTCCGGCCCGCTGCTGGTCGGCGGCGGCACCGTCGCCGCCCTCGGCGCCGGTGCGCTGGGCTTCGCCCTGCTGCGCCGCCGTTCCGGTGCGCGCGGCTGACACCGGCGATCCGAGGGATCTTTAGGCCGAAAAGCCGCTACCCGAAACCGGTCGTCACCCCATAGGAATGGCTTCCCGGCCTGCCTGGCCGTCCGCGATCGAAGGAGCCACCACCCATGACTCGCCTTCGCACCACGCTCATGGCCGCCGCCGGCGCCGCGGCGATGTTCGCCCTGGCCGCCGCGCCTGCCCACGCCGCCCCCGGTGACGTCACCACCTCCTGCGCGAGCGTTGTCACCCCGGCCGGCTTCGTCGACGTCGGCTGGGGCTACAGCAGCAACTGCGGCACGCAGAGCTTCAGCCCGAACATCAAGCAGATCAAGCAGCTCACCGGGCTGCCCGTCGGCACCGTGGTCCAGGCGTGCGCCTCCACCTACCAGCCTGCGGGCTGGGTCCAGACCGGTTCGTACTACAGCAGCAGCTGCGTCTACTCGTCCAACCCCAGCCTCAACAACAACGCGTGGCAGTTGAAGCGCGTCTCCTGATCCGGTGTCTCCGGGTGGCAGAGGTCTGGCCACCGCACGGGATTACGGTCCAGCCCCGGCCCGGAACAGCTCCAGGAGTGGGGAGTCGGACCCACCGACTTCCCACTCCACAACGGGCACCCGGGGCCGGACCGGAAGCAATCGCGTCCCCAAGGGGCCCGACCGTACGGCTCGGGTCCCAGGAGTCGTTGCAACACCCCGGTTCAGGGGACGCGCAGGACGGGCCAGGCCTCGGGTCCCCGCGTCAGTCGAACTGGTCGTACTGATCGAACTGGTCGTTGCCGCCCGAGGCGTGCAGGGTGGCGAGCAGGACGCCGAGGCGGGAGTTCCAGTTCAGGTACGTCGGGCCGTCGATGGCGTGCTTCTTGGCCAGGTCCCGGACGATCTTCTGCGCGTTCTTCAGCTCCTTGGCCGCGTCGTCCGGCTTGCTCTCGATGAGGCGGGCGCTCGCGTCGTCGAGGGTCCGGAGGAGCTCGACCTGGCGGTCGCGGTCCTTGGTCACCTGGGTCTGGGCGACGGACTGGCGCAGGGCGTTGATCTGGACGGCCGAGGACTGGCTGTTGGCCGGCATCGTCGCGCTCGGCGTCGGCGTCGGCGTCGGTGTCCGGGGCGGGAGCGTCGTGGGGGTGGTGGGCGGCGGGGTCGTCACGGTGGGCGTGGGCGTGGGTGTGGGCGTGGGAGGCGGAGTGGTGACGGACGTCGCGACCGGGTGCGCCACCTTGTTGCCGGTGGTGTCGTTCGCGGGCCCGTCGAAGGCGGTGAGAGCGAGGACGGAGGCCCCGGCGACACCGGCCAGGCCGAGGGCGCCCAGCAGCAGGGGCTTGCGGCGGCTCTCCCGCACGGGCGGCCCGGCCGGGACGGGCGCGCCCGGCGCGACGGCCGGGGGCTGCGCCGGAACGGCCGCCATCACCGAGGTGGCGGCCTGCTGGGGTGGCAGGAAGGTGGTGTGCTGCTGCTCGGAGAAGCCGGCGGGTACCGGCGGCAGCACCTGGGTGTGCTGAGCGGCGGCAGCGGCGGCCAGCAGTTCTCCGGTCGGGTCGCCGACGGCCAACCCGGGTATGGTCGCCAGCAGTTCGGCCCGCGCCAGCGCGGCGTGCGCCGGCCGGTCGGCCGGGTTCTTGGCGAGCAGCCGCAGCACCGCGCCGTCCACCGCCGACGGCAGCCCGGGGCGCAGCGCGGACGGCGGCAGCGGCTGCTCGCTGACGTGCTTGAAGGCGATCGCCACCGGTGTCTCCGCCATGAACGGCGGTGCGCCGGTGAGCATTTCGGTCAGCACGCAGCCCACCGCGTACAGGTCGGTGCGGCCGTCCAGCTGGGAGGCCGTGGCCTGCTCGGGCGAGAGGTACGCCGCCGTGCCGAGCACGGTGGCCGTCTGGGTGAGGTTGCTGGAGGACCCGGCGCGGGCGATGCCGAAGTCCACGACCTTCACGCCGCCGTCGTGCGTGATCATGATGTTGCCGGGTTTGATGTCCCGGTGCACCAGCCCGGCGCCGTGCGCGACCGTCAGCGCCTCGCAGACCGCCGCCGCGATCCCGACCGCCCGCTCGACCGGCATCCCGCCCGGCTGCTGCGCCAGCAGCGCGGCGAGCGAGTAGCCGTGGACCAGTTCCATGACGATGTACGGCGAGCCCTGGTCCACGCCCGAGTCGAAGACCATGACGATCCTCGGGTGCACCAGCATCGCCGCGTGCTGCGCCTCGCGGCTGAAGCGCTCGGCGAAGCGCGGGTCGTCGGCGAGGCCCCCGTTGAGGACCTTGACGGCCACCTGACGGCCCAGCACGTGATCCACCCCGCGCCAGACGGTGGCCATGCCGCCGACGCCGAGTATCTCGACGAGTTCGTAACGCCCGTTCAGCGCCCGTCCGATCACTGGAACCGCTCCCCTCACGTGCCCTGCCCAAGGTCCTGGAGCGCCTCGTGCACCTGTGCACGATAGCCGCCCCGCCGAAACGGACCGCCGGGCGGTGAGGCGGCCGAGGGACCGGGCAGCGATCCCCCGGCCGCCGGCACGGGGTGGTGCGGGTGCGGCCCGCCCGGCTGTGAGCGGGCCGCACCGGCAGGGTCCGGTCCGGGCCGGCGGCGCGTCCGGGGTGCGCCTGCCGATCCGGTCCGGGGCCGACCGGGTGGGCGGCGGGCCCGGGGGGCCGGCCGGCCACCCGGGATCCGCGGGTGGAGAGGGTGGTGCGGGCACTGCGGTGGTGCGGTGGTGCGGTCCGGGTGGGCGGCGAGCCCGGGGGGATTCGCTCGCCGCCCACCCGGAGTTTCGGGGTTACCTCCGGGGTGAGGGATCGTCGGATCGGGGGTGGGGGTCGGAGAGGGGCGGCATCGCCGGCAGCGGGGTTTCCCGGCCCTTGCTTCCGTTGCCTGAGCCGTTGCCAGAGCCGTCGTTGCCTGAGCCGTTGCCGGAACCGCCGTTGCCAGAGCCGCCGTTGCCGGAGCCGTTGCCGGAACCGCCGCTACCGGAGCCGCCGTTCCGGCCGTTGGCCGCGTCGTCCTTCCCGTTCCCCTGTCCACTGCCCTTGTCAATGTCGTTACCGTGGCCGTCACCGCGGCCGTTGCGGTCGTCCTCGCCGCCCCGGCCGTTGCCGTTGCCGTTGCCGTTGCTGTTGCCGTTGCCGCGCGGCGGTGAGCCGGCGCCCTGGTGGCCGTCGCCGCGCTCGCGCCCGAGCGCCGCCCCGCAGTAGTCCTCCACCCGGTCCGGGCCGCCGGCCGCCTCGACCAGCGCGCCGAACTGCGGGTCGGCGACCAGTTGGCGCGGGCGCTCGCCCTTGCCCACCCGCTCGGCGAACCCCCGACAGAGGTCAGTCAGCGCGGCCTGGGCCGACAGTCCCCGGGTCTCCGCCGAGGCGGAGGGGGACGGCGAGCCAGCCGACGGCTGCGCCTCGGACGACGGTCCCACGGCCTTCGCCCCACCGCCGGACGACCCGGCGGTGGGCGGCCACGACGCCCCGTCCCCCGGACCGGGCTCGGCGGCGGTGACGGCGGACGCACCGGCGTCGCCCGGTGCGAGCAGCGCGCGGTCCGGCTGGCGGGAGCCACCCCCCAGGGGGGACGGCAGGTTGCCGGTGCCGGCCGCGACCGCGACACCGCCGAGCACGGTGGCGCCGAGCACGACGGCAGCGGCCTTCGTACTGAAGGCCCTGGCCAGCGCGGCGGTCGCCATCGATCGTCTCCGGACGGGTGCGGGTACAGCGGGTACAGCGGCGGATCCGGCGGATCCGGCGGATCCGGCGGATCCGGCGGGTACGGGCGCGAGACGGGCCTCCCGGAACGCGGCCAGAGCCGCCTCCTCACCGGCCAGTTCGTCCGCCGTCGCCGGGGCGGCGGCAGCGGCGAGCACCTGGGCAACCCCCGTACGCCCGGTACCGCCGTCCTGTCCGGTGAGCGAGGCGCCCTGCCCGGCCGACGGGCCGCCCACGGCACCGCCGAGCAGGTGCTCAGCAGCATCACGGTCGATCCGACGGGATCGGTTGGTGCTCATCTCATGTCCTTCAGCGTCGCGGCCCGGTGTTCTGTCACACCCTGCGGAGGAATTTTTTTCGCGGCCTGCGCGGCCTGCCCCGCCCCGCCCGACCGCCCGGCACCCGGCTGGACGACCCGGGGCCCCGACGGCGCGGCGGGGATCCCCACCCCCGCCGCGAACGACTGCTCCAGCAGCTTGGCGAGCCGTCGCAGCCCCCGGTGCGCGGCCATCCGTACGCTGCCGGCCCGCTTGCCCAGCACCCGGGCGGCGCTCTCCGCGTCCAGTTCCATCACCACCCGCAGCAGCACCGCCTCGGCCTGGTCCGGTGGCAGCCGGGAGATCAGCGCCAGCGCGTCCGCGGTGCCGACGGCCGCGAGCGCCGCGCCCGCGGTGTCGTCCCCGGCGGCCAGCTCGGCCAGGTGGTCGAACGGCAGGTCCGCGACCGGACGGCGGCGCCGGGCGCGCAGATGGTCCAGCGCGCGGTTGCGGGCGACGGTGGCGGCCCAGCCGCGGAAGCCGTCCCCGTCACCGGAGAAGGTCCGCAGGTCGCGGGCGATCTGCAGCCAGGCCTCGGAGGCGATGTCCTCGGCGTCCTGGGCGTCCTCCGGGCGGCCCCCGACGAGCACCCGCAGGTAGCGCAGCAGGCCCGGCTGGACGGTCCGGAACAGCAGCCGGAACGCCTCCTCGTCCCCCTCCTGCGCGGCCCGGACGGCCGCCGACAGGTCGACGACCGCGGCCGGGGAGGCCCCGGGAGGCGGGCCCGATGGAGGTACTGGGCCGGACGGGCCGACCGGGCTGCCGGTGCCCGCTCCGGGGCGTTCTGCACTCTGCACCCGCCACATCATGCGCCATCCGGGCGGGCGGGCCGACCTGTCGGGGCGGCTCACCGGACCGGCGTATCGTCCGGCATCCGGAATGTCCCGTACCGGTATTCGGAACGCAGGAGCGGCCGGACCAAGGACCGGCGGGCGCCGGGCAGAAGGTCCCGTCAGCTACTGCCGTTCGCCCGCAGACCCGACTTCCGCCCCCCGCCTACGTTGTCAGTAGGCGAAGCAGTGCACCGGCCCCACCGGCCGAGCCTGATCGGCCGCCCGCCGTCACCCCCCGCCCAGCACGAGGCGCGGCGCCCGTCCGGACGCCGCTCTCCGCACCTCGGACCCGACGGCCCCTGCCCCGACACGACCTCCGGCATGCCCCCGCACGCCGCGTCACGACCCGACCAGGAACGACCGCGATGACGACCGCCCACGAGCTCCACGCACGGGGCCTGCGCGAGCACCTCGCTCCCGCCCTGCGCGGCCTGGGCTTCACCGGGTGGCGCCGGACGTTCAGCCTCCCCGACGAGACCCACTGGGCGCTGCTCGGCGTGGTCGAGAGCCACACCGCCGACCGGGTGCGCTACACCTTCGACCTCGGCGTGATCCGCAAGGCGGACTGGACCGCCGCCTTCCCCGGCCCGCGCCCCGACCCCCGCGCCGTCTACGGCATCGAGACCTGGCGCGCCCGGATCGGCGAGGTGCTGCCGGTCGGCGAGGACGTCTGGTGGGAGGTGCTGCCCGGCCCGCGCTGGCAGGTCGCGCTGGACGACTCGGTCGCCGCCGTCCGCCGCTACGGCCTGCCCGAACTGCTGCGCCGGATCGAGCGGGACCGCGGCGGCGCCGGCGAGACCTATCTGTCCCCCGCCGAGCTGGAGCAGGTCAACGGCGTGCTGCTGGCCGCCTCGGTGGCCCGGATCCAGCGCGCCGAACTGTCCGGCCGGGTGCTCGTCCTCACCGGCGCCTGGACCAGGGCGGACGCGGTCGCCCTGGCCGTCCTGCGGGGCGTCGCGGACGGGTTCCTCTCGGCGCGGGACGAACGGTTCCGCGCGGTGCGCTGCCTGGACACCCTCGGCCGGGAGCTGTGGACCTTCCCGGAGTGAATCCCCAGGTCGGAGACGTTGTCATGACGCACACCGTGACAACTGTCATGCGGATCCCGCAACGGACGACACTGCCCTGACGGAGGGTCGGCTCGGAAGACTGGAGGCACGACGCGGGCACCGGCCCGCAGGCCGAGCACCAGTCCGGGGAGGACCCCACCGTGAGCCAGACCCTCAGCGCCCCCGCTCTCACCAGCACCGCCGTCGCCGCTCCGACCACGACGACGACCACCACCACCACCGCCACCACCACCGCCACCGCGCCGAACCCGGTGGCCGCCGCCCTCCGCCCGCTCGCCCTCGACGTGGCCGCCCCGTTGGCCGGCTACTACCTGCTGCACTCGGCCTTCGGGATGAGCGAGTTCGCCGCCCTCGCCTGGAGCGGCGTGATCCCGGCCGCCCGCACCGTCTTCGGGCTGCTCCGCGAGCGACGGCTCAACCTGTGGGCCTCGATGATGCTGGGCGTCAACCTCGCCGGCCTGGCGCTCACCACCGTCACCGGCGACGCCCGGCTGATGATCGCCAAGGACGGCGCGCTCAGCGGCACCCTCGCGCTGGCCGTCCTGGTCTCCGCGCTGATCGGCCGGCCGCTGATGTCCCCGATGCTGATGCCCTTCGTGACCAGGGGCGACCGCGGCCGCGCCGACGCCTGGGAGCGGCTGGCGGGTGGCCGGGCGGCCCGCTCGCGCTCGTTCCGCCGCTACGAGCGGCTGTTCTCCGGGATCTGGGGCACCGCCCTGCTGACCGAGTGCGCGGCCCGGGTGGTCGGCGCCTTCACCCTGCCGGTCTCGACCATGGCCTGGCTCTCCACCGTGTTCCTGATCGGCGCGATCGCGGCCGGTTCGGTGCTCGGCCAGTCCGCCGCCGAACCGCTGGCGAAGCTGGTGCAGGCCGAGGCCGCGGAGCCGACCACCCGCTGAACCTGCCCGCCCGACCACCCGCACCGCCCGCCGCGCACGGAACCATCCGGGCGCCCCCGGAGTCCTCTTATAACGAGGGGGTAACGGACCCCCGGTCTGAAACGGGGAGCCTGATGAGCCGGACGCACGCGCTGACCACCGCCACCGAGGACCGCACCCTGGTCTGGGACGGTTGCCTCAACGTCCGCGACCTCGGCGGCCTCCCCACCACCTCCGGCGCCCGCACCGCCCGCCGCGCCGTCGTCCGGGCCGACAACCTCGACCGCCTCACCGCCGAGGGCTGGGACACCCTCCTCGACCACGGCGTCCGCACCGTCGTCGACCTGCGCAACGTCGAGGAGTACAAGCCGCTCCTCCCGCTCCCCGCGGGCGTCGAGCTGGTCCGCGTCCCGCTGGACGACCTCGCCGGCCCCGCCTGGTGGAAGACGTACGGGCACCTGGACGGCACCCCGCTCGCGCTGCGCCCCTACCTGGACCACTGCCCGCGCGCCGCCGCCGAACTGATCACCACCATCGCCGGCGCCCGGCCCGGCGGCCTGGTCGTCCACTGCGGCGCCGGCCGCGACCGCACCGGCCTGGCCGCCCTGCTGCTGCTCGCCCTCGCGGGCGTCGAGCCGTCCGAGATCGTCGCCGACTACCTGCTCAGCGCGCCGAACGTCCGCCCGCTGTACGGGATGCTCGGCCTGCCGGACCAGTACCGCCGGATCGACGCCGTGCTCGCCGAGGCCGGTACCACCGCCGAGGCCGCCCTGTACGCGGCCCTCGAAGGCTTCGAACCGGCCGGCTACCTGCTCGCCGCCGGCGTCGACCCGTCCGATCTCACCGCCGTCCGCACCCGCCTGCTCGACTCGTAGCGCCCTACTCGTCGTAGCGCCCTACCAGAGCCGGTCGATCTCCCCCGGGTGGAGGGCGATCCGGCTGCCGGGGAAGTCCGCGCGGTGCCGGACGGCGTGCCCGCTGAAGAACCCCGCCATCGTCACCTTGTCGAAGCCGGCGCCGTCGCTGGGGAACGGCTCCTCGGGCGTGCCGCCGACCAGCACCGTGCCCGGCAGCGGCTCCCAGCCGGCGCTCTCGTAGAACCCCTGGAGCCCGCGGTCGCAGGTGAACAGCGCGAGGTCCGCGCCGCTCTCCCGGACGGCGGCGCGGGCCGCCGACACCAGATGCCGCCCGTGGCCCCGGCCGCGCCGCGCCCGGTCGGTGACCACCCCGCTCAGCCCGCTCGCGGCGTACGTCCGTCCGGCGTGGGCCAGTTGCTTGGAGAGCACGTCGAGCGCGGCCACCACCCGGTCGCCGTCCAGCAGCAGCATCGACAGCGGCCGCAGCGCCGGGTCGTGCACCGGGACGGTCGACGGCGCCGGCGGTCCGGGCCAGGCCTGGTCCTGCAACTCGGCGACCTGGAGCTTGAGTTCGCCGGGCACCTCGGCCTCCGGCAGTGCGAGTACGCGCATGCTCCCCCCTCGTCTGCCAGACTCCCGGACGTGATCTTCCGGACCGCCACCCGTCAGGACCTGCCCGCCATCATCGCGCTGCTCGGCGACGAGGAGCGGGTGATCGACCCGGCCACCGTGCAGGTCGACGAAGCCTACGCCCGTGCGTTCGCCGCCGTGGAGGCGGACGCCCGCAACGAGATGCTCGTCCTCGACGAGGGCGACGGCACCGTGCTCGGCTACCTCCAGCTCACCCGCATCCCCGGCCTCGGCCGGCACGGCCAGGAGCGCGCGCTGATCGAGGCCGTCCGGGTGCGGGCCGACCGCCGGGGCGCCGGGCTCGGGCGCGAGCTGCTGACCAGGGCCGTCGCGCGGGCCCGCGAGCACGGCTGCACCCTCGTCCAGCTCACCAGCGACAAGCGCCGCACCGAGGCCCACCGGTTCTACGCCTCGCTCGGCTTCGCGCGCAGCCACGACGGCTTCAAACTGACGCTCTGAGGCCCGGATTCGCCGGATTTAATCGCTCGCCCGCCGCCCGGGGCGGCGGCGATACTGCACCGCATGGCGGACTTCTCCGACTTCGACACTCGCGACTACCCGATGGTGGACGTCCGCACCGGCTACGCGCGGTGGGTGGAAACGTACGAACGGACGGTCGAGGACGCGATGGACCTCGCGGTGCTCGACCGGCTCACCGCGCCCGCCTGGGCGGAGGTCGGCCGCGCCGCCGACCTCGGCTGCGGCACCGGCCGGACGGGCGCCTGGCTGCGCGGGAAGGCCGCGGCGGGCCTGGTCCTGGACGGCGTGGACCTGACGCCCGAAATGCTGGCGGTCGCCCGGGAGAAGGCCGCGCACGACAGCCTCGCCGAGGCGGACGTGGCCGACACCGGCCTGCCGGGCGGCGGGTACGACCTGGTGATCTCCTCACTGATCGACGAACACCTGGCCGACCTCGGCCCGTTCTACCGCGAGGCGTGGCGGCTGGCCCGCCCGGGCGGCCGGTGCGTACTGGTCGGCCTGCACCCGTACTTCATCATGGCGGCCGGCATGCCCACCCACTTCACCAGCACCGCCGGGGAGTCCATCGCCATCACCACCCATGTCCACCTGGTCAGCGACCACCTCACCGCCGGGCTGGCGGCCGGCTGGACGCTGGTGGAGATGGCCGAGGCGGTCGTGGACGACGCGTGGATCGCCCTGAAGCCCAAGTGGGAGAAGTACCGCAGCCACCCGGTCTCGGCGGCGTACGTCTGGGAGAAGAGGGCCTGAGACGGGGGCGGCCGAACTCAACTCGCCATAGCGTCAACCAATGGTTGACGATCCGGGATCGACAACCTACGGTTGACGCTATGGAGAATCCCGTTGTTCCCAAGACCACTCCGCTGCGCCTCGACGACCTGATCGACGCGATCAAGAAGGTCCACAGCGACGCGCTCGACCAGCTCTCCGACGCGGTCATCGCCGCGGACCACCTCGGCGACCTCGCCGACCACCTCATCGGCCACTTCGTCGACCAGGCCCGCCGCTCCGGCGCCTCCTGGACCGACATCGGCCACAGCATGGGCGTCAGCAAGCAGGCCGCCCAGAAGCGCTTCGTCCCCAAGGACCCGGGCGCCCCCGCCGACCTCGACCCCAACCAGGGCTTCAGCCGGTTCACCGACCGGGCGCGGAACGTCGTGATGGCCTCGCAGGAGGAGGCCAGGGCGGCCGGCAACGCCGAGATCGGCGCCGAGCACCTGCTGCTCGGCCTGCTCGCCGAGCCGAAGGGCCTGGCCGTGAAGGCGCTCGCCGCCCAGGGCGTCACCCCGGAGGCCGTCCGGACCGCGGCGACCGCCGCGCTGCCGGCCGCCGCCGGGGAGGTGCCCCCGCTGATCCCGTACAACGGGCAGGGCAAGAAGGCGCTGGAGCTGACCTTCCGGGAGGCCCTGAAGCTCGGGCACAACTACGTCGGCACCGAGCACATCCTGCTGGCGCTGCTGGAGCTGGAGAACGGCGCGGGCGTGCTGGCCGACCTGAACGTCGACAAGCACGAGGCCGAGACCTTCACGGCGGAGGCCATCGCGGCCTTCGTCGCGGCACAGGCCACCGGACAGCAGTGACCGGCGGATCCGGCCCCGGCGGCGGCGTCCGCCCGGGGCCGGAAGCCGCGGGCCGGACACCGCGCCGGAAGCCGCGGGTCAGAAGCCGGACACCTGCGTGGTGACGATCCGCACCCGCCCGTCGGCGGCCGCCTCGATCGCCGCCCGCAGGCGCAACGACCGCGCGGGACCGAGGAGTTCGATCGCCTCCTGGTCCGTGACCCAGCGGTGGTCGTCGAGTTCACCGGCCGGGACGGTCACGGGGGTGCCGTCCGGGACGGTGCCGAAGTCGAACAGGAAGTGCTGGGCCGGGTGGTCGAGTTCGGCCGACGCGTGGGTCCAGGAGATGGCCAGCAGGTCGCCGGCCTCCCCGACGAGGCCGGTCTCCTCGGTCAGTTCCCGCGCGGCGCACTCGGCCGGCCCCTCCCCCAGGTCGATCGTCCCGCCCGGGAACTGCCAGTGCTCCCGGTAGCCGGCCTTCACGATCAGGATCCGCCCGGACTCGTCCCGCAGCACGCACCCCGCGGCGGCGTAGATCCGCGGCAGGGACGCCAGCCACTCTTCACGGGACTTCAAGGGCTCAGCCGACACAGCGGGCCTCCTACGGCGCGGGGGAATTCCGCGCCCCACTCTGCCACCCCCGCCCGCCAGGACGGGCGGGGGTGGACAGGCCCCTAGGCGGACAGGTGCTCGACCAGCCGGTCGAAGCTGGAGTTGAGGCCGGCCTCCGCCTCCGGGCCGCAGTACATCTGCGGCACGGCGGTCTGGTGCAGCACCACCTCGGTACGGCCCTCGCCGAGGTCCCGGAAGGTCAGGGTGGAGCGCATCCCGGTGCTCCCCTCGGCGATGGCGATCAGCTCGCCCGCCCGGATATCGGTGATCTCGCTCGTCATCGGGTACCGCTCCCCGGTCGCGTCCATGACCATGGTGCTGTCGTAGCGCCCGCCGACCCTCGGCTCGATGGTCACGGTGTCCAGCGGGACGTGCGTACCGACCGGCCCCCAGAAGCGGACGAACTGCTCGGGCTCGGTGTACGCGCGGAAGACGGCGTCCGGGGTGCCGGGCAGCTCGCGGGTGATGGTCAGTTCGCCGAGGTTCTCGGTCATGGTGTGCTCCTGGTGTTCATGGTGCGGTGGGTCGCTTTCACAGGGGTGGACCGGGGGCGCGCACGAAACTCATCGCCCCTCGGGAAAGTTTTTTCGAGAAGTTTCCCCGGAGCCGGTGAGCCGGGGCGGGAGCCCGAAGAGCGGGAAGAGCGTGTCGGTGTCGAGGAAGTTGGTGAGACCGGTGATCCGCCCCTCCGACACCTCCGGCACGATCAGCGACCACGGCTCGTGACCGCCCGCCGGGCCCGGCCGGTACTGCCCGAACGCCGGGCCGCCGTTGGCCGTCACCGGGACGAGCCGCGAGCCCCGGCAGCCGTGGCCCGGACCGAGCATCCACGCCCGGAGCTCGGCGCGGCCCCGCAGCCACAGCGCGTACGGCGGCATGTTGAGCGTGACGTCCTCGTGCAGCAGCGCGGCCAGCCCGTCCATGTCGTACCGCTCGAAGGCGGTGACGTAGCGGGCGAGCAGCGCGCGGTGGTCGTCGTCCAGGTCCGGGGCCGGGCGGGCCGCGGCGCCGTCCGCGGCGAGCACCGCGCGGGCCCGCTGCAACGCGCTGTTGACGGAGGCCACGGTGACGCCGAGCAGTTCGGCGACCTCGGCGGCCCGCCAGCCCAGCACCTCACGCAGGATCAGCACCGCCCGCTGCCGGGGCGCGAGCCGCTGCAGCACGGCGACGAACGCCAGCCGCACCGAATCCCGCTGGGCGGCCACCTCGGCCGGGTCCCCCGTCTCGGGCAGGATCCGGCCGTCCGGCGCGGGCCCGATCCAGGTCACCTCGGGCAGCTGGGCGTCGGTCGCGGTGGCGACGGTGGAGGGACCGGCCAGGTCCATCGGGCGGGCGCGGTTCCGGCGGCCGTTCAGCGCGTCCAGGCAGACGTTGGTGGCGATCCGGTACAGCCAGGAGCGCAGCGCGGCCCGGCCCTCGAAGCCCTGGTGGCCGCGCCAGGCGCGGACCATCGTCTCCTGCACCGCGTCCTCGGCCTCGAAGAGCGAACCGAGCATCCGGTAGCAGTAGCCGGTCAGCTCCGTCCGGAACCGCTCCAGCCGGAGCTCGACCGGCTCCTCCGTCATCAGGTCGGTCATCGCACGCCCCCCAGGTCCGCCGCACCACCGGTGATCGGCCCGAACGTACCGCGGCACACTGACAATCACCCCGGGGAACACCGCTGAGCGCGCGTCAGGGGCGGGAACCCGCGGACGGCCCCCGCCCCTGACGCAGGACGTCCTCGCTCAGTGCGCGGAGTGCTTCTCGGCCCCGCGGTGGCGGTGGCCCTTGAGTTCGGCGTGCATCGCGGGGGCGGCGTGCGGGGCCGCCGCGCCGGCCTCGCGTCCGCCGTGCCGGAAGGCACCGCCACCGCCGTCCGCGCCGGTGTCGAGGCGCGGGGCGCTGGTGCGCAGCTGCGGTACGAGCGGCTTGGGGGTCATCGCCATCCCCCGGCGTTCCAGCAGTTCCTGGGTGCCCCGGCGCAGTTTGCCGCTGCTGCTCGGGGTGTGCCTGGTCATCGTCGGCCTCCCGTCGGCGGTCGCCCGCCACCCGGGTGGTGGCCGGGGCGACCACACGGGCGTTATGTCCGCATTTCGATCGGGTTACACCTGAACGGAGCAAGGGCCGCCGCCCGGGCGGGGCCGCTCAGCCCATCAGCTCGTGGACGAAGCACCAGCGCCAGTCCTCCCCCGGCTCGTAGGAGCGGATCACCGGGTGGGAGGTGTCGTGGAAGTGCGCGGTGGCGTGCCGCTGCGGCGAGAAGTCGCAGCAGCCGATGTGGCCGCAGTCCAGACAGAGCCGGAGGTGCACCCAGTCCCGCCGGCCCTGGGCGAGGCACTCGGCACAACCGTCCACGGGCGGGATCGGCGCGATGTCCAGGGGGGCCGCGGTGAGGTCTTCGCAGGCGCTCATGAACGCAGGGTAGTGACGGCGGGCCCGGCCCGCGCTCCAAGACACGCCCCGGGCCGCTCGCTCGGCGGCGGCCGGGGCGCCGGAGGCCGTCCGGCCCGGCGCGGCCGGGTGGTACCGGCCTTCCCAGGATCCGCCGGCCCAGGACCGGCCTTCCCCGGAACGACACGGCCTGGGCGGGCCGTCCGGGCGCGAGCAGAGTGATCCCCGTCAGCCCCGCCGGAACGATCCGCAGACCCCTGGAGCACCCGATGAACCACCCCGCACTCGCCACCCGTACCGCCGTCGTCACCGGCGCCGCCAGCGGGATGGGCGCGGCCACCGCCCGGCTGCTCGCCGCGAACGGCGCCCGGGTCGCGCTGCTGGCCCGCCGCACCGAGCGGCTGGACGCGCTCGCCGCCGAGATCACCGCCGCCGGCGGGCAGGCGCTCGCCGTCACCGCCGATGTCACCGACCAGGCCTCGGTGGACGCCGCCGCCAAGGCCGTCCACGACGCGTACGGGCCGGTCGACCTGGTGGTCAACAACGCCGGGGTGATGCTGCCCAACCCACTCACCGACGGCCGGATCGACGAGTGGACCCGCATGATCGACACCAACCTGACCGGCGCGCTGCGGATCGTCCGCGCCTTCACCGCCGACCTCGTCGCGGCCGCCGCCGAGGGCCGCACCGCCGACCTGGTCAACGTCTCCTCGATCGCCTCGCACGTCTCCTTCCCCGACTACGCCGTCTACGGGGCCACCAAGGCCGCCGTCACCCAGCTGTCCGCCGCCCTGCGCACCGAGCTGAGCCCGCGCGACGTCCGGGTCAGCGCCGTCGAACCCGGGCTGACCGACACCGAGCTGGCCGGGCACATCGACAACCCGGTCCTGCGCGAGCAGCTCGGCGGGCTGTTCGCGATGGTTCCGGCGCTGACCGCCGACGACATCGCCGACCTGATCGTCTACACCGTCAGCCGCCCCCGGCACGTCAACCTGCGCCACCTGGTCGCCCTGCCGACCCGCCAGGCCTGACGGCCGGACGGGGACGACGGGCGGGGAACCCGGCCACCGGGTTCCCCGGCGGCTCCGAACGCGGCCGTGGGAGCATGCCACCCGTGGCGATCGTGACGGGGAGAACAGACAGCGACACCGGTGGTATCCGTACCGCCGGAACCGCCGGGGCGGCCGACCCCGGGGGCCCGCCCGCCCCCGGCATACCCGGTGGCGGCCGGGGCCCCGGGGAAGTGGCGCCCGGCACCGGCCGGATCCGGCAGCCGGCGGCCCTGATCCGGCTGCTGGTCGGCCTCGGCGCGATCGTGCTGACCCTGCTGCTCGCCGACTACGCCCGGGCCACCACCGGCGGTATCGCCGCCGACGTCGCCCAGGCGGCCCGGCTGGTGCCCCGGCCGCTGGCCAGACTCGCCGGCGGGCTGTCCACCGCCGCCGTCCTGCTGGTCCCGGCCTCCTCCGCGATCCGCCGACTGCTCGGCCCGGACCGGCGCCGCGCCCTCCAGCAGGTCGCCGACGGGCTGCTGGCCGCCGTCCTCGCGTTCGGCCTCACCCTCGCCCTGGACCTGTGGGCCGACGGCCTCGCCCCCGTCTCACTGCTCGCCGCGCTCACCCAGGACCTGCCCGGCGGCGTCCTCGGCCACACCGACCCGGTGTACGGCTACCTCGCCCCCGTGCTCGCCTTCATGGCCGCCTCCGGCGCCCGCGAACGGCGGCTGCCGTGGACCGTCCTCGCCGTCTCCGGCCTCGCCGGGCTGGCCGGCGGGTACGCCACCCCGACCGCCCTGCTGCTCGGCCTGCTGATCGGCTGGACGGTCGCCCACGGCACCCTCTACGCCGTCGGCACCCCCGACCCCCGGCCCCGGCCCTCGCAGATCCTGCACAGCCTGCGCGGAGCGGGCCTGCGCCCGGTCACCGCCCGCCCGGACGGCCCCGACCGCTACCTGGTCCGCCAGGAGGCCGGCCGCCCCGACCTCGACGTCCAGGTGCTCGACCGGCAGGCCGTCACCGCCGCCCTCGTCCGGCGCACCTGGCGCCGCCTGCGGCTGCGCACCGCCCCGCACCCCCGGGCCCTGCGCTCGCTGCGCACCGGGCTGGAGCACGAGGCCCTGATTTCGTACGCGGCCCTCGCGGCCGGCGTCCGCACCCGCCGGATCGCCGCCACCGTCGGGCTCGGCCGGGACACCGCCCTGGTCGCCTACGAGCACCTGGCCGGCCGTACCCTGGACCGGCTCGCCGACGACGAGCTCACCGACGAACTGCTCACCGACGCCTGGACCCAGCTCGCGCTGCTCCAGCGGCGGGAGATCTCGCACCGGTCGCTGGTCCCCTCCTCGGTCCTGGTCGACGAGGCGGGCGCGGTGCACCTGGTGGACCTCGCGGACGGCGACATCGCGGCGAGCGAACTGGTGCTCCACTGCGACCTCGTCCAGCTGCTCACCACCTTCGCACTGCGGACCGGCGCCGAGCGGGCCGTACGCACCGCCGTGGCGGTGCTCGGTCCGGACGCCGTCGGCGCGGCGCTGCCCCTGCTGCAGCCGATCGCCCTGGCCCGTACCACCCGGGACGCCCTCAAGCGGGCCTCCGCCGCCGCCCGGGCCGGTCGCAACGCCGCCACCGCCACCGCCACCGCCGGGAACGCCGTCGGGCCGGGCGACGCCGCCACCCCCGCCCCGCAGCCCGTCGAACTGCTGGACGAGATCCGGGCCGAGGTGCTGCGCACCCAGCCGCAGGCGCCGGTACGGCCGGTCAGGCTGGAGCGGCTGCGGCCCCGCACCCTGCTGGCGGTGGTCGGCGGGGTGGTGGCCGGGTGGCTGCTGCTGCCCCAGCTGTTCGCGAGCGAGCAGAACCCGATCTCCGCCGTGGCCGACGCCGACCCGGCCTGGCTCGCGCTGGCCCTGGCGGCCGCGGTGGCGAGCCACTTCACGGCCGCACTGGGGTTCATCGGCTTCGTGCCGGAGCGGCTGGTCTTCCGCAACGCCGTGTTCGCCCAGGTCGCCGGGGCCTTTGTGAAGCTGGTCTCGCCGGGCGGGGTCGGCGGGGTCGCGCTCAACACGCGCTTCCTCCAGCGGGCCGGCATCCCGACCGCGCAGGCGCTCTCCAGCGTCGGCGTGGGACAGCTCTTCGGACTGGTGCTGCACCTGCTCCAACTGGGCGCCTTCGTCTATCTGATGGACCTGGAACCGGGCGGCTCCGAACTGGACGCGCTGCGGATCGTGGTGGGCGGGCTCGCCGCGGCGGCCGTCCTGCTGGCCGCGGTCTCGGCCGTACCGCCGACCCGCCGCTGGCTGGCCACCCGGCTGCGGCCGCTGACCTCCGAGGTGCTGCCCCGGCTGCTGGAGCTGCTGCGCAGCCCCGGGCGGCTGGCGGTCGGCGTCGCCGGCCAGCTGCTGGTGTCGATCTGCCTGGTCGCCTGCCTCTACTGCTGCACCCGGGCGGTCGGGCGGGAGCCGGCCTTCGCCTCGGTCGCGGTGGTGTTCCTGGTCGGCAACGCGGTCGGCAACGCGGCGCCGACCCCGGGCGGGGCCGGCGCCGTGGACGGTGTGCTGGTCGGAATGCTGGAGCAGACCGCCGCGATGGAGGAGGGCGGCGCGCTGGCCGCCGTCGCGCTCTTCCGGCTGCTGACCCTCGTGCTGCCGGTGCTGCCGGGCTGGGCGGCGTTCGCCTGGCTCCAGCGGCGCGGGGCGCTCTGACCCCGGGGACACTCCGGCCTCAGGGACACTCCGGCCCCGGGGCGCTCACACCGCCGGCCGCTACGACCGGTACTCGTCCTCGTCCAGCTCGACGATCCGGCTCTGCTCGGCGGCGTCCGCGACCTCGGTCGCCGGATCGGCGCCCAGGGCGCGGCGCTCGACCAGCTCGTCGTACTCGTCGCCCTCGGCGGCCTCGTCCTCCGGCTCCACGGCCTCGGCGACCTCGTCCAGGTAGTCCTCGTGATTCTGCGGCATGGTGTCCGTCCTCACTGCTCGGAGGCTCCCACGGGCCCGTTGGAGGTACTGGAAGTATCCGCCGTCGGTGGCACGGACGCGATGTGCGGCCCGGCGCTCGGCGTGTTGTCCGAGCCCTCCCGCGCCCCGGAATTGACCCATGGATCCCGTCGGGAAATGCACCATGGACGGGGTGCACCGGCCTCCTAGGGTCGAAGCATGACGACGAACGAGACCACCACCGCCACCGCCCGCCTCGACTACGCCCGGACCGCCCCCAAGGCCTTCCGCGCGATGATCGCCCTGGACGCCGCCGCCCGCGAGGGCCTGGACCCGGCCCTGGTCGAGCTGGTGCAGATCCGCTCCTCCCAGCTGAACGGCTGCGCCTACTGCCTGGACATGCACGTCAAGGACGCCCGCAGGGCCGGCGAGAACGACGAGCGGATCTACCTGCTGCCGGTCTGGCACGAGGCCCCGGCCGGCGTGTACAGCGAGCGCGAGCGGGCCGCCCTGGCGCTCGCCGAGGAGATCACCCGGATCAGCGGCGGCGTCTCCGACGAGGTGTACGGGCGGGCCGCCGCGCACTTCGAGGAGAAGGAGCTCGCCCAGCTGATCTCGCTCTGCTTCACCATCAACGCCTGGAACCGGATCAACGTGGCCACCCGCAAGACCCCGGGTACCCGGTAGCACCCCCACCCAGCTGCGCGGATGCCGGGCCGCAGGCCACCGGGGGTACGATCAGTGCCGTACCAGCAGGGCTTACCCACACCCACCCGGTGGCCCCGAGGCCCTTACGAACGACGGGGAAATCATGTCCGGCTCGCACTACTTCACCGGTGCACCCGAGGTCGCCAGCGAGCGCCGGCCGATCACGGTCACCCTGCCGGACCTCACCCTGGAACTGACCACCGACACCGGGGTGTTCTCCCGCTCCCGGCTGGACCCGGGCACCCGGATCCTGCTGGAGCACGCCCCGCAGCCCCGGGTGCGCGGCCCGATCCTGGACGTCGGCTGCGGCTACGGCCCGATCGCGCTGACCTGGGCGAGCCGGCGCAAGCGGCTGCCGGTCTGGGCGGTGGACGTCAACACCCGTGCGCTGGAGCTGGTCAGGCTCAACGCGGACGCCCTGAAGCTGGGCAATGTGCAGGCCGCGCTGCCGGAGGACGTCCCCGAGGACCTGCGGTTCGCGGCGATCTACTCCAACCCGCCGATCCGGATCGGCAAGGCGGCGCTGCGCCGGCTGCTGCACCAGTGGCTCGGCCGGCTGACCCCGGACGGCTCGGCGTTCCTGGTCGTCCAGCGCAACCTGGGCTCGGACTCGCTGATGCAGTGGCTGAACGACCAGGGATACCCGACCACCCGCGTCACGTCGGTCAACGGGTTCCGGATTCTTGAAGCGCGGCCCCGCCCGGAGGGCGCGGGCCCCGAGAGTGGACGAGGTACGACGTCGTGAAGCAGCTCCGCGGGACCGACCTGAAGCGACTGCACCGCCAGTGGCGGCGCAGCAGCGGGTTCAGGCTGGCGATGATCCTGGAGAACCTGCAGTCGCCGTTCAACGTCGGCTCGATCGTCCGGACCGCCGCCGCGATGGGCGCCGAGAAGCTGTATCTGACGGGCGACACCCCGTCGGTGCGCTCCTCGGGCGCGCAGAAGGCCGCGATGGGCACCGACAAGTACCTCAAGGTCGAGCACTTCCCCACCGTCGCCGAGGCGGTGGCCGCGGCCAGGGCGGACGGCTTCAAGGTCGTCGGCCTGGAGCTGGCGGACGAGGCGGTGCCGCTGTTCGCCGCCGAGCTGACCCCGGCGGTCGCCTTCGTGCTGGGCCACGAGGACCGCGGCATCACCCCGGACGCGCTGGCGCTCTGCGACTCGGTGGTGTTCGTCCCGCAGCTGGGCCGGGTCGGCTCGCTGAACGTCTCGGCGGCCGCGACGGTCGCCTGCTACGAGGCGCGCCGCCAGGGCTACGCGATCACCGGCACCCCGGACGGCAGCGACCCCGACGGCGGCGACCTGGGCGGCCTCGACGAGGACTGACCCGGGGCCGGGCGCCCCGGGTGAAACCCGGGCGGGAGAGGGCTCCGCGCCCTCCCCCGCCCGGGGGTTCACACCTCGACCAGCACCTTGCCCCGGTTGGCCTCCCGGTTCGTGTAGAGGCTCCGGTAGGCCTTCGGGATCTGGTCGAAGCCCTTGTGGACGGTCTGGTGGTAGCGGATCTCCCCGTTCCGGACCAGCCCGCCGAGGTCCTCGTGCATCTCGGCCAGCTTCGGCTCGGTGAACCACTCCTGGGCGAAGATCCCGCGGATGGTGGTGCGCGGGAACATGATGTACGGCAGCAGCCGGGGCCCGGTCAGCTCACCGTTCACCGTGGTCGCCCACTGCCAGCAGACGGCGACCCGGCTGTCCACGTTGAGCATGGTGAACACCGCGTCGGTGACCGTCCCGCCCAGGTTGTCGAAGTAGCGGTCGACGCCGTCGGGCGCGGCCGACAGCAGCGCCGCGCGGACCTTCTCGGCGTCGTCCGCCTGGTCGTAGAGCACCACGTCGTCGAAGCCGAGCGACTTCAGGTACTCGGCCTTGCCCGGCGAGGCGGTGGTGCCGACCACCCGGCCGGCGCCGGAGCGCCTGGCCAGCTGGCCCACCAGCGTGCCGACCGAACCGGAGGCACCGCTGATCACCACGGTGTCGCCGGGCCGGACGTCCAGGAACGTGGTGAGCGTGCCCCAGGCCGTCATGCCGGGCGCGCCCATGATGCCGAGCGCGGTGGAGAGCGGCAGCCGCTCGTCGTAAAGGGCCGGGTCGAGCCGGCGGTAGGCCGGGAAGACCATCGGGAAGATGCCGGTCTGCCACAGCTCCTCGGCGCCGTTGTGGACGACGTGGCTGCGCCAGCCGCCGAACCCCTGGACGAGCTCCCCGACCTCGAAGGCGGCCTCCGGACCGGCCTCCAGCACCTCCATGATCGAGTCCGCGCCCATGTGGTGGCCGATCGGCGTCTCCAGCGCGAGCCCGTTCTGGTACGGGTCGACGGAGACGTACCGCGTCCGGAACAGCATCTCGTCCGGCCGGAGGTCGATGTCGGCCTCCTCGACCACCTTCCGGTAGATCCGGTCGACGTCGGGCACGCCGTCGAGGTGCTCGCGGACCACCCACTTCTCGATCTTCATGCCAGGGCCCCTGTCGATACGGCGTCGGAGGAATCGGTACTGGACGGGATCTTCTCGACCGGCCCGGCCTGGTGCGGCGGCCGGCCGACGGGGAGGATCAGATGGGTGGGCAGCGGTGCGCTGTCGTCGATCTCGGCGGTGAACTCCCGCCCGTCGTCCCGGCAGACGAACTGCATCACGTGCCGGCCGGCGGCGGCGGCCCGGATCAGACCGCCGATGGTGGCCCAGACCCCGGAGAGGTAGAAGTCCGAGAGCCCCGGCAGCACCGGGCCGTTCTTCTTGATCTCCTCCTCGACGGTCTCGCTGCCCTCGACGAACGGGTTCCAGCCCGGGAAGGTGCCGTCGTAGACGCCGGTGTAGCGGACCTGGGTGAGCGGGGTCGAGACGTCCGCGACCGCGACGGCGGCCTTGAAGCCGGGGAAGCGCTCGTCCAGGAAGGAGACGATGCCGTTGCGGACCTTGCGCTTGGCCGCCATGTACTCCCGGCCGTGCTTGACCGGCAGGGTGTGCAGCTCCTCGCCGCGCCGCACCCGGGAGGACTGCTCCGGCCCGTCGTGCAGCGCCCGCCAGGGAGCGATGTCGGAGAAGTAGGTGGCGAACACCACGGTGCTCTCCCGGGGCGCCAGCTCCGGGTAGTGCCGGGTGCGGAACTGCACGTTCATGCTCGGGCAGCGGATTCCGGTGAGCTCGCCCGTCTGCTGCTCCGTCAGCAGGTAGGTGGTGCACGGGTCCCCCTCCGGGAAGGGCTTGCGCAGCCCCAGGAAGAGCGAGACGTAGCCGGGCGACAGCTGGCCCGGCTCGTCGATCAGCGAGGTGTAGAGCCGCCGGTAGGTGTCGTTCAGATAGCGGCCCTTGAGCAGCTTCATCACCGTGGTGTGGCCGTCGGCCGCGGAGACCACGATGTCGGAGCGGAACACCCGGCCGTCGCTGAGCCGGACGCCCACCGCCCGGTCGTCCTCGACCAGGATCTCCTCGACCTTGGCGTTGTAGGTGATCTCGCCGCCGAGCTTCCGGTAGCGCTGCTCGATCGAGCGCGCCAGGCCGAGCGAGCCGCCCTCGGGCACCCCGGCGGCCTGGTTGGCGTGCGAGGCCAGCTGGAAGTAGAACGGCAGCACCGGGAAGGCCGGGTGCCTCTCGTAGAGGATGAAGTTGAACGCCTCACGCAGCAGCGGCTCGCGGAAGCGCTGCGAGTAGTCCGTCATCAGGACGGTGATCGACTTGCGGATGGTGTTGAAGTACGGGAGGAACGAGGCCAGCATCCGCCAGCGCTCGATCCGGCCCATCAGCCCGACCGGCTTGAGGAACGGGTAGACCGCCAGCGCCCTGCGGAAGGTCCGGATGCCGTTGCAGAACTCCCGGATCGGGGCGGCGTCGGCCGGCGAGATACCCAGCAGATGGGCCTCCAGCCGGTCCGGGTCGGAGTAGAAGTACACCGCCCGGCCGTCCCGGCCGCGGACGATGTTGAACACGTCGAAGTGCCGCATCTCCTTGCCCTGGAGGGCGCCGAGCTCCAGCCAGATCTGGTACATCTCATTGCCCGGGCCGTTGCCGAGCAGCCAGCTGATGCACCAGTCGAAGGTGAAGTCGCTGCGGTCCCAGCCGGTGCAGGACCCGCCGGGGATCTCGTGCATCTCGAAGATCTGGGTGCGGTACCCGTTCATCCGGGCGTAGCAGCCGGTGGAGAGCCCGCCGAGGCCGCCACCGATGATGATCATCGTCTCTCTGGTCCGTCTGTTCTCTGTGCCCTTGGGCATTCCGAGGCCTCCTCGTCGTCCTTGCCCCTGCTCGGTGGCGGTCACCGGGGGTTGGTGGTCACCAGACTCACCGGGCTCACCAGGCGACCGGGAGCGCCTGCAGCCCGTTCACCATCGCGTCCGCTTTCCAGCGCAGTTCGTCCTCGGGGACGGCCAGCCGCAGGCCGGGCAGCCGCCGCAGCACCGTCTCGATCGCCACCTGGAGCTCCAGCCGGGCCAGATGGGCGCCGATGCAGTAGTGCACGCCGTGGCCGAAGCCGATGTGCGGGTTGCCGGGGCGGTCCAGGACGAGCCGCTCCGGCTCCTCGAAGACCTCCGGGTCGCGGTTGGCGGCGGCGGTGGCGATCATCACCGCGTCGCCGGCCCTGATCGTCACCCCGCCCAGCTCGACGTCGGCGGTGGCGTACCGGGGCAGGCTGAAGCCGGTGAGCAGCGGCACATAGCGCATCAGCTCCTCGACGGCCTTCGGGATCAGCTCCGGCTGCTCCCGGAGGCGCCGCAACTCCTCCGGGTTGACCAGGAGCTGGTAGAAGAAGTTGCCGATCTGGTTGGTGGTGCTGACGAAGCCGGCGATCAGCAGGTCGCAGGCGATCGAGAGCAGTTCCTCCTCGCTGATCAGGCCCTGCTCGCGGCAGGCCCGGACCAGCACGGTGAGCAGGTCCTCGCCGGGCTCCCGGCCGCGCAGGTCCAGCACGCCGGCCATGTACTCGATGAACGCCTGGCCCTCGGCCACGAGCACCTCGCCGGGTGTGACGGCGGAGAGCACGGTCTCGGCCCAGTCCCAGAGCATCCGGTGGTCCTTGGCCGGGATGCCGAGCACCTCGCAGATGATGGTGGTCGGCATCGGGATCGCGAAGTCCTCCACCAGGTCGGCCGGCTGACCGGCGGCGAGCATGCCGTCGATCAGCTCCCCGGCCAGCTCCCGGGCCCGGGCACGCAGCCGTTCGACCCGGCGGGCGCTGAACTCCCGGGCCACCAGCGAGCGCAGCCGGGTGTGCTCGGGCGGCTCGGTGGAGAACAGGCCGGCGCCGCTGCGGGCGACCGGGCGCATCCGCGGCTGGTCCTGGCCCATCGCCTCGGCGAGGCTGAAACGCGGGTCCGCCAGGACGGTCCGCACGTCCTCGTAGCGGGTGACCAGCCAGGCGCCGTCGCCGTACGGCAGGCTGATCCTGGCGAGCGGCTGGTCGCGCAACTCGGCGTAGCGGGGGTGCAGTTCGAGACCGAGCGGCTCGAACGGGTAGGACAGCGGCTGGTGCTGCCTGGGCATGAGGTGGTCCACCTCTCGTGTGGGACTGCCAGGACTGCCGGAACTTCCGGAACTGCCGGGGATTTCGGGACGGCCGGGGCTTTCAGGGCCGCCGGGGCTTTCGGGACGGCCGGGGGCGCGGGTGGTCTCAGGAGGCATGGACGGCGGCTCCGGTGAGGATGTCGCGGGCCAGACCGGCGTTGCGGCCGATGAACTCGCGGTCCAGCATCTCGGCATGGGCGCCGAAGCCCTTGAACACGGCCGTCCCGGTCGTCGAGCTGCCGTGCCAGGCGCCGCGCTCCCCCGCCGCGTACAGGGCCACCTTCTCGTCGTCGGAGATCACGCTGACCGGCGCGGTGATCACCCCGAGGTTGGGCGTCCGGCTGCAGAACCGCAGGTAGTCCTGGGCCTGTTCGCGGGTTTCCTGGGCGACGATGTCCGAGCCGGTGTGCCGCTGGAGGTGCTCGGCCAGCTCCCGCTCGAAGGCCTGGACGTGCTCGTCACCGAGGGTGAAGGACTCCGGGATCCGGTGCGAGTCCATGATCACCACATTGGGGACGGCCCGGCCGCGCAGCTCCAGCTCCTTGGCCACCTCGAAGGCGAGGTTCCCGCCGAGCGAGTAGCCGAGCAGGGCGCAGGGGCCGTCCGGCTGGACGGCCTCGACCAGGTCGGCGTACCGGGCGACCTTGTCGTCGCCGGCCACGTAGTTGAAGGCGACCATCCGGTACTCCGGCAGGTGCGCCGCGAACTGGCGGTAGACCAGGCCGTGTCCGCCGGCCGGCGGGAAGCAGAAGAGGGTCTGCTGCTGCTCCTGGTTGAACCAGAGGTAGGGCTGGGCGCCCTCGATCCGGCCGGTGATGATGTGCTCCACCGTCCTGGCCATCCCGTGCAGGGTGGTGACCTTGAAGAGCTGGCTGACCGGGATGCTGATGTTGAACTCGCTCTGCAGGCCGTGGATCAGCTCGATCAGCTTGATCGAGCTGCCGCCGGACTCGAAGAAGTCGTGCTGGAGGCCGACCTCCTCGATCCCGAGCAACGCCCGCCAGTGCTCGGCCATCCGGACCTCGTAGAGGGTGACCGGAGGCTCGGCCGCCTCGGCGCCCGCGTCGGCCCGCGGCGCGGGCAGCGCGGCGACGTCCACCTTGCCGTTGGCGGTGAGCGGCAGGGCGGGCAGCTCGGTGAAGTGGGCGGGGATCATGAAGGTCGGCAGGTAGCCGGCCAGGTGGCGGCGGAGCTCGCGGCGGTCCAGCGTCCGCCCGGGGGCGGGCACGCAGTAGGCGCAGAGCACGTTCTCGCCGCCCGGGTCGGGCCGGACGGTGACCACCGCCTCGGCCAGCTCGGGCCACTCGGCGAGCTGGGTCTCGATCTCGCCCAGCTCGATCCGGTGGCCGCGCACCTTGATCTGCGAGTCGGCCCGGCCGAGCAGGTGCACTCCGCCCTCGGTGTCCCAGCGGGCGAGGTCCCCGGTGCGGTAGAGCCGGACCGGCTCGGTGCCGTCGGCGCCGCCGAGCGGCAGGGTGACGAAGCGGCGGGCGGTCTGCTCCTCGTCGCCGACGTAGCCGAGCGCCACACCGGAGCCGCCGATCCACAGCTCCCCGGGGACCCCGGGCGGGACCGGGCGGCCCTGCTCGTCCAGGAGGTAGAAGGCGCTGTTGGGGAACGGCCGGCCGATCGGGACCATCCGGCTGGGCTCCAGGGTGTCGGCCGGGCCCTCGAACCAGGCGCTGTCGATGGTGGCCTCGGTCAGGCCGTAGGAGTTGACCAGCCTGGTCCGCGGACCGCAGAGCGCCCGCAGCCGCTCGTACTCCTCCACCTTCCAGACGTCCGAGCCGACCACCAGCAGCCGCATGAAGTCCAGCCGCCGGCCGGCCCGCTCGCAGTGGCTGATCAGGGTGCGCACCACGGCCGGGACGAACTCGCCGGCGTCCACCCGCTCGGCGCGCATCACCTCGTACAGCCGGGCGGTGTTGAACAGCAGCTCCCGGCCGACCAGCACCAGGGTGCCCCCCGAGCAGAGCGCCCGGACGACGTCCCCGGTGAAGACGTCGAAGGAGAGGCTGGCCATCTGGAGGTGGACCCGGGCGTCGGTGTCCAGCCGGTACTCGGCGCGCCAGGCCTGGTAGGCCGAGGCCAGGTTGCGGTGGCCGACCCGGACGGCCTTGGGGCGGCCGGTGGAGCCGGAGGTGTAGATGACGTAGGCCGGGGCGTCGAGGTCCGCCGGCTGGTCGGTGAAGTCCGGGGCCGGCCCGTCCGGTTCGGCCGTCCGCTCCAGTTCGGCCGTCCCGACCACCCGGGCGGGCAGCCCGCCGAACCGCTCGGTGTCGCCGACCACCAGGGCGGCGCCCGCGTGCTCGACCATGTAGGCCAGCCGGTCGGCCGGGTGGCCCGGGTCGAGCGGCAGATAGGCGGCGCCGGTGCGGAGCACGGCCAGCAGGGCGACGATCTGCTCCGGCGACTTGTCCAGGCAGAGCGCCACCACCGAGCCCGGGCCCGCACCCAGCGCGCGCAGCCGGGCGGCGGCCCGCCGGGAGCGCTCGGCCAGCTCGCCGTAGGTCAGCCGGGCGGTCGGGCCGGACTCGGCGGGGGCGGCCACCGCGAGGGCGCCGGGGTCGGCCGCGGCCGCCCGCAGGATCAGCTCGTGCACCGGCTCGTCGTGGGCGACCTGCCGGTCGGCGCCGCTCCACTGCCGCAGCACCACCGCGCGCTCCGCGCTGCCGAGCAGCTCCAGCCCGGTGGCCGGCTCCCCGGCGCCCGCCCGGGTCAGCCCGTCCAGCAGGTTGACGTAGTGCCCGGCGAGGCGGGCCATCGTCGCGGGCAGGAAGAGGTCGGTGTTGTACTTGAAGACGCAGTGGAAGCGGCGCTCCGCCTCGTCCTCGTAGGCGGACAGGGTGAGGTCGAACTGCCCCTCCTCCTCGGGTAGTTCGATGTACTCCAGGCGGTAGCCGTACTTCTCGGTGGCGACCTTGTGGGTGAGCAGGATGAACATCGCCTGGAAGACCGCCGAGCGGCTCGGGTCGTGCTGCAGACCGAGCTTCTCCACCAGCAGGACGAACGGGTACTCCTGGTTGTCCAGCCCGCCCAGCACGGTGGTGCGCACCTGGGCCAGCAGCTCGGCGACCGTCGGCGAACCGGCCAGACTCGCGTGCAGCGGCAGCGGGTTGACGAAGTAACCGTAGACGCCGGCGAACTCCTCGTCGGTGCGGCCCGTCACCGGGCTGCCGACGATGATGTCCTCCTGGCCCGAGTAGGCGTGCAGCAGCAGGTAGTAGGCGCTGAGCAGCACCATGAAGACGGTGACGTTGTGCTCCCGGGCCAGCGCGTGCACCCGGGCGCTGAGCTCCTCGTCCAGGACGAAGAACTCGGAGGCGCCGTTGTGGGTCTGGACGGCCGGGCGCGGCCTGTCGGTGGGCAGGCTGAGGATCGGCACCTCCGCGGGCAGGTGCGAGCGCCAGTAGTCGAGCATCCTCGGCGCCTCGCGGCCGGCCAGGAACGCGTTCTGCCGGTTGAGGAAGTCCAGGTAGCGGGCGGCGACCGGGGGCAGTTGGGGCGCCCGGCCCTGTCGCAGCCCCTCGTAGACGGCGAGCAGCTCCTCGATGAAGGTGAAGGTGGAGATCGCGTCCGAGATGATGTGGTGAACGGCCTTCATGATCACCCAACGCTCCGGCCCGCGTTTGAACAGCCGGAACCGCACCAGCGGATCGCGCTCCAGGTCGTACGGCTTGCGGTACTCCCGCACGATCATCGCGTGGATGTCGTCCCACTCCAGGCCCTGCACGTCGAACACGCCGAAGTCCGGCTCGACGGCGGCGGAGACCCGCTGGACGGCCTGGCCGCCGTCGAGCACGAAGTTGGCCCGCAGGCTGGGGTGGCGCTCGACCAGCGTCCGGAAGGCGGTGGCCATCAGCTCCGGCTCCAGCTCCACCCGGACCTCGACCGCCCCGCCGATGTTGTAGGCGAAGCCGTCCGGGTTGAGCTGCTTGAGGAACCAGAGCGCCTTCTGGTTCTGCGTCAGCGGGTGGTTCGACTCGTCCTCGTACCGGACCGCCTCACCGACGGCACCGCCGGTGCCGTCGTCCTCCAGCAGCTCGGCCAGCCCCTCGTAGAGCTGGGCGACCAGCTCCCGCACCGGCGCGTTGCCGAGCAGCGCCACCACCGGCAGGGCGGTGCCGAGTTCGGTGTTGAGCCGGGCCCTCAGCTCCATCGCGAGCAGCGAGTCCAGGCCGAGGCCGCTCAGGCCGGTGGCGGGCTCGATCTGTTCGGCGGGCACCCGGAGCACGGCGGCGGCGAGCGCGGCGAACCGCTCGGTGAGCAGCGCCCGGCGCTCCTCCTCGCCGGCCGCCCGCAGCTCCTCCAGCAGGCTGCTCCGCGGGGCCGGAGCGGCCTCGCGGGCGGCGGCGGCCAGCTCGGCGACCAGCGGCGGCGGGGCCGGGTACCAGGAGAGGAAGGTCGGCCAGTCGACCACGGTGGCGACCAGCAGCTGGGCGCGGTCCTGGCCGAGCACCCGCTCCAGCACCGCCATCCCGGCCTCGGGGGCGAGCGAGCTCATGCCCCGGCTGTTGCGGTAGTGGTCGATCAGGCCGAGTTCCTCGATCATGCCGGTGGCCCACGGCCCCCAGTCCAGACTGAGCGCGGGCAGGCCGAGGGCCCTGCGGTGGTGTGCGAGCGCGTCGAGGAAGGCGTTCCCGGCGGCGTAGTTGGTCTGGCCCGCGGTGGTCAGCAGCGAGGCGATCGAGGCGAACAGCACGAAGTGGTCGAGTGGTTCGTCCGCCAGCTGCCGGTGCAGCGCGAAGGCCCCGAGCACCTTGGGGCCGTGCACGGCGTCGAACACCTCGCGGTCCAGCTCCGGCACCAGGGTGTCGCGGACCTGCCCGGCCAGGTGGAAGACGCCCCGGATCGGCGGCGAGGCCAGCGCCCGGTACCCGGCCAGCCAGGCGGCGAGCGCGCGCTCGTCGGTGACGTCCAGCGCCACCGGGACGGGCTGGGCACCGAGCGCCTCCAGCTCCCGCAGGAAGGCGACACCGCGCCCGGCGGGGCTCTGCGGGTCGAGGTCGCGCCACTGCTCGCGCGGCGGCAGCGGGCTGCGGCCGGCCAGGATCAGCCGGCGGGCGCCGCGCCGGACCAGCGTGCGGCAGAGCAGCCGGCCGAGCGCGCCGAAGGCGCCCGTCACCAGGTAGCTGCCGTCCGGGCGCAGGCTGGGCGGCAGCGGCCCGGTCAGCCCCTCGGCCGGGCGCAGCCGGCTGGTCAGCCGGCGGCCGGCGCGCAGCGCGATCTCGTCCTCGTCGGCGCGGGCGAACTCGCGCAGCAGCGCGGCCGCCTCGTCGGCCGGCGCCGCGACCGGGCCGAGGTCGATCAGCTTGCCCGGGTGGCCGGGCAGCTCCTGGTGGCGCAGCACCCGGCCGATGCCCCAGGCGGGGGCGCCCAGCGGTTCGACCGGCTCGCCGGGGGTGGTGGCCTGGGCGGCCCGGGTGACGATGTGCAGCCTGCTGCCGGGCAGTTCGGCGGGCAGCAGGGCGGCGAGCGTGATCAGGCTGTACGCGCCCGCGGCGGTGTGGCCGGCCACGGTGGCGTGGTCGGCGTCGGCCAGGACCGGCCGGTCGAGGTTCCATAGGTGGACGACGGCGGCCGGATCGGGGGCGCCGCCGGCCCGCCGGTCGGCCAGCAGCCGGCCGAGGTCCGCGGCGGAGCCCGGCTCGACGGTGGACTCGTGCCCGTCGGCCGAGCGGTGGTAGCCGGTGCCCGCGCGGACCAGGTGGCAGCTGCCGCCGCGCGCGGTGATCCGGGCGGCCAGCTCGTCCGCGACACCCCCGGCGTCGGCGAACAGCAGCCAGTGGTCGGGGTGTTCGGCGAGCAGGTCGGCGTGGTCGGGCTCGTCCGCGAGCGGTGTCCAGGCCGGTTCGGCGAGCCAGCCGTCGATGGTGGCGAGGCCGACGGCGGTGGAGGCCTTCTCCACGTCGGCGGCCCGGAAGCCGCCGACCCCGCCGAGCGGGGCGCCGTTCCCGTCGTAGACGGCGATGTCGCCGACGATTTCGTCCCCGCTGTCGCGGGTGACGGTGGCGTGCACCCAGAGCGGCTGTTCGCCGACCGCGTCGAGGCGGACCTCCTCGATCGAGAGCGGCAGCTTGATGCCGGTGCCCGCCGGGCCGACGGTGAGCAGCTGCGGCGTCAGCAGGGTCTGGAAGAAGGCGTCCATCAGCACCGGGTGCACATGGTGGCCGCCGCCCTGCCCGGCGATCGCGGCCGTCGGGCGGACCAGCGCCAGCGCCTCCCCGGGGCCGATCCAGACCTCGGCGATGCCCCGGAACGCCGGGCCGTAGTGGTAGCCGAGGGCGGCCAGCCCGGTGTAGCAGTCGGGGCCGGCCAGCCGGCGGGCGGCCCGGGCGCGGACCAGGTCGGCGTCCAGCCGGTGGGCCGGGCGGCGGCGCTGGCCGGGGCGGATCGTTCCGGCGGCGTGCACGGTGCGCTCCGGCCCGTCCCCGGTGAGGGTGCTGACGGTGAAGCCGCCGTGCTCGGCGGAGACGGTCAGCTGGACGGCGCGGCTCTCGTCGTCGGGCAGGAAGAGCGCCTTGCGCAGCTCGATGCCGGCCAGGGCGGCGTCGGTGCCGCCGGTCAGCGCGCGAACCGCCTGGACGGCCATCTCCAGATAGCCGGCGGCGGGAAAGAGCACATTGCCCTGGATCCGGTGGTCCTCCAGGTAGGGCAGTGCCTCGGCATCGAGCCGGGCCTCCCAGGCCGGTTCGGCACTGGCCAGGCGGCGGCCGAGCAGCGGGTGGTCCAGCAGGCCCCGGCGGACCTGCTCGACCGACCGGGGCTCGACCCAGTGGCGGTCCCGCCTGAACGGGTAGCGCGGCAGCGGCACCGGCCGGCCGGCGGGCTGCAGGACGGACCAGTCCACCTCGACGCCGAGATTGTGCAGGGTGGCCAGCGAGGCGGTGAAGCAGGCCCGTTCGTCCTCCTCCCGGCGGATCGAGGACAGGGTGCGGACCGCGGGCCGGTCGGCGTCGCCGGGGCGGGCCTCCACGGTCTCCTGGATCGCGCGGCCGAGCACGGGGTGCGGCCCGATCTCCAGGAAGAGGCTGTACCCGTCGTCGGCGAGCCGCTCCACGGCCTGCTGGAAGCGGACGCTGTCGCGGACGTTGCGCCACCAGTAGGCGGCGTCCAGCTCGGTGCCGTGCGCGGTGCCCTCCCGGCCGGTGAGGTAGAGCGGCACCTGGGCGGGACGGGCCTTGAGGTCGGCGAGCGCGTCGAGCAGTTCGTCCTTGATCGGGTCCATCTTGGCGCTGTGATAGGGCACTTCGACGGTCAGCGGACGGGCGAAGACCTGCTCCGCGGTGAGCGCGGCGGCCAGCTCGGCCAGCGCGGACTCGTCCCCGGCGAGGGTGAGCGAGGTCGGGCTGTTGATCGCGGCCACCGAGACGGCGCCACCGTACGGGCGCAGCCGGCGGACCGCCTCGGCCTCCGAGAGGGCGACGGCGAGCATGCCGCCGGTGCCGGCCAGCCGCTGCTGGAGCCGGCTGCGGTGCACCACGACCTTGACCGCGTCGGCCAGGTCGTAGACACCGGCCTGGTGGAAGGCGGCGACCTCGCCGGTGCTGTGGCCGACGATGGCGTCCGGGCGGACGCCCCGGCTGCGCCAGAGGGCGGCGAGACCGGTCTGCAGGGCGAAGTTGGCGGGCTGGGCGAGCCAGGTCTCGGCCATCCGGGAGCCGGCCTCGTCGGCGGCGAGCTCGTCGAGCAGCGACCAGCCGGCGAGTTCGGCGAGGTGCTCGGCGCAGCGCTCGACGGCCTCGCGGTAGACCGGCTCGGTCTCGAACAGCCGGCGGCCCATCGCCCACCACTGCGGGCCCATGCCGGTGAAGACCCAGGCGAGTCGGCGGTGCCGGGCCTCACGGCGCTGGTCGGCCAGCACCCGGGGGTGCGGCTCGCCGCGCCGGTAGGCGGCGAGCGCCTCGTCCAGCGACGTGCGGGAGTCGTACACCACGGAGAGCCGGGCGTCGAGGTGCTGGCGGCGGTGGGCCAGGGTGTGGCCGAGGTCGGCCAGGGCGACGGGGGTGCCGCCGTAGCCGCCGGCCAGCTCGGTCTGGATGCCGGCGGCCAGCTCGGGCAGGGCGGCGGCGTCGCGGGCGGTGAGCGGCAGGACGGTGCAGCCGGTGGGCCGGTCGTCGGTGGGCCGTTCGGCCGTGGGCTGCCCGGCGGTGGACTGGTCGGCGGTGGGCTGGTCGGCGGTGGGCTGGTCGGCCGGCTCGGGGGCGGCCTCCAGCAGGACGTGGGCGTTGGTGCCGCCGAAGCCGAAGGAGTTGACCCCGGCCCTGGCGGGGCCCTCGTGGGCGGGCCAGGGGGTGGGCTCGACCGGGATCCGGTACGGCAGGGTGGCCGGGTCGATCGCCGGGTTGAGCCGCTCCAGGTTGATGTGCGGCGGGATCACCCGGTGCTTGAGCGCCAGCGCGGACTTGATCAGCCCGGCCAGGCCGGAGGTCGACTCGGTGTGCCCGATGTTGGTCTTGACCGAGCCGACGTAGCAGATGTCGCCCGGGCGGCGGCCGACCGCGAGCGCGCGGGCGAGGGCGTTGGCCTCGATCGGGTCGCCCACGGGGGTGGAGGTGCCGTGCGCCTCGACGTACTGGAGGCTGCCGGGGACGATGCCGGCCTCGGCGCAGACCCGCTCGATCAGGGCGACCTGGGCGTCCGGGTTGGGCACGGTGATGCCGTTGGTGCGGCCGTCCTGGTTGACGCCGCTGCCGATGATGACGGCGTGGACCGGGTCGCCGTCGCGCAGTGCCTCCGAGAGCCGCTTGAGCGCGACCACGGCGACGCCCTCGGCCCGGACGTAGCCGTCCGCCGAGGCGTCGAAGGTGCGGGAGCGGCCGTGCGGGGAGAGGAAGCCGCCCTTGGTCTCGGCGATGGTGTACTGCGGCGCGATGTGCAGCAGGGTGCCACCGGCCAGCGCGAGGTCCGTCTCACCGCGCAGCAGGCTCTGGGCGGCCAGGTGGACGGCGACCAGGGAGGAGCTGCAGGCGGTGTCGAGGGAGACGCTGGGGCCGCGGAAGTCGAAGCAGTGCGAGATCCGGTTCGACACCATTGTCATCATGGTGCCGGTGGCGGTGTGGGCGGCCAGGGTCTCGAAGGAGAGGTCCGAGAACTGGACGATCTTGTAGTCCAGGGTGAACGCGCCGACGTAGACGCCGACATCGCGGCCGGCCAGCTCGCCCGGCTTCTGCCCGCCGTCCTCCAGCGCCTCCCAGGCGACCTCCAGCAGCTTCCGCTGCTGCGGGTCCATGTGGTCGGCCTCCCGGCCGCTGATCCCGAAGAACGCCGGGTCGAACTCGTCGAAGCCGTCGATGTAGCCGCCCCGGCCGCCCACCAGCCGGCCGGGCTTCGCCTTGTCCCGGCTGCCCAGGGTGGCCACGTCGTAGCGGCTGCGCGGGGTCGGCGTGAGGCAGTCCTTGCCGTCGACCAGGTTCCGCCAGAACGACCGGTGGTCATTGGCTCCGCCCGGCAGCCGGCAGCCGATCCCGATGATCGCGATCTTCTCCGGCTCGCCGGTGGAGACCGCGGAGGAGGCGGGGCCGGTGGGAGCGGCGGTGACGGCGGTGGCGATGACGGAGGCGGCGGCGGGAGTGGCCAAGGTGGCGGAGGCGGAAGGGCCCGAGGTGTCGGGGCGGCCGGTGGGGTCTGGGGAATCAGCGGGGCCGGGGGATGCCGCAAGGCATGAGTCCGTCATGGTCGAGTCCTTGTGTCGCTGCGTTTCGCGCGCGCGGAAGAGCCGTGGGAGGCCACGCGGGCATGGGGACGGAGGCCGCGCTCCGCTCCCGGACGGGCCGAGGGCCGGCCGGCCGGAGAACCGGAGAAGAGGGCCAGGAGAGAGGCAGAAAGGAGACAGGGAAGGCGCGGACGAAGGGACGGTTCGGGGTGCGGCGCGGTCAGGCCGGCGCGTCGTCGGCCCGCGCCGGGCGTCTCCAGGGCTGGAGATGACTGGCGATCACCGCTTCCGTCCGGGGGAAGTCGGACGGGTACTGCAGCCCCACCGCGATCGGGCGACGGCCGGGGTACCAGGTGAAGCTGCCGAAGGCGTGGTCCCAGACGGAGAGATCGGAGCCGTAGTGTCCGGCCTCGGCCAGGTCGACGCTGTGGTGCAGCCTGTGCTGCTCGGGCCCGGCGAAGACGTGGTTGAGCAGGCCGATCCGGACATCGATGTTGGCGTGGACGAAGTAGCCCTGGGCCACCACGAACAGGCCCACCACGAACACCGACTCCGCGGAGAAGCCGGCCAGCGCGAGCGACAGCTGGACGACGCCCTGGGTGAGCAGCACGTCGACAATGTGGTTGACGCCGTTGTTGGCGACGTTCACCTTCTCCGGCACGTGGTGCACCCCGTGCAGCCGCCAGAGCCACGGATTGGTGTGGCACCAGCGGTGGACCAGATAGTTGGCGAGCGAGCCGAGCAGCATCGCCGCCGGGATCTCGGCCCAGAGCGGCAGTGCCGGATGCGGCGGTGCCAGCCAGCCGACGAGGGCCTGCACCGGCACCTGAGACAACCCCCCGCCGATCATTGTGAGGACGAAATAGACGCCGTACCAACCCCATTCACCGGCGCTCGGCTGCCACTCCGGCTCGTAGGGGATCATCCATTCGAGTAGGGTCAGATATCCGATGGTGCCGACCAGGAAGATCTGGCTCGCCCGGCCGAGATCCCATCGCCAGCGCAGGGCTGCGACCGATATCGACAGAAGTATGATCAGCAGGATCGGGTACGCGACATGCCGCAGCACCGATCGTAGCTGCCCACCCATGGCGACCCCCTTCGCGATCCACCACCGAACGATCACCGAAAGCATTCGTTCTGATACTAACGGTGGCTGGAAGATGATGCGAGGGATTTCCGAAAAGAATCACAAGCAACGGTAATTGTCTGATGATAAGCGGGCGCATTATTCGTCAGATAATGCCCCCTGAAAGTCTTTTACAAGAATAGTCAGATGACCGGCCCGCTCGGATCGGGCGCCCGGCAGCAGCCGACGACTGCCGAACAGCGAGACACCGGCCGATCTCTCCCGAACGGCAGATGTCGACGCCCCTGGCCGGCCGCGAGCATGGCGGCATGAAGAAGCCGACCGCCATACCGGCCTGGGTGGCCGCACTCCCGGCCCTGGCCGCCGCCCTCACCGGCTGCGGTGTCACCGACGACCTGGCCGCCCAACCCCGCAGCGATTCCCAGGACTTCGCCGTCCACGGCGATCAGTTCACCGTCGAGACCGACCAGGACGTGACACTGCTGCCCGCCGACGGGAAGGCCGTCAGGGTCGACCGCCACCTGACCGGCCGGGCCGCCCAGGACGGCAACGCCACCTGGGTGCTGGACGGCACCACCCTCAGACTCTCCGCCACCTGCAGCGGCGTCGCACTCAACTGCCAGGCCGACCACACCGTCCACGTCCCGCGGAACATGGCCGTGACCGTCCGGGGCACCGGCCCGGCAGGCGTCACCGCCAAGGGGATCGACGGCAGACTCGATGTGACGACCGGGCAGGGCGGCGTGGACATCGACACCGCCTCCGGGCCACTGCGCGTGCGCACCCGCTCGGGCCACATCACCGCGAACGGCCTGACCTCTCCCGAGGTCGACGCGGCCAATGACCACGGCAGCGTGAAGCTCGCCTTCCGCACCACGCCCACCGCCGTCAGCGCCGGTTCCACCACCGGCAGCATCACGGTGTCCGTGCCCAAGGACGGCACCCGGTACCGCGTCTCGGCCGCCGCCGGCTCCTCCCGCCCCCACGTCGACGTGGACCAGGACCCGGGCTCCCCCCGCACCATCACCGCCACCTCAAAGGTCGGCGTCGTCCGCGTCAACACGAAGGACTGACCGCCGGAACCCGATCCCCCACCCCTCACCCGACGGCCCGCGCCGCACCGTGGAACACCTGCCGAACGTGCCACTCCCGATGCCGGCCCGCGACCGCCGGAAGGCCCGGCTGCGGCCCGATCACCGACCGCCCGGCGAGCGCCAGCACCTGCTGCCGGCTGGCCTCGCCCCGCCCGACGAACCGCTGGGAGACCAGGATCCGGTGGTCCTCCCCCAGCCCCATGACCCCCTTGTCGAAGAGCTTGTGGTGCAGCGAGCAGAGACAGAGTCCGTTGTCGACGGTGTCCGGCCCGTCGTACGACCACCAGCGCACATGCGCGGCCTCCAGCCCGACCACACTCCCGCCGAGCGCCCCGTCGTACCCGCAGAACGCACACTGGAACTCGTAGGCGGTCAGTATCAGTTCACGCATCCGCCGATCACGCTGCCGCCGCGAGCCCCCGCCCCCACCACCGGGCACCCCGGTCTCGACCCCCTCCAGATCGAGCCCGACCGCCTCGCACAGCTCGACGTGCAACGACGGCGGAAAGTAGCTGTCCAGCAACACCCTGACCAGCCGCCCCAACAACGACGGATCCCTGGCAAGCGCCGCCCGCAGCCCGGCCGCCAGCCTCCCGGTGGCACCACTGGCCCGCAACTCCCGCACCCCCGTCCCCGGACTCCCCTCCCCCCGGTCGGTCCTGACCTCCCACACCCCGTCACTGACCAGATGGTGAAACGGATACGCCGGCGTCGTGGCATGCGGCGGCCCGTACTCCACGAGCAGCCGCTTCAACTCCCCCTCGACCACGCCGTACCGCAGCTCGCCGCCGGCATCCTGCTGATAACTCCCCAGCGCGTACAACAACAGCAACGGCTTGTGCGGTGCCCGCACCTCATTGCTCCCCCACCGCCGCAGCGCCCCCACCCGATCAAGCCAGTCCATACCCGCCACCGTAACCCGCCCCCTGACACCTCTGCCCCTGCGCGAAGGGCCGGCAGACACTGACGTGGCATCAGACATCCGCTCCTGCGGTGAGCCCGCTTGACTCTCCCGACATATGACGCCTCATCAGGCAGTAGGTGGCCGAAGTGCCGCGAGGCGGCCCGACGGCCGCCCGGGGTCTTACGTCCGCACCTACACCTACGACGACCACGGCAATGAGACGTCGGCCGGCGACGCCCGAGGGTTCACCACCGTCAAGTCCTACGACAGCACGGACAACCTCCGGTCCGTGATCGACCCGAGCGGACTCCGGACCGCCTACGTCTACGACGAGGCCGGCCACATCGCGACCGTCGGCGGCACCAACACCGGAACCGAGGGCTTCGGGCTGCTCACCGGCGTGGTTCGCCAGCCGGTCAGCGAGTCGCTGCCGGCTCGGACGACCGCCGTGTACTACGACGACGCGGCCCACCCGGGTGACACGACCCGCACGGTCGATCCGCGCGGCAATGTGAGCCGCAAGACCTACGACCCGACCGGAGCAGTCACCAGCGCGACCGACGAACTGGGCAACGTCACCAAGTACGGGTACAACACCGCCCGCGGCCTGCTGACCAGCGAGGTGGCACCGGACGGTGTCGCCGCCGGTACGTCACCGGGCTGCACCGCGCCGGCCAAGGGCTGCACGACCTACTCCTACGACGCGTGGGGCAACCGGACCGGAGCCGTCGACCCGCTCGGCCACGCCAGTACGTCCGCCTTCGACGCGGACGGGCACCGCACCTCGATGACCGACCCGAAGGGCAACACCACCCAGTACACGTACGACGCCCTCGGGAACCAGACCAAGGTGAAGCGGCCCGACGGAACGGTGCTGAGCACCGACTACAACCCCGGCGGCACGGTCGCCAGAACGGTCGACGCACTCGGCGCGGCCACCGTCTTCGCGTACGACGCCCAGAAGCGGCAGACCCTGCGCACCGATCCACTGGGCCGCGCCACCGCGAACGCCTACGACGCGGCCGGACGCCGCACGACATCGACCGATCCGAGCGGACGCGTCACCACCTTCACCTACGACGCGAACAGCCAGCCCGTCTCGGTGGCCTTCTCGGACGGGGCCACTGCGCCAGTGACCGCGATCAGCTATGACGCGGCCGGCCGGCAGCGCTCGATGACCGACGGCACCGGCACCTCCCGGCGCGTCTACGACGCGTTCGGCGAGCTGGTCTCGACGACCGACGGCGCCGGAGCGGTCACCGGCTACGGCTACGACGAGAACGGCAACCAGACGTCGATCACCTACCCCGGTGGAAGTTCCCAGACGGTCACCCGCACCTTCGACAAGGCGAACCGCCTGACCTCGGTCAAGGACTGGAACGGAAAGACCACCGGGTTCGGCTACGACGGCGCCGGCCACTGGGCCTCCACGGCCTTCCCGAACGGAACCACCGCCACCACGACGCTCGACGACTCCGGGCAGCCACTGACCGACCGGCTGACCGGCGGCAGCTCAACGCTGGTCTCGCTCGCCTACACCCGGGACAACACGGGCCGCGTCAGCTCGGAGAGCCCGAGCGGCGTGCCGGGCAGCGCCCTGACCTACCAGTACACGGCGCTGAACCAGCTCAAGTCCTCCACCGCGGGGTCGGCCACGACCGACTACGCCTACGACGCCGCCGACAACCCTGTCCGGACCGGAGCCACCGGGCAGGCCTTCGACGCGGCCAACCAGCTCTGCTGGAGCACGCCGGGCTCGATGCCGGCCGTGCCGTCCTGCACCGCTCCGCCGAGCGGCGCGACCACCTACACCTGGGACCCGCAGGGCAACCGCACGAAGGCGACCACCGGGAGCACCGTCGTCACTCACACGTACGACCAGGCGAACCGCCTGACCGGTGTGAGCAGCGGCGGGACCACCAGCGCCTACACGTACAACGGCGCCGGCCTGCGGACACAGAAGACCACCGGGACGACAGCTGTCTCCTGCACCTGGGACGCGGAAAAGATCCCCAACCTGCTCTCCAACGGCTCGTCCTCGTACATCTACGGACCGGATGACCTACCGGTCGAGCAGATCACCGGCACAGGGACCCTCTGGTTCTTCCACGACCAGCTGGGCTCCACCCGCGCCCTGACCGACGCCGCGGGCTCGGTGGCCGGAGCGCACGCCTACACGCTTCTGCTGGAGGGCCGCGACGGGGCGCGCTGCCGGATCCCGCTGCTGGCCGTGCGGCGGCGGGACCGGCAGCGGCTCGTCGCCGCCCTCGAACGGACGGCCCCGCCCGGCGTCGTCCGAGAAGACCGGGCTCTGCGTGACCTGCGGGGCTTCCCGAGCTGACAGTTCCGCTGGAGGTCGTAGCCGGGTTGGATCCGCAGGTTCTTACCGGTCCTCAAGGCGGTCCAGCGCTCACGCAACGGGCAGTCGATACAGCGGCGGTCGAAGTTCGCGGTGCCGGCGAGTGTGGGGGCCGCGGTCGGGTGACAGCGCGACGGTGTAGCCGGCCGTACCGCAGGCGGGCGCATTCGGAAGTTCCCGAGGGCCAAGCCGCCCGTAGTGCCGGGCCGTTGGGCGGGCTGGAAGAACAATATGTGTCCGGCCTCGCCGAGGGCCTGGCGCGCGGTTCCGGTGGAGCAGAAGGTGTCGCCGAACGCCTCGACGGGCCTGTCCTCGCAGGCGAGCAGGTCTACGGCGGTGTTCGCCTCTGCGACCGCCGGCGGGCGGTTGTGTCCGCGAGCTCGCGAGTGCCGCCTGCGACCGTTGGCGCCGCTCGACAGATCCGATTAACTCGAACCGGTGCCGAAGGAGCGCAGTTGGTAGTAGTCGCCGCCGTACGAGGCATCGCGTGCTTTCTGCAGCACGGTCGCGACCGGGCCGGAACGGTGGAGCGGGCTGTCGATGACGGTGCCCTGTCCGGACGCGAAGGCGTTGGCTACCCGGGGTTCCATGGCGTCCAGCCAGGCCGTGGCGGACGCCGGCGCCGCCCCGGGATGGTCCAGGCTCGCGCAGTCGTGCAGAAAATCGGCGCGCTTCGTGGCCGAGGCCGTCACAGAACAGGACAGGGAGATCAGATCTCCGTCGAGGCTCCACACCGCGGCGATCGATGTCGCCACCTCCCCGCTCCGTTTGACGCCCGACGTGTGCCAGACGGTCGGCCGGCCGGGAAACTCGACCTTCTGCCGGGTGTCCAGGGTTATGCCCCAGGTGGCGGCGAAGCGGTTCAGGTATGACTCGCCGGTGTACCCACGCTTGATCACCTGGCTTTTGACGACTGGGACAGCGGTGCCCGGTGCCGGTTCGCTGGGCCAGTCCGTCAGGCTCTGCGAGTCCGGGGCGGCACTGGACGAGCCCGCCGAGCTCGCCGGGCCCGCCGGGGCCGGTGAGTCGGGAACCGTGCCGGACGGGGTGACCGAGCCCGTCGGGGACGACGAGCCCGGGCCCTCACCCGGGCTGATTCGGGTGGCGGCTTCGGCTCCGGGCCGGTTCGGGTCCTTGTCGTGCGAGGTCGAGCATCCGGCCAGGACGGCGAGGATCGCGGCGGCCGCGGCTGCGCGCGTCAGGGGGTGGGTGGGGCTCAAGGACGGCTCCTTCGGGCTGGCGGTGTCGTGCGGTTGGCCGGAACGGCCCCGGGACGCCCAAACGCGTCCCGGGGCCGCTTGCGGGTCAGGCCGGCTGTGGGCTTGACGTCACGTCAGTCTTTCCAGCAAAGGGCGGTACTGGATGGGGACGAGGCCGGAACGAAGGCCATGGCATCGAACGCCATGGCTTCGCCACCAGTCTGGATGGAGGGGCCCCGGAGTGTGGACACTAGTGCTATGCGGCGAGTGCCGGCGTAGCTGATCGTTGTTCGAACTCGATCGGACTGAGGCAGTTCAGCGCGGAGTGCCTCCTGCGGGTGTTGTACCGGGTGATCCACCGGAAGACCGCCAGGCGGGCGGCACGGGCTCCAGCCCAGCGCTTCGCGCCCTGCAGAGTCTCCCGCTTCAGGGTCGCGTCGAACGCCCGGCGGCCGCGTTGTCCGCGCTCGTGCCGACCGCGCCACGGCTCCTGGCCACACCCAGCTCCCGGAAGATCAGGGCGAATTCATTGAACCCGACTGTGACCCGCGATTCACATCCGGCCTCTCGCGGTCCGGTGGGCCGGCGGACTCCCGGGCTCTGGTGCCGCATCAAGCAACGTTCGCCCCGCTGTGATTGTGATGTGCCATCCGGAGGATGCTCCGGACGGCACATGTGCGCCAAGCTGTGCGCGTGGCAGAGCGAGTACGGGTCAGAGAGATCGATGACGACGAGGGCAGAGGGCTGCTGCGGCTGTCCGCCCAACGCGTGAGCGTGGCGAAGATCGCCGAGGTGACGTTCACCAGCGCGGACCGGGTCCGGGACGTGATCCACAACTTCAACGCCGACGGCTTCGAATCGCTCTATCCGAAGTACCGGGGTGGACGGCCGAGGACGTTCACGCTGCCCGAGCGCCGGGAGATCAAGAAGATCGCCAAGTCCAGGCCGACCGAACACGGCCCGCCGTTCTCGACCTGGAGCCTGGCCAAGCTGGCCGACTTCCTGGTTACCGGGGGTGGTCTACGACATCAGCCACGAGGGCCTGCGGGTCCTGCTCCGCGAGGAAGGCGTCTCCTTTCAACGCGTGAAGACCTGGAAGACCTCCCGCGACCCGGACTACGCGGCCAGGAAGGCCCGGGTCGAGCACCTCTACGCGATCGCCGACGGTGAGGTCATCCCCGAGGAAGGCGAGCCCGAAGTCGTCTTCTGCCTCGACGAGTTCGGGCCGCTCAACCTCCAACCCCACCCCGGCCGGAAGTGGGCGGAGCGCGGCGACCACCACAAGGACCCCGACCGCGAGCCACGGCCACGGGCGACCTACACCTGCCCGCACGGGGTTCGGCACCTGTTCGCGGCCTACGATCTGGCCAGGGACCAGCTCTACGGTCTTTGCCCCATCTCATGTCTCGGGACACCGTCGATGGATCGCGGCCGAGGCGTCGCGCGGTCTCCCGGACTCCGATGCCCTGCGCTTTGAGGATCGCGATCTCTTCACGCTCGTGGAAGGACAGGTACCGGCCGGACTGTGGGGCAAGATCCATCGGTGGCATGCCGCCACCGTGCCGAAACCACCTGCAACCCGCTGCCTGGGATACGCCAGCACCCCCTTCGCGATCTCCCGCCAGAACTGGCGTTCCACTTCCCGCCGAAGCGCTGGCGCACCCGGGGATTTCATCGGCGACCGCCCGGTCAACGCCGCCATCCACCCTGCTGGCCTGCCCATCAACACCTCCGAGGACGAGGTGTTGCGACGACCGATTGAATCCGCACCGGGCGCCGTGGTCCGAGTGAAACACCACCCCGCGCACGTCCCCGCCCCGGACACCGGCCGCCGAGCGGACCGCGTCGACCACCAGGCCGGAACGCATGTGCTCTGCCAACGCCTGCCGGCCGGTCAAGGAACAACAAAAGACCCAGGTCAGAGGCTATCTGCCCTGGGCCTTCACTGAGCCGCCTATGGGATTCAAACCCATGACCTACGCATTACGAGCCCGAGAGTGATCATGCTGGCTGATGCCAGCGTCGGTCACCTGGTGATGAACCAGCAGGTCAGGACGTTGCGCCGTGATCCACGATCCCGCCCGAGCCGGCACGTGCCACCCCGTCCGCTCACGCATAGTCCGGAAGACCCGTGGCCAGCAGACGGGCAGACGGCAGGCTTCAACACTGGGCGAGCGGATGCACCAGCCGCGAACGAGGCAGGTGGGCATGCGGCAGGGGCGAAACATCGGGCGACCTAGTCTTCCCCGGAGCCACTGTTTCCCCACCTACTCGTCTGTAGGCTTCTCTGGTAGCCCCCTCAGTACGCGCGGAACCACGCAACTGTTAGAGAAGCGAGCACCAGTGCCACCACGGAAGAAGAAAGACGCCAAGCCCAAGCCGATGAAGGCGATCCTCTGGGAGTCCGCCGACCAGCTCCGAGGAACTCTGGACGCGGCCGAGTACAAGCACTTCGTGCTCGGGCTCGTCTTCCTCAAGTACGTCTCCGTGGCCATGGCCGAGAAGCGCGCGCAGTTGGAAGAGGGTCTCAGGGACGGCAGCATGCTCGCCTCGCTCGGCCTCGAGGGCACCGCCTCGGAGGAGTTGATCTCCCAGACGGTTGAGGACTGCAGGCAGTACACGGGCGCCGGGCTCTTCTACGTACCGCCGACCGCCCGCTGGGAAGTGGTGATGGAACGGGCCCGGGGAACCCTGGAGGGCCAGTCCCTCGGCGAGGTCATCAACGACGCCATGGACTCCATCGAAAAGGTCAACCCCGCACTCAAGGACACCCTCCCCCAGGAGTACAACAGCCCGCGAGTCAACGAGACGACGCTGGCTGGCCTGGTGAAGCTCCTCGACCGTCTCGAATTCCAGTCCCAGGTCGGCGAGGACGGTAAGCGCACCGGGGCCAGGGACCTGATGGGTGAGGTGTACGAGTACTTCCTCGCTCAGTTCGCGCTCGCCGAGGGACGCAAGGGCGGGGAGTTCTTTACACCCGAGTCCATCGTGCGGCTGCTCGTGGAGATTCTGGAACCGCAAGAGGGTGAGCGTGTCCTCGACCCTGCGTGCGGCTCGGGCGGCATGTTCGTCCAGGCCGAGAAGTTCATCGAGCTGCACGAGGGCAACCGCTTCAATGTCTCCGTGTACGGTCAAGAGCGCAACCTTACGACGTGGCGGCTGGCGAAGATGAACCTCGCCATCCATGGCATCGAAGCAAACCTTGGGGATGAGCCCGCCGACTCTTTCCACGAGGACCAGCACCCCGGGCTGAAAGCCGACGTGGTCCTCGCCAACCCGCCGTTCAACATCTCCAACTGGGGTGGTGAACGACTCAGTATGGACCCCCGCTGGACCTACGGCCTACCGCCGGTAGGCAACGCGAACTTCGCATGGATCCAGCTCATGGTCAACAAGCTACGGCCGGGCGGACGTGCGGGAATCGTCCTGGCTAACGGCTCAATGAGCGGGAAATCGGGGGGAGAGGGCGACATCCGGCGGCGGATGGTCGAGGACGACCTTGTGGCGTGCATGGTGGCACTTCCAGGGCAGCTATTCCGGTCTACTCAGATTCCAGCATGCCTGTGGTTTCTCGCGGAGGGGAAAAGCAAGCGGCACGCGGATTGGGTCAAGGGGCGCGCCGGTGAAATTCTCTTCATCGATGCGAGCGGGCTTGGCACGATGGAAGAGCGCACGCTGCGAGAGCTCAAGGAGCCGGACATCGAGCGGGTCGCCTCAACCTTCCGTTCTTGGCGCGGGCTTGAAGGTGCGGGGACATATACAGATGTTCCTGGCTTCTGTCGGAGCGCGACTCTGGAGGAAGTGCGGAGCAACGGCTTCGTCCTGACACCCGGGCGGTATGTGGGGGTCGCCGAGGTGGAGCAGGATCCGGACGCGGAATCGGCGGAGGCGAAGGTAGAGCGGCTTACGAAGGAACTGTTCATGCACTTCGAGGAAGCCGGTCGCCTAGAGGCAGCTGTGCGGGAGCAGGTGGGGAGGCTGTGACGCAGAACCCGCGGCAGTGGACGCTAAAGGAACTGGCGCTGGCCGGCGAAATTGAATTTGGAGATGGATACCGCACCAAGCGCTCTGAACTAGGGCCGTCGGGATTCCCAATCCTCCGAGTGGCAGAGGTGCTCGACGGGAAGATCTCCCCCGTCTACTCCGAGTTCGTCCGGCCGGAGTTTCGAGCCTCTATGAAACAGAAAGTTGCGCGCCCCGGCGACATCGTGCTCACAACCAAGGGCACAGTGGGTCGCGTAGCCATGATCCCTAAAGAATCCGCCGAGTTCTCATACAGCCCGCAAGTTTGCTACTTCCGAATTACCGGCGAGAACCAGGTCATCTCTAAATACCTCTACTATTGGTTTCGCAGCGATGCGTTCCGCGTACAGGCCGCCCGCCTCAAGGGGCAGACGGATATGGCCGACTATCTGAACCTGGCAGATATTGGTTCACTCAAGGTCGCACTTCCGGATCTTCAATCACAGCGAGCCATCACCGAAGTTCTGGGCGCCCTCGACAAAAAGATCGCCGTCAACGAGCAGATCGCCGAGACCGCGTTCACACTTGCCAAGGCACACATGGGGGTCGTGGAATACGCTGAACCCTTGTGCATCAGCGACGTAGCCGACGTCTTTGACGGTCCGCACGCCACACCGAAGAAGACCACCGAAGGGCCGTGGTTCCTCAGTATCAGCAGCCTCAAGGGCGGCGTCCTTGATCTGGCCGAATCTGCGCATCTCGCAGAGGAGGATTTTCCCCGCTGGACTCGGCGTGTTCAGCCAAGTAAGGGCGACGTACTATTCTCTTACGAGACACGGCTGGGTGAAGCTGCGCTCATGCCCCCCGACGTGCGGGCGAGTCTCGGTCGGCGTATGGGCCTGCTGCGCCCCAAACCCGGCGCCGTCAGGGGTGCGCTGCTCCTCCATGCATATCTGAGCCCACACTTCCAAGAGGAAATCCGGCGGCGCACCGTGCACGGAGCTACGGTCGACCGGATTCCGCTCAAGGAAATGCAAACCTGGCCGATTACGCTTCCTTCCGCGGGTGTTCGGGAGAAGCTTTCCGACGTCCTCGAAACACTGCACGCGTCCATCGAGCAAGCGGCGTTGGAGAATCGAACACTTGCGAATCTTCGCGACACCTTGATCCCCCAGCTCATCACCGGAAAGATTCGCGTCAAGGACGCCGTGCGCGTCGTGGAGGATGTTGCGTCATGAGCGAGGAAAGTGCCGCCAGGGCAGGGGAGTTCGCGGCGCGGGCCTTCGGCAATTCGTCGGAGGCTCAGTGGGAGATACTCGCTCTCGATCAGCTCGCCGAGTTCGGCTGGCAGCACTTTCCCGGTAAGGAGCTGAATCCGAACAGCGGGCACCGCAAGGGCTGGAGTGACCTGGTCCTGTACCCCCGCCTGCGTACCGCCATCGCCACTCGTCACCCCCAACTCCCCTCTCACGCGGTGGAGGAGGCGATCACCGAGCTACTGCGGCAGACGCCAGGCAGCGATGTCCGTAAGAACTGGGACTTCTATAAGAAGCTCACCGGCGGCCTGAAAGTCAGCTATACGGACCCGCTCACCGACAAGAAGCGCAGCATGACCGTCCGCCCTGTCGACTTCACCGACCCGCACGGCAACGATCTCGTCGCCTCCTCGCAGGTACGGATACGTGCGGCCAGCGAGCGCGCATTCGTCTTCGACATCATCCTGTACGTCAACGGACTCCCGCTCGCCGTCATCGAGTTGAAGAAGGCCAGCGGGCCGGATGACTCCCGCACGGCGTACGACCAGATCCAGAACTACCGGCGTGAGCTCAAGAGCGACGGGACCTTCCGAACGTTATTTCTCGCCGTCGCCACAGACGGAGTGACCGCCCGCCTCGGCACCCCGTTCACACCGTGGGAGCACATGGCGCCCTGGCATGCCGAGGACGGGGTCCTACTCAAGAAGAAGGAAGAGCGTGAGGACGGGCGGGCCCTAGAACGGATGATCGCCGGGGCACTCGAACCCACCCACTTCCTCGGCCAAATCGCCAGTTTCCTGTCCTACTCCGCCGAAGGCACCGGCGGCAGCGTGGACACAGTGAAGCTCGCCAAGGCTCACCAGTACATCGCTGTCAACACAGCCCTCGCCGCCACCGCGTCCGCCGCCGCCACGGACGGCAGAGCGGGTGTCGTCTGGCACACGCAGGGTGCCGGCAAGAGCGAGGAAATGCTCTTCTACACCGGCAAGCTGGCTGGTCTGCCCGGTCTGCCCCTTCCGACAGTCGTTCTCGTCACTGACCGAGTCGACCTCGACACCCAACTTTTTGACACGTTCAACGCCAGCCACAGCCTTCATAGAGCCATCGGCGGCCAGCCTGAGAAGGCCCATAACAGTGACCAGTTGAAGGAACTTCTCGTCCGAGGCGAGGGCAGCGGCGGTGTCATCTTCACCACGCTCCAAAAGTTCCGGATCAGCAAGGCGGAGAAGGCAGCGGGTGGCCGGCATCCACTGCTGTCAGACCGCCGGGACGTCATTGTCATTGTCGACGAGGCGCATCGCAGCCACTACGACTTCGAGGACGGTTTCGCCCGCCATCTGCGGGACGCGCTCCCTCACGCCACGTTCATCGCCTTCACCGGCACCCCGATCGACAACCGGAGGGGCAACACCCTCGCGGTCTTCGGGCCGACGATTCACACCTACGACCACACCCAGGCGGTTAGCGACGGGGCCACCGTCCGTGTCTTCTACGAGCCAATCCTCCACAAGGTAAAACTCCCTGACGACAAAGACCTGGATGAGATGGACGCCCAGGCCGAGGGGTTGGTCGAGGGACTGAGTCAGGCAGAACAAGCCCGTGCCCGTGCCCAGTTCGCCACGTTCGAGAGCGTGATCGGTGCGCCCGAGCGCATAGCGAAGCTCGCCGATACTCTCCTGTCTCACTGGGACAACCGCAGTAGGGAGATGATCAAGCTTACGGGCAGCCCCGGCAAGGGGATGGTCGTCTGCTCCTCGCGCAGGATCGCGGCCCGGCTCTTCAATGCCCTCGCCGATCGCCGTCGCGACTGGGTCGGCGAGCCTGACAAGAAGACCGGGCTGCTGCCTGACGACACCGGGAAGATCCGGGTCGTTTACACCGGCAATGCGGGCAAGGACGACGACGAGATTGCTCCCTACGTCCGTTCACCCGAGAAACTCAAAAGCATCCAGGGCAGGGCCGCTGACCCTGACGACGAACTCGAACTCGTCATCGTTCAGTCTCTGTGGTTGACCGGCTTCGACTCGCCCCCGCTGCACACCCTCTACCTCGACCGCCGGATGCGCGGCGCCGCCCTTATGCAGGCCGTCGCGCGCGTCAATCGGACCTGGGGCGAGAAACCGTCTGGTCTGGTGGTGGATTTCCTGGGGGTCGCTCGACATCTCACGGATGCCATCGCCGAGTACACCTCGGACATCGACCAGGACAAGGAGACCATCGGCGCACACATCTCCGAGGCCGTTAAGGCCGTACGGGAGAAGCATCAATCGATCACCGAGTTGCTCCGTGACTGCCCGTGGCGGGAGACGCTCGCCTCGGCTGGCTATCAGGAAGCCTTGTACGCCGTCCTGGAGTTCCTTCGGGAGGCCGAGCCCGCTCTGGAGCCCGGGAAACCCACCCGCCTACAGCGCTTCATGCACTTCGGCAAGCTGCTGTCCCAAGCCTTCTCGCTCTGCCCCACTCACGAGGGCGTCATGGACCTCCTCGACGACATTCGATTCTTCGCGTCCGTGCGCGCCTCGCGCGAGAAGCTCGACGCGGACGAACGGGCCGACCAGGGTCTCGCCACCGCCGCCGACCAACTCCGCTACATCGAGCAGCTCAACGCCGCAGCGGTTGTCGCGGACGGGGTGGTGGACATCTACAACGCCGCCGGTCTCACCAAGCCCGACCTCTCGCACCTGGACGAGGAGTTCGTCGCGCAGCTAAAGGAGAGCCGGCACCCCAACCTGGCCCTCGAAGCCCTGCGCCGCTCCCTGATGAAGGAGATCCGTGACTCTCACCCAGGCAACATCACCCGGCAGCACGCTTTCACCAAGCGCATGCAGGAGACGATGAACCGGTATCACAACGGACTGATCACCTCCGCCCAGACTATGGACATCCTCGTCGAGTTCGCCCGCGAGGTGTCCGCCGACCGGGTCCGGGCCGCCGAACTCGGCCTCACGGAAGACGAGCTCGCCTTCTACGACGCCGTAGCCGCCAACCCCTCCGCCCTGCAGATGGGCGACGATGTCCTCCGACGGATCGCCCGGCACCTGTACCGCTTGGTGTCGGAGGATGTCACCGTCGACTGGCGGATCAAGAGCCAGGCACGCGACCGCATTCGTGCCAAGGTCCAGTTCCTGCTCAACTACTACGGCTATCCGCCGGACAAGGCGCCGGATGCGATCGACCGCGTGCTGAAGCAGACCGAGGTCAAGGCAGACGAGTGGGCCTGAACTGTGGTCGGGCCCGAGCTGGTGACCGTCCCGCCCCTCATACCGCGCGGGCTGTCTTCAACACCCGCGCCAACAAGGGAGCACCGCGCCTCGTTCATGTCAGCAGCTCATGAGAGGCTAAAGCAGCGGAGCACCAAGGCAGGGAGGAGGGCGAATGTACGTAACTGGGATCGGACTCTCGAACGTCCGCGGTTTCACGGGAGCACGTGCCGTAGACGAGCTCCCGCTACCAACCAATGACAACGGCAGCTGGACAGTGATCGCTGGCCGTAACGGCTCGGGGAAGTCCACGCTCCTGCGTGCCCTCGCGCTCACACTCGCCGGCCCCCAAGTGGCTCGCACCCTGGTTCAAGACTTCAGCAGCTGGATCACCAACGGCAAGACCTCCGCCTGGGCACAGGTGTACGTAAAGCCGGACTATTCTGTCGACAGGCTCACCGGACGCGGCAGGGCACCTGATGGCCCTGTCGTCCTGGGGTTGGACTGGACCGTCCCAGAGGGGGGGATACCGAGTGCGCTCCCATTCGCCACGCCACAACAGCCCCAACTGACCCCCTATGACGGCGAGAATTACGGCTGGCTAGGTGCGGCGCGTGGCCCTTGGGCTGATCACCCGCAGGGCTGGTTCTGCGCCGGCTATGGCCCATTCCGCCGATTGACCGGAGGGTCGGGAGAAGCCCAGAGGACGATGCTCGCACCGGGCCCGGCAGGTCGTATGGCTTCACTTTTCTACGAGGACGCTTCCCTTTCCGAAGGAGTGAGCTGGCTCAAGGAGTTGCGGCTAAGGGCGCTGGAGGGACAAGAGCAAGCATCCGAGCTGTTGGAGACGGTGCAGGCCCTGCTCTCTGACGGACTGTTGCCAGATGGCTACCGAGCGATAAGGGTGAGCTCGGAGGGGTTGTGGGTCTCACCAGCCTCCAATCCGGAACAGGCATATCCGCTTCGGGAGATGAGCGACGGGTTCCGTACAGTCGCCTCGCTGGTCTTGGATATCGTGCGGCAGCTGCAGAACGCCTACGGGACTCTGGACGCAGGTACAGATGACGCGGGACGGCCCACAGTCCGGATGCCCGGGGTTGTGATCGTAGACGAGGTGGACGCCCACCTCCACGTTACGTGGCAGCGACGTATTGGAGACTGGTTGCGCATCCACTTCCCCCGGATTCAGTTCATCGTCACCAGCCACAGCCCATACATCTGCCAAGCGGCAGACCCTGGCGGTTTGATTCGCCTACCGGGCCCGGAAGAGGAGCGGCCCCCGGAAGTCGTGGACGACGCGCTGTACCACCGCATCGTGTACGGCAGTGGTGAAGATGCTGCACTCTCGGAACTGTTCGGCCTGGAGTCCCCGTACTCCAGGCGTGCTGTAGAGCAGCGCCGAAAGCTCGTGCCGTTGGAGCGAAAGGTCTTCGCAGGCGAGGCCACTGAGCAGGAGGCCCGGGAATATCGCCAACTGGCAGCCGAGCTCAGCAGCTCCCGTTCAGCCCGAGTACGCGAGGTGGCAGCCCGGCTGGGAAACGACGGGTGATCCCGGTCCAACGGCTGCCGGCCACCGACCGACTGGTCCGGCTTTGCGATAGCCGCACAGAAAAGATTCGAGAACTGGGTGCCACCAGCAAAGTCGCCAGAGACGAGTGGCGTCTTGCGGAGTCCGCCAAAAACGAGATACGAACCCTGCTGGAAAAGATGGCTCCAGGTGTGCTGCGGTGCATGTACTGCCTGGACAACATGGGCACCGATATCGACCACTTCGAACCGTTGTCCCGCACCCCGCTGCGTACTTTTTGCTGGCACAACCACCTGCTGGCCTGCTCTCGATGCAACAGCAACTACAAGCGTGAGGAATACCCTTGCGACGACGAGACTGGACAGTGCCTGCTGATTGATCCTAGCTCAGACGATCCAGCCGACCACCTCGAATTGCTCGTGACAATTGGCGAGTACGAAGGTAAGACCCGCAAGGGCGAGGAGAGTATCAGGGTCTTCGGCCTTAACCGAGAAGACCTGGTACAAGGGCGCTTCGACGCGTACGTCACATCCTGTGACGTACTCAACTCTTGGCACCGTAAGGTGCGCAGAGGCGACCTGACAGGGGCAGCGCTGTCCGCTGCCGCTCTACGCCGCGAGCCCTTCGGTGACGTACTGCGTGCTCTGGAGAAGCTGGGCCGCCTGCCTTATGCGGCAACAGCGCTCGGCGATGAGCTCGCCGATTCCCTGCAGGCGTGGCTCCGCACGCCTACAGCGGCCAATCCGATTAATGCAGTCCCGCGCCCACACGCAAAGTCCCACGATCCAAGCCCAGCGGTCTAGACCCGTCTTCCGACCAGCGCTGTCCTGCGGGCAACCATCACGTTGGCCAGCGCCTGCCCGTTCGTGATCCATTCCGTGTCGCCGGCGGAGACCGAGTACTGAACGGCTTCGAGGACGGCTTCGTCGGCGGCAGCGGGCTTGGCGAGGTATGCCCGCATGTATTGCTTGAAGATCGCGGGCAGTTGGTTTGGCTGGGTTCCGGTCTTGGCTCTCAGGGAGAAGATCGGGAGGAACCACTGTGCGAAGCCGTCCTTGATCTCCTGGGTGGCGCGGTAGGCATCGTGCAGTGGCTGGAGGCTTGCCGTGTGGTCGTACGGGAGGTGGCCGTGCAGGGCGTACTGAAGCCGGGTACCGCCATGTTCGCGGAAGTGCTGGCCGTGGGCGGCGATGTGGTTGGCGGCGTTCTCGGTGATGGTCATGACGGCCACATCCGCCTGGTGCCTTCGGGCTGCGGCGAGGACTGTGGCGTGGATGCCGGCGCGTGGGTCGAGGACGAACCCGTTGAGGCCGAGGGGCGAGAGGTCGATGCCGTGGTCGCGGGTTCGGGAGAGGATCAGGCGCTGGGCGACGTGGGCGGCGGTGTGCTGGAGGTGCTTGGGCTGCTGGCGGTGGCTGGCGTGGATGTCCGAGCGGTCGAGGACGGGGCGGTCCTTGGCGAGTTCGGCGACGAGGTGGAGGCCGGTGCGTTCCTGGGTGTCGGTGCTGCCGCAGGCGTTGCAGGGGTGGCCGCCCGTGCCGGTCATGTGGCCGCAGGCTCGGCAGATCGGGACGGTCTCGCGGCTGATGTTTAGGGCGCCGACACGGAGGTTGTTCTCGATCATCTCCAGCGCGAGGCTGGCGACCTCGGCGTCGGTGTCGGTCATGATGCCGCCCACCGGGGACTGTCCGGGCGGGTACCTGTCGGCTATCAGGTTGGCCTCGAACCGCTGGCGAGGGATCTTCGGCCCGTCCGCCTCGCGGTGACGGAGGTCTCCGGCGAGGGTGACGGAGGTCTCCGGCGAGGGTGACGGTGTTCCACAGGTGGGGTGCGGGCGGTAAGCCCAGGATGGCGTTGAGGGCGGCGGCGAGGCGGATGCCCACGGCCTTGCCGGGGCGGGTGGCGAAGGTGAAGGGTCCGTTTTGGACGGGCCCGTTGAGGAACAGGTGTCGCACGGGCTCCTCCTAGATCGGCGGGGTAGTGGTTCCCGTCCTGGTGAACCGACCGTCGTGCAGCTCGTAGTGGAGGATCGCGGCGTTGGGCATCTTGCCCTTCCGCTCCTGGGCGAGGATCTCTGGCAGGGTGCAGGCTTCGAGCAGGGCTCGGAGCGCCACCGCGGCGGTCTGGTGGGTGAAGGCGATGACGGTGCGCGACTCCTGGAGTTCGGCCTGGGCGAGCGCGGCGAACTCGGCAGCCCGATTGAGCACGCCCTCCGCGAGCGACTCGCCACCGCCCGGCGCGGTCCAGACGTGCTTGCGAAGGCGGCGGTCCTCGGCGAGTGCGGGGTAGCTGTCGTAAAGCTCGCGCTTGGTCATGTAGGTGGCGTCGCCGTAGTGCTGTTCGTCGAGGAGAGCGGTCCGCTGGGGCCAGCCGTCGGGGAGGTCGGGCAGGGCGATCGCGGCCGTGTCGATCGCCCTGCGGTAGGTCGAGGTGTGGACGCGCGGCTCGGGGCCTGCGAGCTCCGGCAGGACTTCGGCAAGCCACTGGGCTTGCCAGAAGCCGCGCGGGGTGAGGCCGACGATGGTACGGGAGATGGCGTGGGCGGCGGCTCCGCTGTAGGGGCGGGGGTCCTGATAGAAGCCGTTGTACTTGTCGGCGTTCTCGACGGACTCGGCGTGCCGAATGACGAGCAGGGTCACGGCGCGGGTCCTATCCGGCGAGGTTGGCGACGTAGGAGCCACTGACGGTCCAGGGGGTGAGTTCGATGCCGAAGCCGCTGTGCTCGCCGTCCTGGGTGTGCACGAGCTTGCTGGCCAGGTGCACGGTGTCGCCGGATCGGAACGCTCCGGTGTAGGCCCCGAGGTACGAGCGCATGTGAGTGATCCGGCGGGCGAAGGAGTCGGCCTCGTCGATGGTCGAGCTGAGGATGGTCTTGACCTTGATCCCGTAGACGGCCGGGGTGGTGAGGCCCTCGGCGTGGTCGGTGATCTTGGCGAGGAGCGAGATCTCGCCGATCTCCTTGGAGGAGATCCGGGTGAAGGTCTTGTCGCGGTCGGAGCGGATGGGTTCGCAGTTGATGTGCGCGCCGGCGTTGGCGGTGAGCCCTTGGAGCTTGCGGCGTTCATGCTTGATGAGGGCGTCGAATGAGCTGCCCTCCATGTACTTGGCCCGGCGGATGTACAGCCGGGTCAGGTCGTCTCCGTCGTACAGCCGGATCAGGTCGGCCTGCTGGAACAGCTCCTGCGCGGCCTGGTAGCCCTCCGGTCCGTAGCAGACGAGGTCGATGTCGGAGCGCTCGTTGTAGCAGCCGACGAGGAAGGAGCCGGTGACGCCGATCAGGCCCTGGGCCTCGTTCGCGGTGATCCACTCGGTGATCGCCAAGAGATCCTTGCCGGCCGGGTTGTCGGCGACCGCGCCGGGGTCCTCGTGAATGGCCGCGAGGGCCTGGCGGCAGGAGTAGTGGACGGCCACGTCCTCGCGCGGGATGCCGGTGATGACGCAGCCGAGGGTGTCGGAGTAGACGTAGCACTCCGGCCTGCCGGCCAGGATGCCGAAGGACTTCGACACGACGCTGTTCTGCCGGTAGGTCCGGCCGAACAGCCGCCGATCGCCCTTCTCGTCGGGGTGGTACTTGACGTAGCCGAGGTAGTGGCTGCCCGGGTGACTGTCGCCGATGACCTTGAAGACGACTCCGTGGTGGTCCATCAGGTAGTCGCGGTCGCGGACGGTGGGAACCGGCCTACCGGTATTCAGCGGTGAACCGTTCCAGAGTGGGAAAGGTGCCGGTGTCGATCGTGTTGCCCGACTCATACTGATCAAGTCCCATCGTGAAGAGGACGCGGCGGTACTGCCACTTGATGTGCTTGTCGTTCCGCGTAGGGTCGGTGGGCCGCATGAGCGCGAGGAAGAAGAAGCACTTGACTAGCAGGAAGTCGCCCAGGTGCTCGCTGACCCGCTGCCCGATCAGGGACGCGGTGGTCTCGTCGAGAGCGGCGGTGTAGGCGGTGCGCTGTTCCGGGGTGATGCTGTAGCCCTTGCCGCCGCCCTTGAAGGCCACGATGTCGAGCGCGGGGTAGACGTCGTAGCCGAGCGGGACCGGTCCGTGGTGCTGCCAGTCGATGACCCCGGCCTGAAGAACATTGGGCAGGCCGTAGTCCAGGTGCCCGTGCACCATCGGGAGCCGGGCCAGCCGGTCGAGCGCATGCTTGACCGCCTCGTGGACGCGCGGGGTGTCGAAGTCCGGGTTCTCCTCGAAGACCTCGGCCTCGAAGGCCGCCTTCTCGAACCACGGTGTGGCAGGAAGGGGGTGCCTCGCCTGGGCCTGCAGGAGCTTCGACGCGACGGCGGCCGCCGTGCTGATCACCTGGTAGCTGACCTGACCGTCCCGCCTGGCGTCGGCCAGCGCCTCCTCGTGCAGCGAGGTGTCGCCGATGGCACGCTCGACGACGAAGTAGCGCCCGTCCTCCGAGCCGCTGTCGACGATCTCCGGCACCGGGTAGCCGAGGCTGGCGGCCAGCTGCTGGAACTCGGTCTCCGCCCGCAGATCCTCGCCACCAGTCCGCTTGTAGAGCAGGCCGTCAGCCGACCTCCACACCGCGCCTTGCGTGGCCGTTCTGTCCTTCACGAACTCCCAGTCACTCATCCATCCATCCTTCCGTAGAGCTAAGTTCGGGTAGAGCACGGCAGGACCAAGCGAGTCGCACAGGGTGGGGTCGGCCGCTCCCGGGGGAAGAGCGGCCGACCCCCGTCACCGCCCGGCCGGTGTGCCTGGACTAGCACGGGCGGAGTCGGTAGGCGCGCGGCGAGCGGTGCCTCGAGAACCACCTGTACGCGCGGGCGCTTGGCCAGGCGGGCGCGTGGGGACGGGGCCTGGGACGGTCGGTGCGGACGAGGCTGGCGATGAGTGCCGCTCTTCGGGCCGAGCGATGGTGCTCGGGTACCGCGACAGCGGGCACCGACACTTCGGCCCAGACCTTCTTGCCATGGGTCGTCGGCTCTGCGCCCCAGGTCTCCGACAGGCCCTCGATGAGCAACATGCCTCGACCGGTGGTCAGTTCGTCGTTGCCGAAGTTGGCGGCCCCAGTAGGCATCCGGCGCGACGGGTCGTAGACCTCGATCACCACCCGGTCGCCGTCCGGGGAGAGATGGATGCCGACCAGCAGTCTTCCTGGCGCGTGAATGACCGCGTTGGCGAGCAGTTCGTCGGCGACCAGCGCGATGTCGCCCAACGAAGTCGGGTCGATCCCCCACGAGCGGGCGACTCGGACGACGGCGTCCCGGGCCGGCGGGACGTGGTCGCGCCTGGTGCCGATGAACGAAATACGTCGGGCGTGAGTGGAGGCGGTCACTGGTCACCATCGCAGGCTTGGACCGCGTCGACAACGCTGTTGCACGGCCAGGGGCCGCAGCCGTCGCTGCACCGGCCGTCCTCGAACTGGTGGCGGTCGAGGACCTCTCGGGCGTGGCTGCTGGCGGTGGCGAGGCGCTCGCGACGCGCGGCGGCGCGGTCTGAGGGGCTCGCGGTTGTGTTCGACGCCCGGCCGTCTTCCGAAGCGAGAGGAACGGCCACTGCGTCCGCGTCCCGCTGGTGCATGGTGCCGCCTCTCTGGGCGTCCGAGCGGAGGGTCATCGGCGCTTCTCCTTAGCCACTGGGTGGAGCCGCGCATGCGAGAGTCCGCAGATGGGCCTCGGTCATGCGGGAGCGGGGAATCGCGAGCCGCGAGGGTGGTCGAGCTGCTGACGACCAGACAACTCTGCCTCGATGCACCATGGTTAGGGCATGGGCTCCGCGTGCGTGATCCATGCAGATCGCGCATGCCGGGTTGTCCTGGTGTGGCTACGCTCGGCTCACCAGGCAGGATCAGCATTGGCAGGAGCAGCCATGTCGCAGACGGCCAAAGGACACTCCGCAGCGGGCGGGATCGGAGAAGTAATTCGCCGCGCAAGGGTGTTGAGCGGTCGGTCGCAGGCGGATGTGGCCACCGAACTGGGCTACCACCAGTCGAAGATCAGCCGGTTGGAGAGCGGCAAGGGGACGCAGGACATCGATGTCCTGCGCGCTGTCGCAACCGTGCTCGACATCCCGCTGGGAAGCCTCGGCCTGTCCTCCCATACCAGTGCGGACAGCAGGACGGACGACATGCACCGTCGCAACTTCCTGGCCGCGAGCGTCGTCGCGCTCGCGGCCCCGACACCTACTCCTCGCGTGGGGATGGAGCTGGTCCAGGCACTGCTGCCCGGACCCGTTCCAGCTGAGCACGCGCCACAGCCCCAGGCCGCACTCGCGGCCCGGCTCGCCCAGGCCCGGAGGCTCTTCTACACCTGCCGGTACGCCGAACTCGAAGGCGCGCTGCCGTCGCTGATCGCCGACCTTCGCCAGGCCCAGGACGCCTCCCGCGGCGGCGATCAGGCCCTGTCCGGCCTCCTCGCGACGGCGTACCAGACTGCGGTCAGCCTGCTGCTCAAGCTCGGTGACCACGGCAACGCCTGGCTGGCGGTCGGCCGTGCCATGGCCGAAGCCGAACGGAGCGCCGACCCCGTCGTGATGGCCTCCAGCGTCCGCGTCCAGGCGCACGTCCTCGCGCGCGACCGGCACACCGCGCCCGCCGTCACCCTCATCCGGCACACTGCCGACCAGCTCTCCGGCAGCTACGACCGGCGCCCGCCCGAGTACCTCGCCGCATTTGGGCTCATGCTCCTTCGCGGCGTTACGGCGGCGAGCGCCGGCGGCGACCGTGCAACCACCGCCGAGTTCCTCGCCGAGGCTCATGAGGTCGCGCGCTACGTCGACCTCGACGGCCCCGAAGCCTGGGCGAACTTCAGTCCGACCAACGTCGCACTTCACTCGGTGAGCGCCTCGGTCGTCCTGGGCAACGCCGGAGCGGCGCTGGAAGCCGCCCGGCCCCTGATGCACAGGCGCATCCCGGTCCCCGAGCGCCGGGCAGCACTGTGGGTGGAGGCTGCACGGGCCTACAGCCAGCAGAGCAGACTGGCCGAGGGATACAAAGCGCTCAGGATCGCGGAGAGCTGTGCCTCGGAGGACATCCGCCGACGGCCCAGCGTGCTCGAGCTGGCCGGTGACATGGCCGCTCGCGACCGGCGCGGCGCCGTCCCGGAGCTTCGCCGTTTCTGCCAGGAGTTGGGAGTCCAGGTTTGACCGAGCACCGCGAGCCGTTCCTCTACGTCGTCGTCTGCGCGTCGGGCATCGCCGACGGAGTGGGCGAACTGATCACCGCTGCCCATGCCGAGGGCTGGGGAGTCGGCGTGATCGCGACCCCGAACGGGCTCGGATTCATAGACCAGGAAGCCGTCGAAGCCCAGACCGGCTACCCGATCCGCTCCGCCTGGCGCACGCCGAGCATCCCCCAGCCGCTGCCCCCGGCCGACGCCATCGCCGTCGCCCCGGCCACCTTCAACACCATCAACAAGTGGGCCGCCGGCATCTCCGACACCCTCGCACTCGGCATCCTTTGCGAGGCGTACGGCCTCGGCATCCCCGTAGCCGTCCAGCCCTACGTCAACTCCGCCCAGGCTGCCCACCCCGCGTACGGGGAGAGCCTGGCCCGGCTCCGGTCGATGGGCGTCCTGATCGGTGACTACGTCCCCCACAAGCCCAAGGCCGGCGGGGGCCGCGACAAGTACAACTGGACCCACGTCCTCGACCTGCTCCGCCCCATGGCGGCCTCAGTGACGGGGAGGGAGTAGCCGATGCTCCCGGCTTCGGACGGACCGCCAGGTGTCGCTGCCGCGGTCGTGATCCGAGAGGGTCGGGTGCTGATGGTCCGGCGCCGGGTCAGCGAGGGCCAGCTCTCCTGGCAGTTCCCAGCGGGCAAGATCGAGCCCGGCGAGTCTCCCGAGGAAGCGGCTGTCCGCGAGACCGCGGAGGAGACGGGGATGAACGTGGCTGCCATCAAGGTCCTCGGCGAGCGCGTTCACCCAGAAACTGGCCGGTGGATGTCGTACACGGTCTGCGAGATCATCAGCGGCGCCGCTGCCGTCGGTGACCCACGAGAACTGGACGCACTGGCGTGGGTGGCGCTTCCAGAGATCCCCGAGTACGTGCCGTACGGGATCTTCGAGCCGGTGCAGGCATATCTGAACGCCACGCTCAAGAACTGACGGAGCCCCTGCGGGCGGCCATCAGCTGGTGGCCGCCCGCAGCGCTGTCGGCGCTCGGGCGAGGCCCGGCGTATCTGCTTCTCCTTGCCGGGTTGGCGTTCGGCGGGTGCGGTTGTTGGCAGCCTTGGTGTCGGTCTGCACGGCGGGTGTCGTGAGTGCGGTCGTCGTGGTGGCGCGACGGCCGCTGCGAGTGAGCGCGATGCGGGCGCGTTGGTCGATGCGGTCGTTGGTGGCGTGGTGCAGGCACCAGAAGAGGACTTCGACGGGGTCGGTCGGCGCCGGTCAGCTCCCATTGCTGGGCGGCTTCGGTGAGGGCTCGGCAGGGCGATTGGCCAGCGGAATTCGACCTGGGCGAGGACGGTGGCCTGCACATGGGCGGCGAAGCGGTCAGTCGTCCTGCGCGCGAGGGTGCGGCGGCTCGCAGTTCGGCTCGGGCGTGGGTAGGGGTGGTGAAGGCGGAGAAGTACCAGCGTCCTGCCCGAGATCGCCAAGGATGCCGCCGAGGCCGCCGCGAAGCTCGCCCCTCCAGCGGAAGGCCGCGAAGAAGGAGAAGTCCAAGGCCAAGAAGGCCAGGGGTCGGACCGAGATCAACACCCGTGCTCACGCATCGCTCACGCAAGCGGTCCTGTAGCACGCTGCCGACGCCTGACGGCCAGCCAAGGAACAACAAAGGCCCAGGTCACGGGCTATGTGACCTGGGCCGATTCTGAGCCGCCTATGGGATTCGAACCCATGACCTACGCATTACGAGTGCGTTGCTCTGGCCAACTGAGCTAAGGCGGCACCGTTGACGCAGTGCAGCGGCAACGGCGGCAAGTCTACACAGGTTCGGAGGTGATCCGTACCGGGTAACAGTGGCGGGGCTCAGGTCGAGGAGACGGCGAGCTTGGCGGCGAAGCCGGCGAAGAGGACGGCGACGCCGCTGGTGAGGCCTGCGGAGAGCCGCTTGCGCCGGCGGAAGGCGGTGGCGAGGGGTGGTGCCCGCGAAGATCAGCATGGAGAGGTAGAGCAGGCTGAAGGTCTGCAGGACGCCGCCGAGCAGGGCGAAGGAGAGGGCGGGCCGGCCGTAGGACGGGTCCACGAACTGCGTGAAGAAGGAGAGCAGGAAGAGGATCGCCTTCGGGTTCAGCAGGCTGATCACCAGGGCCCTGCGGAACGGGCGCTCGACGGCCTCCGGGGCGGGCCCGGCAGCGGTTGCGGCGGGGTCGTCGGCACGGCGTTCGCGCCAGAGCTGGCGGGCGGCGCGAAGCATGCCGATGCCGATCCAGAGCAGGTACGCGGCGCCGCCGAACTTCACCACGGCGAAGACGGCCGGGTTGGCCTCCAGCAGCGAGGCGGCGCCCAGCGAGGTGAGGCTGATCAGAGTGAGGTCTCCGACGAAGACGCCGGCGGCCGCGGTGTAGCCGGTCCGGACGCCCTTGCGGGCGGCGACGGACAGCACGTACAGGGAGTTGGGGCCGGGGAGAAGGACGATGACGAGGGCGCCGAGGACATACGTCGCCAGGTCGTTGACTCCGAGCACGGTGCGCTCCGATGAGGGTGTGGGGTGCGGCAGGGGGTGGCGGGCGCTCATCGTAACTTCGCACCGGGCGGCGGTTGAAGCGAATATCAGCCCCCGCAGCGCTTCCCCTTCTCGGGCGGCCCACCCCCCAGCAGATAGGCGTTGACGGCGTCGTCCACGCAGGCGTTCTGGCGGCCGTACGCGGTGTGGCCGTCGCCGTCGTAGGTCAGCAGGTGGCCGGACTGCAGCTGCCCGGCCAGCGACTGCGCCCACGCGTACGGGGTGGCCGGGTCGCGGGTGGTGCCGACGACGACGATCGGGGGGGCGCCGGCGGCCCGGACTGTGTGCGCGGCGCCGGTGGCCTTGACCGGCCAGTAGGTGCAGGTCAGCGCCATCCAGGCCATGTCGCGGCCGAAGTGCGGCGAGGTCCGCTCGAAGGCGGGCACCGCCTGCTGGGCCTCCGCCGGGCCGGTGAACGGTGCGGGCAGGTCGAGGCAGTTCACCGCCGTGTTGGCGAACATCAGGTTGGGGTACGAGCCGTCCGGGCGGCGTCCGTAGTACGAGTCGGACAGCTTCAGCAGACCGGTGCCGTCGCCCGCCTTGGCCTCGGCGAGCGCGGCACGCAGATCGGGCCAGAGGAAGTCGGCGTACATCGCCTGGATGACGCCGGTGGTCGCCCGGGACTCGGTCAGCAGGCGGCCGGAGTCGGGGGTGACCAGCGGCTGGGTGTCGAGCGACTTGAACAGGGCGGTGAGCTGCTCGCCGACCTGCTGCTCGGTCCGGCCGAGCGGGCAGTCCTCGTGCTTGGCGCAGTCCTTGGCGAAGGCCGCCCAGGCGGTCTCGAAGCCGCCGGCCTGGGTCAGGTTGCCGTCGAGCGAGTCGAGCGACGGGTCCATCGCGCCGTCCAGCACCATCCGGCCGGTCCGGGTGGGAAAGAGCCCGGCATAGGTGGCTCCGAGGAAAGTGCCGTAGGACTTGCCGACGTAGTTCAGCCGCTCGTCGCCGAGCAGCGCCCGCAGCACGTCCATGTCGCGGGCCGCCTCGACGGTACCGAGGTGGCCGAGCTCGGCACCGGCCCGCTCCTCGCAGCCCTCGGCGAACTCCTTGTCCGCGGCCACCAGGGCGTCCGTCTCGGCCTGGTCGTCGGGGGTGGTGTCGACGGCGGTGTAGGCGTCCATCCGCTGATTGCTCAGGCAGGTCACGGGGCTGCTGCGGCCGACCCCGCGCGGGTCGAGGCCGACCAGGTCGTACCGGGCGCGCACACCGCTGTCGTACGTCCCGGCGACGGCCTTCACGTAATCGACCGCCGAGCCGCCGGGGCCGCCGGGGTTGAGCAGCAGCGAGCCGAGCCGGCGGCCTGATCCCACCGATCCCTCGGGTCCCTTCGACACCCCCGACGCGCCCGGCGCCCCCGGCTCGACCGACTCGGCCCGGACCCGGACGGCCGCCAGGACGAGGTCCCCGCCCGCCGGGTGGTCGTAGTCCAGCGGCACCCGGAAGGTGGCGCACTCGAAGCCCTCGTCGCACGGCTGCCAGGCGAGCCGCTGGCCGTAGTACGACGCCAGCGCGGCGGGCACGGCCGCGGGCAGCGGCTCCAGCGGCGTGACCCTGGGGCGGGACGCCCCGGCGGAGGGGGAAGCCGGGCCGGAGCCGGAGCCGGCGGCAGCGGGCCCGGCGGCGGCCGAGGGGGGCGCCTCCGGCCCGGAGGAGGCGGAGCTGCACCCCCCGGCCAGCATCCCGGCCGCGGCCAGCACGGCCGCCAGGGCGTGCCTCGCCACCGGAACACGTCGCACGGCCGGAACGCGTCTCATGCCCGGAGCACGTCCCACGGCCGGGGCCTGCCTCGCGACCGGGGCGTGCTTCGTGGCCTTCATCTGGTCCCCTCAGGTGTTCGAGTCCGGTGGCCCCGGGACCGCCCGGGTACCGCGAAGCGTGGTGGCCGCCGCAGCGGTGATCAGGATGCCTTGGCCAGCGTCTCGGCCAGGTACTGGGCCGCCTGCCGGACCAGCCGCAGCCGTTCCCGCTCCGGCGAGTAGTCCTGCACATTGTCGGAGATCCGCACATCGGCGCGGGCCGCCGAACCGGTGCCGCCGCGCAGCGCGGCCTGGAGCTTGCGGGCCGCGTCCAGCCCCGCGCTGTCCGCCTTGGCGGCGGCCAGCAGCAGCCGGGGAGCGGCGTCGGCGGGCGCCTCGGCTCCGGTCCGGGCCAGCGCGGCGGTGTCGTACCGCCCGGAGATCGCCGCGGCCGCGCCGTACAGATCGGGGCGGGCCAGCCCGGCGGCCGCGGCGCAGGGCGCGCCGCCCTCGACGCCGAGGGCGGCCCAGGAGGCCGGGCCGGGCGGCAGGGTCCGGAAGGCGGCGGCGATGGCCGAGCGCAGCGTGGCGTCGTCGGCGACGGCCTGCGGGGCGGCGGCGACCAGGTCGCAGGGGTGCGCGGTGCCGTTCGGCGCCTCGGGGGCGACCAGGATGAACGGGCGGGCCTTGCCGGTCTGGACGGCGGAGCTGAGGCCGTCGAAGACGTCGGGGACCTCGGCGTCGGCGGTCTTGCGCGGGGTGGCGGCGTGCATCACCACCACCGGGAAACGGGCGTTCTGGTCATTGGCGTACTGCGCGGGCAGCCAGACCCGGACGTTGCGCGGCTGCCCGTCCGGGCCGAGAACGACGGACTGCAGCAGTTCGCCGCCGCTCGGGTGGCCGACGCTGTCGAACCGGCTGACCACCTGGGCGGCGGCGGGCGGAGGAGCGGCCTCGGGGACCGCGGCGGGGTCGGGGGCCGGGACCCCGGCTGCGGGCGGCGCTGCCTGCCGGGCGCCGCCACCGACGGTCCCGGCGCCCCAGTCGGCCTCGTCCTCGACGGCGAGCTGTGCCCCTTCCTGCCCCGAGTCCGGTCCGCCGAGGCTGCCGAGCACCCCGAAGGCCGTCAGCAGGGTCAGCGCCGTGACGCAGACCCCGCACGCCATCGCCCCGAGCGTCCGAAGCAGCATCGGCCGCCGGTCGCTGGTCAGCTCGTACGTCTCGGCGGCCCGCAGGTCGCGCCAGCGCAGCAGCGCACCGCGCGCCAGCCAGACACCGCCCACGGCGGCCGCGGCCAGCAGGGGAACGACGAGGAGCGAACGGACCATGGGACGCACCACCTCGGGACGAGGGCCGGACACCGGACCGGCCGGCGCCGTACGGGACGCGACGGCCCCGGCGTCGGGGCGCAGTCGGCCCCCAGCGTGCAAGACGACCCGACGGTCACACGCGGGTGTGCCCGGCGCGTACCGCCCGTTCACTCGAAGGTGGGACAACGGATAGGACGTGAAGCCGTACCCGGCGGCCCGACGGCCCAGCAGCCCGGCCGGACCGGCGAGGGCCCGGCGGTCCCGGACCGGCCTCAGCCCGCCCGCAGGGCCACCGTCATCGCCTCGACGGCGAGCAGCGGGTCGACGTTGCGGTCCAGCGCCCGCCGACAGGCGAGCACCGCCTCGATCCGCCGCAGCGTGCCCTCCGGCGGACCGGCCGCCGCGACCCGGTTCAGGGCCTGGCGCTGGTCCTCGTTGGCCAGCGCACCGGTCGAGCCGAGCTGGAGGGCGAGCACATCCCGGTAGAAGCCGAGCAGGTCGAGCAGGGCGACGCCGAGCGTCTCCCGGCGGGTCCGGGTGGCACGGCTCTTCTGCCGCTTCTCCAGTTCCTTGACCGCCCCGGCCATGCCGCGCGGGGCCTTGCTGCCCTCGGCCGCGCCGTACGCGGCCTTCAGGTCGTCGGTCTCCTTGGCGTCCTGCGTCTCGGCGAGCGCCTCGGCGTCGGCCTTGGCGGTGTCGACCAGGCGCTGGGCGGCCGCCAGGCAGCCTCCGATGTCACCGACCTCCAGCGGGATGCGCAGCACCTCGGTCCGGCGGTTGCGCGCCTGCTCGTCGACGGCCAGCCGGCGGGCGCGGTCGACGTCCCCCTGCCCGGCGAGCGCGGCCAGCCGGGCCGTCTCCGGGTGGACGCCGTCGCGGCGTACCAGCGTGTCGGCGACGGCCTCGGCGGCGGGCGTCCGCAGCACCAGCAGGCGGCAGCGTGAGCGGATGGTCGGCAGTACGTCCTGGACCGAGGGCGCGCAGAGCAGCCAGACGGTGCGCGGGGACGGCTCCTCCACGCCCTTGAGCAGGGCGTTGGCGGCGGCCTCGGTCAGCCGGTGGGCGGCGTCCACCAGGATCACCGACCAGCGGCCGCCGGTCGGGTAGCTGGAGGCGCGCAGGACGAGGGCGCGCATGTCGCCGACGCCGATCGACAGACCGTCGGTGCGGACGTACTTGACGTCGGCGTGGCTGCCCGCCATCACGGTGTGGCAGCCGTCGCAGAACCCGCAGCCGGGCGTGCCGCCGAGCGCGAGGTCCGGGCTGGTGCACTGCAGGGCGGCCGCGAAGGCGCGGGCGGCGGTGGTCTGGCCGGCCCCGGGCGGGCCGGTGAACAGCCAGGCGTGTGTCATCAGGGAGGCGTTGGTGCCCGGCTCCGGTGCGGCACCGCGCCCGGCGGCGACCGCCGCTCCGGCCGCCCGGGCGGCGGCGGTCAGCTGTTCGACCACCCGGTCCTGACCCACCAGGTCGTCCCAGACGGCCACTGCTGCTCCCAAGCTCGGTACGGCTGCGCTCCCGGCGCTCTTCCCCGCCGTCGAGCATACGTGCCCGCCACGACAGCGGGCGGCGCCGCCGGAGACCCGCTCCGACCGCACCGCCCGCGTCCTACGCCCAACGCCCCGGGGGTGACCCCCGGCCGGGTCAGCCCCGGCGGCCCCAGCGACGGCCCTTGCCCTTGCCCTCACCCCTGTCGCCACTCCGGGCCCCGCCGCCCTGACCACCCTGGCCGCCCTGGCCGCCGTACGGCGCACCCTGGTCCTGCGGGCCCTGCTGGTCGGCCGGGCCGCCCTGGTTCCAGCGGGCCCATTCGTCGCGCGAGCCGAGCAGGGTGTCGGTGAGGCTCGGCAGGTCGTCCATCGGGGTCTCCTCGGCCCAGGACGGCCGGGGGCGCGGCTCGGTGGCCGGCGGCTGCTCCTCGACCACCGGCAGCTCGCGGGTGCTGTCGGCCGGCTCCTCCCGCCAGAGGCCCGGCGGGAGGCGGTCGGCCGGGCGGTCCGGCTCGACCCGGGGCAGCACCGCGGTCCGGTCGGCGTCCGCCGAGGGCACCCGGGGCAGCACGGTGGTCTCGTCGGCCGCGGCGGCGGGAACGACCGGCAGCTTCGCCGTCTCGTCGGCCGCGGGGGCCGCTGCGACCCTCGCCGCCTCCGCTTCCTCGGCCGCCCGGGCAGCCGCCCGGCGGTCCCGCTCGGAGATCTCCTGGGTGGCCTCGTCACTGTCCTTCACCACCCGCAGTTCGGTGGTCACCGCGTCCCCCGGAGCCGTCCGGTCGGCCCGGTCGGCCGTGCTCTCGGCGGCGGCAGCGGCCGCGGCGAGCGCGGCGGCCTGCGCCAGCCGGGCCTCCTCGGCCCGCTGCAGGGCCTCTTCGGCCCGCCGCCGCTGCTCCTCGCGCTGAAGATCGCGCTGCCGCTGGAGCTCCGCCTGGACGGCGGCCTCCTCGGCACGCCGCTTGCGCTCGGCGGCCTCGGCGGCCAGCCGGGCCTCCTCAGCGGCCCGCAGCTTCGCCTCCTCCTCGGCCTGCCGGCGGGCTTCCTCCTCCGCCCGGAGCCGGGCCTCCTCGGCCGCCTTGCGGGCGGCCTCGGCGGCGACCCGCTCGGCCTCCTCCTTGGCCAGCCGTTCCTTCTCCGCCTGCTCGGCCCGGAGCTGCTCCAGCAGCTCCAGCCGCTTGCGCTCGGCGGCCTCCGCCTCGGCCTTCTTCCGGGCCTCCTCGGCGGCGCGGCGCTCGGCCTCCTCGCGGGCCAGCCGCTCCCGCTCGACGCGGGCGGCCTTCTCCTGCTCGGAGAGCGGCAGCTCGCGGTCGAGCCGGTGCCGGATCGCGGTGGTGACGAAGGCGGGCTGCTGGCTGCCGTCGACGACCAGGTAGCGCGCCGGGTCGGCGGCCGCCAGGGCGAGGAAGCCGGACCGCACCCGCTGGTGGAACTCGGTCGGCTCGGACTCCAGCCGGTCCAGCGCCTCGGTGAACCGCTCCCGGGCCCTGCTCGGATCCACGTCCAGGACGACGGTCAGGTCGGGCACCAGTCCGCCGGTCGCCCAGCGCGAGATCCGGGCCACCTCGGTCGCGGCCAGGTCGCGGCCGGCGCCCTGGTAGGCGATGGAGGAGTCCATGTACCGGTCCGTGATCACGACGGCGCCGCGGGCCAGCGCGGGCCGGATGACGTTCTCGACGTGCTCGGCGCGGTCGGCGGCGTAGATCAGCGCCTCGGCGCGGTGCGACAGTCCGGTGTTGCCGACGTCCAGGACGAGGCCGCGCAGCCGCTGCCCGACCGGGCTGCCGCCGGGCTCGCGGGTGAGCACCACCTCGTGGCCCTTGCCCCGGATCCACTCGGCGAGCGCCTGGGCCTGGGTGGACTTGCCGGCGCCGTCGCCGCCCTCCAGGGCGATGAAGAAGCCGGTGCCGGTGGTGCGGTGCGAGGCGAGCCCGGTGCCGCCGCGTACGGCGTCCACCAGCTCACGGACGAAGGGGGTGGTGCCCCGGCGGTCGTCGGTCTTGAGCAGCACGACGGCCGCGAGGACGAGGGTCAGCAGCCCGGTGGTGGCCACCGCGAGGGCCGCGCCGCCGTGGATGAAGGTGAACGAGCCGGGCTCGATCCGGCCGTACTCGACGTCCCCGTAGGCGGCGGCGATCAGCGGGACGGCAACCAGCGCGGTGCCCACCACGGCCCGCAGCACCGCGTGCAGGTGCTCGGTGACCTTGGGCAGCCGGGCCTCCTCGACCTCCTGGGCGAGCAGGGTACGCCCGGCCGAGACGGTGATCCCGGCGGCCAGCCCGGCGAGCACGGTCAGCAGCAGGACGAGGACGAAGTCCAGCACCAGGCCGGCCAGGATCAGCGCCACGCCCTCGGTCAGCAGCGCCAGCGCCAGCAGCCGGCGGCGGGAGAGCGCGGGCAGGGTGGCCCGGGTGAGCCGGGCGCCGAGCGCGGGCGTGGCGGCGGCGACGAGCACCAGCAGGCCGTAGCCGATCGGCCCGGCCCGGTGCTCGGCGGCGGTCAGCAGCGCCAGCGCGGCGACGCCCGCCATCGAGGCGTACCCGGCGGCGACGGAGAAGGTGAAGTACGGGGCGGAGCCGGTGCGGCCCTTGTTCAGGGCGGGGCCCGGCGTCGCGTCGGTCGGGGCGTGCAGGCCCTGCAGCGGCGAGTGCGGGGCGACCGGCACCGGACCACCGGACAGCTGCTGCAGGTACACCCGGACGGCCGAGGCCGTGAACAGGGCGGCCGAACCGAGGGCGGCGAAGGTGAGCTGGTGGGCGCGCAGCCAGTCCGAGCCGAGGGCCGCGAAGATGTTGCCGACGAGGGTGAGCGCGATCAGCGCGGCGGCCGCGACCGGCACGGTGGCCCAGCCGGTGCGCCGGTCCAGCGTCCGGACGGTCTCCAGGTTGGCGGCGGACGGGCACTGCTCGGCGGCCGGAGCGTACGGGTTGCCCGGCGGCAGCAGGCCGGGGACGGCGGCGGCCTTGGCGATCGCCCAGACGCGTTCGGCGGCCCCGGTCAGGAAGACGGTGGCGAGCAGGACGTACGTCGCACCGCCGGAGGGCTTCGGGCCGGAGCCCAGCCAGACGACCCACCACGGCGCGACGCCGATCAGCACGGCGCGCAGCGCGTCCGCGCCGAACAGCGTCCAGCGGCGGTCCAGCGGGCCGGTGAGCAGTCGGTGCACCGGGCCGAGCAGAGCGGCGCCGACCAGCACGGTGGCGGCCAGCCGGGCGGCGAAGACGGCGGCGACGGCGAAGCCGAGGCTGCGCGGCAGGTCGCCGAACTGGCCGCCGAGGGCGGCGGCGGTCACGGTGAGCGCGAGCAGCACCAGCAGACCGAGCCGGTCGGCGGTGCCCCCGATCAGCTGGGTGGTCCAGAGCCGGCGGTACGGGCGCGTCCGCAGCAGCGCGCGGGCCCGTTCACCGGGGGTCCCGGCGGGCGCGACCTCGGGAAGGTCGGGCGCGCCGGCTCTGGCGGCCGGGGCGGCGCTGGGGGTGGGCTGCTCCTCGCTCGTCATACGGTCAGCGTAGCGGTCGGCGCTTGCCGCAAAAGGGTGAGCGGGGTTCCGGATCCCGGTCATTGCACGGTTGTGACGCTCCGCGCACACGGCGCGGGCCCGCGCCTCCGGAGCGGAGGCGCGGGCCCGGTGCCACTGGCGGAGGGTCAGCCCTCGTCGGTGACGGTGGTCTTGCCCGCGGCGGCCTTCTTGGTGGCCGTCTTCTTGGCCGCGGCCTTCGCCGTCGTCTTGGTCGCCGTCTTCGTCGCCGTCGTCTTGGTGGCCGCGGTCTTGGCCGCCGCCGTCTTGGTGGCGGTGGCCTTCTTCGCGACCGTCTTCTTCGCGGTCGCCTTCTTGGCCGGGGCCTTCTTCGCCGTCTTCTTCACCGGTCCGCGCGCCCGCTTCTCGGCGAGCAGCTCGTAGCCGCGCTCGGGCGTGATGGTCTCGACCTCGTCGTCCTTGCGGAGCGTCGCGTTGGTCTCGCCATCGGTGACGTACGGCCCGAAGCGGCCGTCCTTGACCACCACCGGGCGCTCGCTGACCGGGTCGGTGCCCAGCTCCTTGAGCGGCGGCGCGGCGGCGGCCCGGCCGCGCTGCTTGGGCTGGGCGTAGATGGCCAGGGCTTCCTCGAGGGTGACCGTGAACATCTGCTCCTCGCTGGTCAGCGAGCGCGAGTCGGTGCCGCGCTTGAGGTACGGGCCGTAGCGGCCGTTCTGCGCGGTGATCTCCACGCCCTCCGGGTCCACCCCGACCACGCGCGGCAGCGAGAGCAGCCGAAGCGCGTCCTCCAGGGTGACGGTGTCCAGCGACATCGTCGTGAGGAGGGAGGCGGTGCGCGGCTTGACGGCGTTCTTGCCGGTCTTGGGCGTGCCCTCGGGCAGGATCTCGGTGACGTACGGGCCGTACCGGCCGTCCTTGGCGACCAGCATGTTGCCGCTGACCGGGTCCGGGCCGAGCTCGAAGTCCCCGCTGGGCTTGGCCAGCAGCTCCTCGGCCAGCTCGACCGTCAGCTCGTCCGGCGGCAGCTCGTCCGGGATGTCGGCGCGCTGGCCGGGCTCGCCGTCCACCACGGAGGCCCGCTCGACGTACGGGCCGTAGCGGCCGACCCGCAGCGTGATGTCGTCGCTGACCTTGAACGAGCTGATCTCCCGGGCGTCGATCGCGCCGAGGTCGGTGACCAGTTCCTTCAGCCCGCCCAGGTGGTCGCCGTCGCCGTTGCCGGCCTCGGCGGCACCGCCGGTGGCGTGGCCCTCGCCCTCACCGAAGTAGAAGCGCTTCAGCCACGGCACGGACTGCGCCTCGCCGGCCGCGATCCGGTCGAGGTCGTCCTCCATCTTCGCGGTGAAGTCGTAGTCGACCAGCCGGCCGAAGTGCTTCTCCAGCAGGTTGACCACGGCGAAGGAGAGGAACGACGGCACCAGCGCCGTCCCCTTCTTGAAGACGTAGCGGCGCCCGATGATGGTGTCGATGATCGAGGCGTAGGTGGAGGGGCGGCCGATCTCGCGGTCCTCCAGCTCCTTGACCAGCGAGGCCTCGGTGTAGCGGGCCGGCGGCTTGGTGGCGTGGCCCTCGGGGGTGAGCTGCTCGGCGGAGAGCGGATCCCCCTGGGTGACCTGCGGCAGGCGCCGCTCGCGGTCGTCCAGCTCGGCGTTCGGGTCGTCGGCACCCTCCACATAGGCCTTGAGGAAGCCGTGGAAGGTGATGATCTTGCCGGAGGCGGAGAACTCGACGTCCCGGCCGTCCGAGGCGGCGCCACCGACCTTGACGGTGACGGACTGACCGACCGCGTCCTTCATCTGGGAGGCGACGGTCCGCATCCAGATCAGCTCGTAGAGGCGGAAGTCGTCACCGCTCAGGCCGGTCTCGGCGGGGGTGCGGAAACGGTCGCCGGACGGGCGGACCGCCTCGTGCGCCTCCTGCGCGTTCTTGACCTTGCTGGCGTAGGTCCGCGGCGCGTCCGGCAGGTAGTCGGCACCGTAGAGCTGGGTGACCTGCGCGCGGGCGGCCGCGATCGCGGTGTCCGACAGCGTGGTGGAGTCGGTACGCATATAGGTGATGAAGCCGTTCTCGTACAGCTTCTGGGCCACCTGCATGGTCCGCTTCGCGCCGAAGCCCAGCTTGCGGCTGGCCTCCTGCTGGAGCGTGGTGGTGCGGAACGGCGCGTACGGCGAGCGGCGGTAGGGCTTGGACTCGACGGCGCGCACCGCGAAGGCGGTCTGCTCCAGGGCGGCGGCCAGCGTACGGGCGGCCTGCTCGTCCAGGTGCAGCGTGTTCGCACTGGCGCTCTTCAGCCGGCCGTCCGAACCGAAGTCGCGGCCGCTGGCGATCCGCTTGCCGTCCACGGTGGCGAGCCGGGCGCCGAAGGTCTCCGGGTTGGCCGCGTCCGCGGGGGTGCGGCCGGTGCCGAAGGTGCCGACCAGGTCCCAGTATGACGCGCTGCGGAAGGCCATCCGCTCGCGCTCGCGCTCGACCACCAGACGGGTCGCGACGGACTGCACGCGGCCCGCCGACAGCTTCGGCATGACCTTCTTCCACAGCACCGGCGAGACCTCGAAGCCGTAGAGACGGTCGAGGATGCGGCGGGTCTCCTGGGCGTCGACCAGGCGCTGGTTCAGCTCGCGCGGGTTGGCCACGGCCTCCTGGATCGCCGTCTTGGTGATCTCGTGGAACACCATCCGGTGCACCGGCACCTTGGGCTTGAGCACCTGCTGGAGGTGCCACGCGATGGCCTCGCCCTCGCGGTCCTCATCGGTGGCGAGGAAGAGCTCGTCGGACTCCGCGAGCAACGACTTCAACTTGCTGACCTGGGACTTCTTGTCCGCGTTGACCACGTAGATGGGCGCGAAGTCGTGGTCGACGTCCACGCCGAGGCGGCGTACCTCGCCGGTGTACTTGTCCGGTACCTCGGCCGCCGTGCTGGGCAGGTCGCGGATGTGCCCGACGCTCGCCTCGACGATGTAGCCGGGGCCAAGGTAGCCCTTGATCGTCTTCGCCTTGGCCGGCGACTCGACAATGACGAGTCGCTGTCCGTGCGCGGTCTCGCTGCTCGGGGACACCTTCGCTCTTCTCTCCCGGTCGTTATGTGAGCTGGTCGGCGCTGGCAGCACGGGCTGCGCTCCGCCCGACCCCTCCACCGTCCCGGGGCTGCCGCTGTACGACGACCCCACCAGCGGAGTGTGACCGTACCCCGGCCACCCTTGTCAAACGGACGGATCCCGCTTTTTCACCGGCTAGGCCGACCGACGCCACTCGAACGGTAACCCGATGATGGAGGATCGCGCCCCGTGGAGGGGGGCTTCGGCGGGTTCCGAAGGATGGAATGACGGATTTCAAAATCTGTCAACAAATAATCGGTGGGCCGCCCGTCACCCGGGACGGCCGGTGCGACGGCCGTCCACCGGCCCGTGACGGATCGTACGACGGCCGCCCGCCGGACCGCGCCGGCCCCCTGCGACGGATGCCCACCGGACGGGCCGGACCGTACGACGGATGCCTGTCAGACCGTGCCGGCGACAGCCAGCAGGCAGGCGCCGGCGGCCAGGCTGCCGACGCCGAGCGAGCTCCAGAGCAGGTCCGTCAGCGCGACACGGCCCGTCTCGGCCGCCGCCAGCACCGCCCGGGACGGGCGGCGCGGATCGTACGAGATCCGCACCGCGGTGCCGGGCGAGAAGCGGACCGGGCGGCGCAGCGGGGTGTGGCCGCGCGGCCGGGTGAGCACCGCCTCGGCGCACCGGCCCGCCCCGGGGCCGCCGACCGATGCCATCGCGGAGAAGGAGAGCAGCGGCGCGCTGTCGAGCTCGCCGTGTGCGTGGGCCTCGACGACCACGGTGGCGACCGCGGGCACGCCCCGGCGGCGCACGAGGTGGCGAAGGCGCACTTCGGCGGCGCACCAGAGAAGCAGGGCGCTGCCGAAGAGGGCGAGCACGATGCCGCCCACCGTCGCCGTCGTCGTCTCCAACCCCGCGCCCCCAGCTCTGTCCACAGCCTGTGGACAGAGCCTCACAGTCGGGGGCCAACGGGAGGCAGCCGCTCGGCGGCCGACGGACGAACCAGGGGCTACGGTGAGGTGAACCGGCCCCCGGCCCGAGCGGCCGGCCCGGGCCGGGGACCGCGGGACTCGTCAGTCCACGCTCGTCAGTCCACGGGCCGGATGAACCCCTGCTCGGTGAGCAGCCGCAGCGACTCCGGTACGCGGTCCCGCAGCACCACCCGGTCCTCGCCGAGCAACTGCGCGATGGCGTCGACGATCTCGCCGGCCGACAGCGTCCCGTCGCAGACCCCGACGAAGCCGGCGCCCACCGTGTCCACCTTGGTGGCGCGCCGCATGCCCCGGTTGTGCCGCAGGATCACGTGCTCCGGGTCCTCCGCCCCGGGCGCGCCGACCTGCTCCTGGACGACCTCGTCGGCCAGCACGTAGTGGGCCGCGAGCAGCCCCGCGTCGTCGTGCGTCCGCAGGTAGTCCTGCCGGTCGAACCACTCCTCGATGTGCGGACCGAGCGGCTGCTCGACCGGGTGCGGCCACTCCTCCACCCGGACGGTCGGCCGGTCGGCGCCGCCCGCGCGCAGCGTGATCCAGCCGAAGCCGATGCCCTCGACCCGGCCCGCCTCGAAGGCGTCCAGCCACTCCCCGTACCGGGCCTGGTAGTCGCCGCCGGGGCCGCGGTGGTCGCCGCCGTCGCGCAGCCACAACTCGGCGTACTGGGCGACGTCCTGGACCTCCCGCTGGACGATCCAGGCGTCCAGGCCGGTGCCCGCGACCCAGCCGGCCAGCCGGTCGTGCCAGTCCTCGCCCTTGACGTGCTGCCAGTTGGCGAGCAGCTGGCAGTAGCCGCCGGGCTCCAGATGGGCGGCGGCGGTGCGGACCAGGCTGCGGCACAGGTCGTCGCCGGCCATCCCGCCGTCCCGGTAGGTGAAGCGGCTGGCGGGCGAGATCACGAACGGCGGGTTGGAGACGATCAGGTCGAACTTCCGCTCCCCGACCGGCTCGAAGAGGCTGCCTACGGCGGTCTCGGTGTTGTCGAAACCGGAGAGCGCGAGGGTCAGTTCGGTGAACCGCAGGGCGCGGGGGTTGAGGTCGGTGGCGGTGACCCGCTGGGCGTGCCGGGCGGCGTGCAGCGCCTGCACGCCGGAGCCCGAACCGAGGTCCAGGGCGGCCCGGACCGGCCGGCGCACGGCGAGGTTGGCCAGCGTGGTGGACGCGCCGCCCACCCCGAGCACCAGATCCTTGCGGGCCACTCCCTGCGCGGTCTCACCGGAGCCGATCCCGCCCGCGCCGCCGACCGCGCAGCCCAGGTCGGAGACCACCCAGGCGTCCGAACTCGGCAGGCCGGCGACCTCATTGGCGTACGGACGGATGTCCACGGTGGCTCGCACCAGGTCGCCGTCCGGACGCAGCCAGCCGTCGGCCAAGCAGTCCTCGACGGGCAGGGCGGCAGCGGCCGCCCGGTACGGGACGGGCTGCTGCAACAGGAAAAGCCGCACCAGCGTCTCCAGCGGGCTGCCGCCGCGGGTGGCGCGCAGCGCCGGGACCGCCTCGCTGCGGGCCAGCGCCGCGTACCCGGTGGGCCCGAGCAGGCCGAGGCAGCCGTCGGCGGTGTACGAGGCGGCGAGCAGTGCCTCGCGCAGCTTGGCGAGGCGGGTCTGGTCGAGAACGGGGCTACTGATCACCCCGCCATTGTCTCCCGACCCGCCGCCGCCGACCGCTCGCCGGGCCACGCCCGAACGGGCCCGCCTGGGCAGGCCTCAACGGATCTCCATGGGTCTCAGTGAGTCTCAACGGGTCTCCGCAGTCAGCGGCCCCGGCGGCCCCGGCGAGTCTCGACAGGTCCCCAGCGGACCTCAGCTCGCCGAGGGGGCGGGTGCGGGCGGGGTCGACGCCGCACCCGTGTCCGTCCCGGTGGGGCTCGTGGCCGGGCTCGTGCCGTCCGTGGCGCCGGGGGCGGGCGTTCCGCCGGCGCCGTCGGTGGCCGGGGCACCGCTCGCCGGGGCGTCAGTGGCCGGGGTGCCGCTCGCCCCGGTGGTCGGGGCCGCACCGGCCGCGCCCGGCTTGCAGCCCTCCTGCTTGGCCATCGCGGCACCGAGCTCGCCGCGCTGCAGCTTGGCCTGCGCCTGGGTGGACAGCGAGGCCAGCTGCTGCACCTGGTCGGCGACGCTGCGCAACCCGTCCGCGAACTTCGCCTGGTCCGTATTGGGCAGCGCGTCCACCTTCTTCTGGACGTCCAGGTAGCCGTCCGCCGCCTTGTTGAGCTCCGCGACGGTGTCCTTCTGGAGGTTCGCCCCGTCGTCCACCTTGGGCGCTCCGGCCGAGTTGATGGCGGCGGCGATGTCCTGGTTGGTCTTGGCCAGGCGGCCTATGTCCGTCGAGAGCCGCTTCTGCAGGTCGCCCGGGGCCTCGCCGGTCTTCACCTGGCCGGTGTCCGCGAGTGCCGTCTGCGCCTGGGCGATCGGGTCCTTGGCCGCGCCGCAGACGTTCGCCGCCCAGGACTCCAGCTGCTTGCTGTTGTCGTCGCCGCAGCCGACGGCGCCGAACGCGAGCAGCGCGCCGAGCGCGGGTACGGCCAGCAGTCGCTTGTTCACCGGAGAAGCCCTTTCGGTTTCGGTCGTCGAACTGCGAACCTACACGGCCGCCGCACCGCCCCCGGTTCCCGCCCGTATTCGGCCACCCGCTCCGCGCCGGGCGCCGGTTCAGGCCCGCCCACCCCGGATTCGGACCGCCTGCCCAGTCGTCTGCCCCGCCCACAGCCCCCGGGCACCGGTACGGACGGCAGCGCGAGACCGTCCCGGTCCGGCCAGAACGCCGAGCAATGGCATCAGCGCCGGGGAGGCGGTCGAGAGCAGGCACCGGCTCAGAGCAAGGCAAGGCACGACAGCGAGCCGTGAACAGATACCCGGGACCAGCGCTCGGCCGGCCGGTACCCGGCAGGTCGGCGTTCGGCGGGTCAGTGCTTCGCGAGCCGGTACTTGGCAGGCCGGTGCTTGGCGGGCCGGGACCCAACGAGCCGACGCCGCTGGATCAGACCGTCACCGCGTCGACCGAAACCGGCCAACTCATCCGGATCAGGCCGCCACCGGCTCCGCTGGTGACCTCCAGGTCCTCGACCAGGCCGGTGATGACGGCGAGGCCCAGGGTGTCCTCGTCCGGGTCCGCGCCCTCGGTCGCACCCGGAGGCGGGACGGTAGCGGGACCGGCTTCGTCCTCGACCTCGATGAGGAAACGCTTCTCCTGGTCGGTGAGCGCCACCCGGACCGCGCCGGTGATGCCACCGCGCTGGTGCAGGCCGACGGCACGGGAACACGCCTCACCCACGGCGAGCCGCACCTCGTCGAGCACCGACTCGTCGACGCCGGCACGTCTGGCGACTGCCGCGGCGACCAGCCGGGCCGTACGCACGTGCTCGGGAAGCGCGCTGAATCGAAGTTCGACGGTTGCCATCTCTCCCCCTCGGGGTACTCCGACCGGGGCCGACCATGCGGCCCGTACGGGCCGGTCTCCACCGGCCCCGGGGCGACCGGAGGCGACCGGGGCACAGGGCCCCGGGCACCCCGGACGCGTGAATCGGGCGGGCCGGCCGCTGGGCCGGCCCGGCCGCGTCAGTCGGTCGAGTTGACCGCGTCGTCCACCGAGGTGTGGATCGGGAAGACCTTGGTCAGGCCGGTGATACGGAAGATCTTCAGGATGCGCTCCTGGTTGCACACCAGGCGCAGCGAGCCCTCGTGGGCGCGCACTCGCTTGAGACCGCCCACCAGCACGCCCAGACCGGTCGAGTCGAGGAAGTCCACGCCCTCCATGTCGACGACGAGGTGGTAGTTGCCGTCGTTGACGAGCTCGACCAGCTGCTCGCGCAGCTTCGGGGCGGTGTACACATCGATCTCGCCGCCAACCTCGACGACCGTGCGGTCGCCGACTGTACGGGTCGACAGGGACAGGTCCACGGAACCTCCAGCACCTTGCCTTGCTACGTCATTGCGATCCTCGGCCGGACGGCCGTCACCGCATGGTCACGAACGCCGGACACACCCAGCCAACGCGTGGCGAGCCTCAGCGCTGCGACCCCCGGCCGTACGGCCGTCACGGCCACATTCAACCACCTGCGACCATGCCCGCACGATGGCTTACGACGATTCTGCGTCACGCCGGTGACACACTGGGTCCTCATGCCGCCCCGACACAGCCTGCCCGAGGCACTGCTCACGACCCTGTCCACCACCAGGGGGCGGTCCGACCGACTCACCCATACGGAGCACCTTCCCGCCCGACCCGCCCGTTATTCGCCGTGGCCCGACTCGATCCGGCCCGAGATCGTGGCCTCCGCCCTGGCTCTGGGCGTGGAGCAGCCCTGGGCTCATCAGGCAGAAGCGATGAATCTGGCCAAATCCGGCCATACTGTGGTGATCGCCACAGGCACCGCTTCGGGCAAGTCGCTCGGCTACCTGGCCCCGGTGCTCAGCGACCTGCTGGACGGCACCGAGGCCCGCAACGGGCGCGGTGCCACCGCCCTGTACCTGGCCCCCACCAAGGCGCTCGCCGCCGACCAGCGCCGCCGGGCCGCCGAGCTCGCCCCGCCCCGGGTCCGGCCCGCCCTCTACGACGGCGACACACCGCCCGAGGAACGCGAGTGGGTGCGCCAGTACGCCTCATACGTGCTCACCAACCCGGACATGCTGCACCGCGGCATCCTGCCCGCCCATCCGCGCTGGGCCTCCTTCCTCAAGGCGTTGCGGTACGTGGTCGTCGACGAGTGCCACAGCTACCGGGGCGTGTTCGGCTCGCACGTCGCCCAAGTGCTGCGGCGGCTGCGCCGGATCTGCGCCCGGTACGGTTCCACGCCCACGTTCCTGCTCGCCTCGGCCACCACCGCGGACCCGGCCGCCACCGCCCGACGGCTCACCGGACTGCCCGCCGAGGCGGTCACCGAGGACGGTTCTCCGCGCGGCCCGGTGGTCTTCGGACTCTGGGAGCCGCCGCTCACCGAGAACGTCGGCGAGCACGGCGCGCCCGTCCGGCGGACGGCCACGGCCGAGGCCGCCCACCTGTTGACCGACCTGGTCGAGAACCAGACCCGCACCGTCGTGTTCGTCCGTTCCCGCCGGGCCGCCGAACTCGTCGCGCTCCAGGCCCAGGACCGGCTCGGGCGCCCGCTCGCCGACCGGGTGGCCGCCTACCGAGGCGGCTACCTCGCCGACGAACGCCGGGCCCTCGAACGCGATCTGCACACCGGGCGACTGCTCGGACTCGCCTCCACCTCCGCTCTCGAACTCGGCGTCGACATCTCCGGTCTGGACGCCGTCCTGATGGCCGGCTACCCCGGTACCCGGGCCTCGCTCTGGCAACAGGCCGGACGGGCCGGGCGCGAGGCCCAGGGCGCGCTCGCCGTCCTGATCGCCCGTGACGACCCGCTGGACACCTATCTGGTGCACCACCCCGAGGCGCTGTTCGCCACACCTGTCGAGGCCACCGTGCTCGACCCCGACAATCCGCACGTCCTGGCCCCGCATCTGTGTGCCGCGGCCGCCGAACTTCCGCTCACCGATGCCGACCTGAACCTCTTCGGCCCCTCCACCGCCCCGCTGCTGCCCGTCCTGGAACGGCGCGGGCTACTGCGCCGGCGCAGCGACGGCTCCTGGTACTGGACCCGCCGTGAACGCGCCGCCGACGCCGTCGACCTGCGTGGCAGCGGGGGCAACCCGGTGCAGATCGTCGAGTCCCCGACCGGCCGTCTGCTCGGCACCGTGGACGCCTCCGCCGCCCACACCACCGTCCACACCGGAGCCGTCCACCTCCACCAGGGGCGCAGCTACCTCGTCCGGGAGCTCGACCTGGAAAGCTCGGTCGCTCTGGTCGAACCGGCCGACCCGCCCTACACGACGGCCGCCCGCGACATCACCTCCGTCTCCGTGCTCTCCACCGACACCTCGGTCGAGTGGGGCGAGGGCCGGCTCAGTTTCGGTTCGGTGGAGGTGGTCAACCAGGTGGTCGGCTACCTCCGCAAGCGGATCTCGACCGGGGAGATCATGGGCGAGACCAAGCTCGACCTGCCGCCCCGCACACTGCGCACCCGCGCGGTCTGGTGGTCCGTCACCGAGGACCAGCTGCTCGACGCGGACATCCCGCTCGACCAGCTCCCCGGTGCCGCCCACGCCGCCGAGCACGCCTCGATCGGCCTACTGCCGCTGTTCGCCACCTGCGACCGCTGGGACATCGGCGGCGTCTCGGTGCCGCTGCACCCCGACACCCAGTTGCCCACCGTGTTCGTCTACGACGGCCACCCCGGCGGGGCCGGCTTCGCCGAACGCGGTTTCCAGCGGGCCGTGCAGTGGCTGACGGCCACCCGGGAGGCGATCGCGGCCTGCGAGTGCGAGCGGGGGTGCCCGTCCTGCGTGCAGTCGCCCAAATGCGGCAACGCGAACGACCCGCTGGACAAGGCTGCCGCCATCCGGCTGCTGGACGTGCTGCTCGCCGGAGCCCCGACGACGGACCAGGACGGCGGCACCGGGAGAGCCGGGGCCGGCAGCAGGACGCACGACGGGGAGGGCGAGAAGGACGGCGGGGACGGACGCCGGGAAGCCAGCCGGTAGGCCCGGTCCGGCGCCAGGGGCTCGTGAGTCACCCGCCTTCGCGTCGAGGCTCTCCTCCGCCGGACCGGTCACGGCCCGGACCGGTCCGGCGCGGGCCCGGGCACGCGCCGGACCGACCGGCAGATGCACAGGCACTCCCCGGACCGGCACCTCTGCCACCACCTCAACGGCGTCCGCCTCCCGGTCCACCGCGCAGAACACCACCGTGGCCCCCTGAGCGGCGGCGATCCCGGCCGCTCGGCCGCATCCGCCGTCCTGGTCCAGGAGCAGCCGGTCGGCCGCCGCGAGGGCCGCCAGATCGGCGGCGGCCTCCGCCCGGTGCCGGGCCCCGACCACCGCGCCGACCGAGAGGATCGCGGAGAACACCGCGCAGCCGAGCACCGCGAACGCGACCAGCCAGACCGTCGCGGAGCCTGTGTCCGGCCCGCGACCTGCCGCCGCCGCCCGGGCGGCACAGGTGGTACGGGCCCTGCGGGCGCACGCACCGCGGCGCACTGTTGCCGCGACGCGGCTCAGGACGGCCATGACCCGGCACCTCCGCCGCCCACCAGGGTGTCCTCCCGCGCCGCCACAGCGGTGGCGCTCAGCCGGACGGAGAGCACGGCGGCGAGCCTCCCAGGGCCCGCGCACGGCGCGTCCACGGTGACCCGCACCGTGTCGGTCTCCACGCCGACCTGCACCGCCGCCCCGGGTGGGGCGGCCGAGCGGGCGATCGCGGCAGCATCCGGCTCGCCGCGCGCGGCCGCCCTGGCCCCGACACGAGCCGCGTCCACGCAGCGGATCTGGGCGGCCGCCGCGAGTACACCCCAGATCAGCATCGCGGCAAGCAGTACCAGTGCCGGCAGCGCCACCGCGGTCTCCGCCGTGGCGAAGCCCGCGTCGCCACGACCGCGTTGCCGACGAGCCCGCCCAGTCCGGGGACGGGGACGGGGACGGGGTTGGTGCCAGGTTCGGGTTCGGGAACGGCGGGGGAGCGGCCAGGCCACCGATAGTCCGTCAGGTCGCATGAAGCGCCCGGTCCAGGAGCTCGGTCAGCGCGCCGATGACGGCCGAACTGGTCACCACCTTGTACAGGCCGGCGGCGAAAGCACACGCCCCGAGCGTGCCGACCGCGTACTCGGCCGTGGTCATTCCAGCGTCCGATCCGGCCCTGGCGCGAACCGCCCGACGGATCTGTCCGGTCGCCCAGCGGCCTCTACGACGGCACATCCCCAGCAGGTCCCGATGCGCGCGTCCGACAGCGGGCCCAGGAACGATCACTACAGCCATGAATCTCTCCTTGATGATGATGGATTGGCACGAAACCGCGCTTCAGAACGAACAGCCTCGACCAACAACTCGAATAGAAATAAGCATTCTTGAGGTATCGTCACATCGACTGCGCAAAGCGCGCGGTGAGCCCGATAACCACCGGAACAACGCTGATCAGTACGAACGCCGGCAGGAAGCAGAGCCCGAGCGGCGCCGTGGCGAGTACTCCGGCGCGGCGGACACGGACGTGCGCCGCTCGCGCGGCCGCTTTCCGGTGGCCGTGCGCGAGCCCGACGAGCGGCTCGGCCACCGGCGCCCCGCTGAGGCTCGTCCGGGCCAGGCAGCGGGCCAGTGGCGCCAGCGCCGGGCGTTCCTCGCCCAGCCTGCTCCAACAAGTCTCCGGCGGTGCACCCAGGGCCAGTTCGGCCGCGATCGCGCCCAACCGGGGCCCCATCGGGGCACCCACACTCCGGCCGACAGCCGCGACCGCCACAGCCGGCGAAGCAGCCGATCCGAGACAAGCCGCCAGCAGCTCGGCCGTCAGTGGAAGTTGCCGGGTGAGCCGCTCCTCCTCCAGTACGGACCGCCGCTCCACCGGGGACCGCGCCCGAGGCAGCCACCGGTTCAGCCCGAAGGCCAGCAGGACGCCCGCCACCAGGCCGACGCCACCGCCGACCATCAGGGCCGCACCGAGTGCCGTGCAGCTCGCCACCGCCAGGTGCTGTGCACGGCCGGCGGCATCGGGACTTCGCGCCGTCGCCCCGGCCCGGCGGCCCGGGCGGCTCCCGGCGAGTCGCCCGGCCTGTCCGCTACGCGGCCGGGCCCGAGGTCGAGGCCGCCCCCGGGGCCGGAACCACACCGCCGCCCTCCGTCGGCCCCGGTGCCGAGCCACCCGCCACCACAGGAGCGATGCTCCCACCGCCATGGCCGACCCCCAGCCGGCCCATTCGGCTTCCCCGGTCACCCCAACATCACCTCCGCCCGGAACGATCCGCTGGGCCGGCCGGGACGGGCTCGCGTCCGCGAGATCCCACACCGCCATCCACCGCCGTCCCGCCGCTCGTCGGGCCCGGGCCTCGCCGCGGCCCGGCGACCGTTCTGGGGAGCCTCCAGAGCGCCCTGTGAGGCACTCCGGACGATGCGCGACGTCCACGCCAGGCCCAGCCATTCCAGCACCGCACCTACGGCCAGGCAGGCGAGCCCGGCGGGGGTGTGGAGCAGAACGTCCACCGGCCGGGCCCCGAGCGCCACGCCGAGCAGCAATCCGGCCGCAGGCAGGACAGCCAGAACCGCGATCGTCGTCCGCGGCCCGGCCAGCTCGCCGGCGATCTCCTCGGCCAGCGCGCGCTCGCCGCGCAGCGCCTCGGCGACCCGGTCCAGCCCGGTGGCCAGGCCCGAACCGCTGTCGGAGGCGACCCGCCAGCAGGCGGCGATCGCGGTCGCCCCACTCCCGCCCGGCAGCTCGGCGAGCAGTTGGAACGCCGAGGGCACGTCCCCTCCGTATCGGCCGGCCGCCAGCCGCGCCACGGGCTCCTCGCCGATCCGGCGCAGCATCTCGCGATCGGCGGCGATGCGCGCGGTGACCACGTGCAGCGCCTGCTCCGGTGTCGCCCCGCTCCGCAACTCCCCCGCCAGCCCGGCGCAGAGCTCCACCACCGCCCCGGCCCGCTGCCGGGCCTGCGCCTCCGTGCCGCGCCGCAACCGCCATCGTCGAAGCGGGAGGACAGCCAACGCGGCGGCGAGCGATGGCACGGGCGACGCCGTCGCCTGCCCGGCCGCCAACCCTCCTGGCAGAAGAAGCAGTTCTGGTGTCAGCCAGGCCCATCGGCGAAGCGCCGGCACCCCTGATCCGGGGGCGGCCGAACGTCGGCGAGCCACCATACGACCGCCGCCGTCGCCCCCATCTCCTCCCCCTCCTCCGCCAGGATCGCCGGCCAGCAGAAGCCCGTGCCGCCGGACGCCCGCCACCTGTCGCTGCAATGAGCGCCAGCCCGCCAGCGCCACCACACAGAGCACCAACGTCCAGCACAAGGCAATCTGATGAATCGTCATGTCAAATCCCTCTTTCTTCCGGGTCGGCCATTCCTGCCCCGTACCCCGAGCAGCGTCAGGGCGCCGACCACACATCCGCACAGCAGCAGGACGAACGCCACCTCCGCCGGCCGGACGCTCGCACCCGCCAGCGCCGCCGCCTCCGCCGTCACGGCGGACCGTCCGTGAGCGTCACCCCGCGCGTCGCGAGCAGCCGGACGAGCCGCTCCCAGCCCGCCCCGGGCACCGTGGCTCCGTCCGCCGTGAACGTCACCGCCGGGGTGGTGACGGCCAGACCTTCGCGGTCGCCGGCCAGTGTGTGGATCTCGGCAACCCTCCGCCGGCCGGTTCCCGGGTCCCTCACCAGGTGCACCACCAGGTCGAGTGCGGCCCGGAGTTGGCTGTGCAGCGACGGCCGGTCGAGCCCCGCGAGCGACCCGAGCGCCTCCAGCCGGACCGGGACGTCCGCCGCCGTGTTCGCGTGGACGGTCCCGCAACCGCCCTCGTGCCCGGTGTTCAACGCAGCCAGCAGATCCGAGACCTCAGCCCCTCGGACCTCACCGATGACCAGCCGGTCGGGGCGCATCCGCAGCGCCTGGCGGACGAGATCCCGCAGGGTGAGTTCGCCGAGCCCCTCCTGATTGGGCGGCCGGCTCTGCAGACGGACCACATGCGGATGAGCCGGTTGCAGCTCAGCGGAATCCTCGGCGACGACGATCCGCTCGGTCGGTTCGGCCAGGCCGAGCAGTGCCGCCAGCAGGGTGGTCTTGCCCGTCCCGGTGCCGCCGCTGACCAGCAGGGACAGCCGCGCCCGCAGGATCCCGGCCAGGAGTTGGGCACCGCCCGCCGGCAGTGCCCCACCGGCCACCAACTCGTCGAGCGTGAACGGACGGGGCCGGCAGACCCGCAGGGAGATGTGGGTGCAACCGGCCGCGATCGGCGGCAGCACCGCGTGCAGCCTGGTGCCGTCCGGCAGTCGGGCGTCCACCCAGGGCCGGGCGTCGTCGAGCCGCCGCCCGGCCGCGGTGGCGAGCCGGTGGGCCAGCCGCCGTACCGCGTCCGCGTCGACGAAGCGGACCCCGGTGGCCCGCCGTAGGCCGCCACCCCGGTCGACCCACACCTCGTCCGGGCCGTTGACCAGAACATCCGTGACACCGGGCGCCGACAGCAGCCGGTCCAGCGGGCCCGCACCCACCAGTTCGGCCCGCAGCGAGCGCACGGTGTCCAGGACTTCGCCGCCACCGAGCGGGGGCCGGGTGGCCCGCAGTGCGGCCGCGACGGACCCGGCCGTCGGAGCGGCCCCCGACTCGGCCAAGCGCAAGCGCACGGCGTCCACCAGCGCCGCCGTCCGTTCCTCCCGGGCCGTCCGCCCATAGGGGTGCGGCTCCGGCCGCGATTCCGGCTCCGGCGGCCGGGCGTCCGCCGCCACGCTCCTGAGCGGCCGGTGCTCGCGCACATAGCCCCGGCGGCTTTCAGCGCTGCCCACGACGCGGTTTCCACGCAGACGGACCATCAGTACACCCCTCCTCCGGCCACCGGCACCGGCGGCAGCACCTCGTCCAGAAAGGTCTCGCAGAACCGCGCGAGCGGACCGTTCTCACGGATCCCGGGCGGCACACCCTTCTCGACATCGGCGGCCAGCCCGGGCTCCGGATCCAGCTCTCCCGCGAGTTCGAGCCGAAGCCCTTGGGCGATCCGGCGGGCCGGAAGGCCGAAGGGCCGCAGCGGGCGCACCACCACCCGTACGTCGCCGAGCCGCATGCGGGCCGCTGCCGCGACCCGGTCGGCGGCCGCCACCGCGCGCAGTTCGGCCGGCACCACCAGCAGTGCCAGGTCGGACTGTTCCAGCGCCTGCCCGGCCGCCGGATCGAGGTGGCGCGGTACGTCGATCACCACGAGGCCGCCGCGTCGGCGGGCGGCGGCCAGCACACTGCGCATGGCCTCGGGCGGCACGGTCAGGGTGTCGCCACGGTCCCAGGACAGGCAGGACAGGGCCGTCAGCCGCTTCAGGACCGGCAACGCCTTGGCCAGCTCGGCACCGCTGACCCGGCCCCGCGAACCGGCCAGGTCGGGCCAGCGCAGACCACCGGCCGCCTCCCCGCCGAGCAGGATGTCGAGCCCGCCGCCGAGCGGATCACCGTCGATGAGTATGGTCCGGCGGCCGGTCCGCGCGGCCGTGACCGCGAGCGCGCAGGCCAGGGTGGAGGCACCGGCACCGCCCCGGCCTCCGAGGACCGAGAGGGTGAGCGCCGGTGTCCCGACGCCTTCGGCCGCGTCCGCGATCCGGTCGAGCAGCCAGGCCTCGGCGTCGGGCAGGAACAACACGTGCTCGGCGCCGAGTTGGACGGCCCTGACCCACACCTCGGGGTCGTCCAGGTCCAGTCCGAGCAACAGCACCCCGTTGCGGCGGGGCAACCCGGCACACCGGTCGGCCTGGTCGTCCCCGACCAGCACGAGTGACGAGCCCTCCCAGAGCCCGCGCGGCGGCGAGGCTCCCCGGATCAGCTGGGGTTCGGTGCCGGCGGCCGCGCAGAGCCGCAGCAGGTGCTCTGCCAGGCCCTCGTCCTCGGTGACGACGAGCGGGCCGGTGGCCTCGGGGCCGTCGGCGGCGGTGTGGTCGGCGGTGGGTGTCGACATGGCGCTCTCCCCTGTGCGGCGCCCGTCCGCACGGAGCGGTCCGGGCGCACATCCGGATGGTCCCGGCAGGCGGCTGCCCGGCCCGCCCCGCAGGACGAGCCCGGCAACCGCTGCCGACCACCACGGTGGAGCGCGATCGGGGTTGCGTCAGCCCGGTTCCGAATCCCTGTGGACAACTCGGGGCTGTGGATAACTACGTTCACCCGGGCGGGGGGCTATTGAGCAAAGAATTGACGAAACGGGCTCACCGAGAAGAACCGGCACGCGGCTCACACGATCCCCGGCCGACGTCGGCCGACCTCACTTCGGGACGTCTGCGAGGCCCATTCGGCACGCCGCCGGGCCATCGACAACTGAGAGTAATCAACAACGCAGAGTGACGAAATCAGATCCCTGGACGCCCGCCCCGACACCCCTTGTACGTGCCGCACGGACCATCGGCGGCATCCTCGGAGCGAGGCTTTCAAACCCTGAAAATGGCCCCGGACGTGCGACGACCCCCGCCGGGGGGGAGAGCGGGGGTCGTCTATCCACAGCCCGACTCGGGGGGGAGGAGCCGGACCGGGTTAGCACGGTCGCGAACGATCCGTGACTTCCATGGTGTACCCGAGCGGCCAGAAACACAAACCCGCACGCCCACGAGTACACCGAATGGCGGGGTGTTTTGCGGTGCCCTCTATCCTCGGTTCCCGTGGACACCACCGAGAACGCCGACGAGTACGCCGACGAGTCCCCGAACGGCACCACCAGGACCGGTGGGGCCTCCTCACCCGCCCATCCGCGGACGGGCGGCCCGCGCACGGCGGCCTTCTTCGACCTGGACAAGACCATCATCGCCAAGTCGAGCGCGCTGGCTTTCAGCCGGCCTTTCTACCAGGGCGGTCTGATCAACCGTCGGGCCGTACTCCGCAGCGCGTACGCCCAGTTCGTCTTCCTGGTCGGCGGAGCGGATCACGACCAGATGGAGAAGATGCGCGAGTATCTCTCCGCGCTCACCCGGGGCTGGAACGTCCAGCAGGTCCGCGAGATCGTCGCCGAGACCCTGCACAACCTGATCGATCCGATCATCTACGACGAGGCCGCCTCCCTGATCGAGCAGCACCATGCGGCCGGCCGCGACGTGGTGATCGTCAGCAGTTCCGGTTCCGAGGTGGTCGAGCCGATCGGCGCCCTGCTCGGCGCGGACCACGTGATCGCCACCCGGCTGAAGATCGAGGACGGTTGCTACACCGGCGAGATCGAGTACTACGCCTACGCCGAGAACAAGGCGGCGGCCATCCGGGAGTTGGCCGAGGTCGAGGGCTACGACCTCGCCGCGTGCTACGCCTACAGCGACTCGTCCACCGACCTGCCGCTGCTGGAGGCGGTGGGTCACCCGTCCGCGGTCAACCCGGACCGCGCCCTGCGCAAGGAGGCGGTGGCCCGCGAGTGGCCGGTACTGGTCTTCGACCGCCCGGTGGAACTGCGGCGGCGGCTCCCGGAGTTCTCGGCACCGAGCGGCTCCGTCCTGACGGCCGTGGCCGTCGGCACGGCCGTGCTGACCGCCGGGGTGATCTGGTACGCGGCCAGGCGTCGGCGGCCGGCGGCCTGACCTCTCTCCGGGCCTGACGCCCGCCGCTCCAGGACGGCAGGGCCGGCCCGCCTAGGACAAAACGGTCAAAAGGCGAAGACTTCTCATTTCGGGTTCCCCTTTCGCCCAAAACGCGATACAAATGAAGCACGGCCCGCGAGACCCGGTCAGGACCTAAGAGGTCAAACCGACAACGCAGTTCAGGCCACACGGACCGCGCGTACGGATAACTGAGCACCCACATGCAGCCGACCCGCTGTCGGGCCGCCGCACCAGACGAACGGGCAGGATCCCCGTCTGATGGGCACTTCCGGTGCATGCATGGTCACCCGGCATCTGTACCAGCGGCGGCACCCGGCAGGATCGAGTGCCGCCGCATCTTCCGCCTCCTCGGACCCGGCTCAGACCATGCCGCGCTGCATCGCCTCGCAGACCGCCGTACTCTCCCGCACGCCGAGGCGCAGCGCCCGGCCGCAGTGGCCGATCCAGTCCGCCAGCCCCTCCGGGGTGCCCGCCAGATAGCCGGCCAGCGACCGCCGGTAGGCGTCCGTGCCCAGTTCCGCCAGGCCGACCTCGACCGGACAGATCGCCTTCGGGTCGAGCCCCTCGGCGATCAGTACGATCCGCTGCGCGGCGCGCGCGATCACGCCGTTGTGGGAGGCGAACGGCCGCAGCGCCAACAGCTCCCCGTGCACCACCGAGGCCACCACCAGGGCCGGCGTCCCCACCCCCTGCCCCTCCCCGCGGGCGATCAGCAGCCGGGAGAGCTGGTCGAGCCGGGCGGACACCTCGTCGGCCCCGGGGGCTGGAGACAGTTCGGCCACCGGCCCGCCGGTCGCGGCCTCGACCTCGACGCTCTCCACCGGCTTGAGCTCCAACGGGAACAGCGCCTCGGCGGTCTCCCCGGACTGTCGCGGCCGCCCGGCCGACGCGTCGGCGTCGCCGACCGCCAGCAGGTGCAGCCGGGCCAGCACCTGAAGCGGCGAGTGCCGCCAGGCGCTCAGCAGCTGACCGGCCTCGGCGGCGATCCGCAGGGCCGCGCCGACCGTCCGGGCATCGGGGTCCGCGCCGAAGTCGCTGCGCCTGCGAACCTCCTCCAGCGGCCAGTCCGCCCCGGCCAGTGCCGCCGAGGCACGGGCGCCGCGCAGCGCCGACTCGGAGGTGACCTCGGCCGCGCGGCGGCGCATCACCCGGTGACCGTAGAGGCGGTCGACGGCCTTGCGCACCTCGGCCACCGCGTCGGGCACTCCGGGGAGCTGGGCCAGCGGGGCGAGGGGATCTGTTCCAGTGCTCACCTACCCGAGAGTAATGAACGGAGGGCATTTCCCGGAACAGCAACCCCATATCACCCGTTCGAGGCAATCCTCACTTCCCTTCGACGAGGAACCCGAAACCCTGGATAGCATGGCCACTATCGGAGACGATAACGGTTTCCAGGTTTGGGGACCGTCGACCTCGGCGCACGAGGCCGCGAGCAAAGAGGCCCGGAGCGAGGGCCCAGAGCGAGAGCCGGAGTCCCAGATGAAGATCGCCTTCGTCGGCAAGGGCGGCAGCGGCAAGACCACGCTGTCCTCACTGTTCATCCGCCACCTGGCCGCCACCGGCCGCCCGGTCCTCGCCGTCGACGCCGACATCAACCAGCACCTCGGCCCCGCACTCGGACTGACTGACGCCCAGGCCGCAGAGCTGCCCTCGCTCGGCGCACGCCTGCCGGAGATCAAGGAGTATCTGCGCGGCAGCAACCCCCTGATCGGCTCCGCCGCAGAGATGATCAAGACCACGCCGCCAGGCCGGGGTTCGCGACTGCTCCGGATCGTCGAGGAGAACCCGGTGTACACGGCCTGCGCCCGCCCGGTCATGCTCGACGAGGGATCCGTGCGACTGCTGGCGACGGGCGCCTTCACCGAGGAGGATCTCGGGGTGGCCTGCTACCACTCCAAGGTCGGCGCGGTCGAACTGCTGCTCAACCACCTGGTGGACGGCCGGGACGAGTATGTGGTCACCGACATGACGGCGGGCTCCGACTCCTTCGCCTCCGGCCTGTTCACCCGCTTCGACCTCACCTTCCTGGTGGCCGAACCGACTCGCAAGGGCGTCTCCGTCTACCGCCAGTACAAGGACTACGCCCGCGACTTCGGCGTCGAGCTGCACGTGGTCGGCAACAAGGTGCAGGGTCCGGGCGATCTGGATTTCCTGCGCCGCGAGGTCGGCGACGACCTGCTGGCCACCTTCGGGCAGTCCGACTGGGTGCGCCGCCTGGAGCAGGGCGCCGAACCCCCACTGCGGGTTCTGGAGCCGGCCAACCGCGCCGTCCTGGAGCGGCTGCGGGTCGAGGTCGACGCCGCCTACGACCGCCGGGACGCCCGCCGCTACACCGAGCAGGCCGTCCTCTTCCACCTCCGCAACGCCGAGAGCTGGGCCAACGCCAAGGTCGGCCTCGACCTCGCGAGCCAGGTCGACGGCGAGTTCGTACTCGGCGGCGAGCAGAGCACAGCGGCCGGCGCACGCGCCTGACCGGCGGCCACAGGGCACATCCGACACCGAACGGGCCGCGGCCTCCCCCACCCCGGGGAGGCCGCGGCCCGTTTCGCACCCAGCGATGGCATCAGCAGATTTCCGCTGGTTCGAACACCACCCAATGGGGTGAATCGGGGACTGCGGACCTACCGGCCAAGGTGACGCTGTGCAAAGCTTTCATTACCCTCGGTTTACCGAGTCTTGATGGTCCTCTTCTTGAGGCCCTTGATGGTCCAAGGTCCGGCCGGTGACACCCGCACTCCCCGCCGCACCCACACCATCCCGCCACACCGTCGCGACCCACGACAGCCGATCCGACTCCCCGAGCCCACAGCCGGACTCACCGCCGGACCTGACTGCGTTCGTTCCCCCGGAAAGACGGGAAGACAATGACCCTCGACATCTCCAGCGCACCCATCGCCTCCGACACCACCGATCACGCCCCACCCGGCCCCGGCTCCCGCGCCCGTTGGGCACACGACCTCTCCGCCTCCCTGGTGGTCTTCCTGATCGCCGTGCCGTTCTCCCTCGGCATCGCCCTGGCCACCGGCGCCCCGCTCACCGCAGGCCTCGTCGCGGCCGCCGTCGGCGGCATTGCCGTCGGGCTGCTCGGCGGTACACCCCTCCAGGTGAGCGGCCCCTCCGCCGCGCTGACCGTGATCACCGCCGGCCTGATCTCCCAGTACGGCTGGCGGGCCACCTGCGCCATCACCCTCGCCGCAGGCCTGCTCCAACTGGTGCTCGGCGTACGCCGGGTGGCCCGCACCGCACTCGCCGTCTCACCCGCCATCGTGCACGGCATGCTGGCCGGGATCGGCGTCACCATCGCCATCGCGCAGTTGCACGTCGTCCTCGGCGGCTCCGCGCAGAGCTCGGCCTTCGCCAACCTGCTCGCCCTGCCCGGCCAGTTGGCCGGCCCGCATCCACCCGCGCTGATCGTCGGCACGCTCACCGCGGCCGTTCTGCTCGGCTGGCCCAGGCTCGGCCGGCTCCCGGGCCGTTTCGGCGAGTTCGGCGCCCGGCTGGCCGCCGTACCGGGCCCGCTGGCCGCGGTCGTCACCGCCACCGCGCTCTCCATGGTCCTTGGCCTGCGGCTCGCCCATGTCGGGCTGCCTGCCTGGCAGCCGCACGACCTCGCCCCGGAACTGCCGCACGGGCCGCTCGCCGGTGCCCTCGCCGCCGTCCTGACCGTCGCCGCCGTGGCGAGCGTCGAGTCGCTGCTCTCCGCCGTCGCCATCGACCGCATGTCCCGCCGCACCGGGGACCTCGACCGCGAACTGCGCGGCCAGGGCGTCGCCAACCTGCTCAGCGGACTGCTCGGCGGACTGCCGGTCGCCGGAGGAGCGGTACGGAGCACCGCCAACGTCCGGGCCGGTGCGCAGAGCAGATGGTCCTCGATCCTGCACGGCGTCTGGGTGCTGGTGGCGGCGCTGGTGCTCACCGGGGGGCTCCGTCACATCCCGCTGGCCGCGCTGGCCGCCCTGGTCCTGGTCGTCGGCCTGCAGATGGTCAGCTTCGCGCACATCCGCAAGGTGCACCGGCACCGCGAATTCCCGGTCTACCTGGCCACCGTGCTCGGCGTGGTGCTGCTCGGGGTCCTGCTCGGCGTGGCGCTGGGGGCCGCGACCGCCGTCCTGCTCGCGCTCTACCGGTTGACCCGCGCCCATGTGGACGTCCTGGTCGGCTCCGACGAGTCGGTCACGGTGCAGACGCACGGACCGCTCACCTTCACCGCCGTGCCCCGGTTGAGCCGGGCGCTGGCCGGAATCCCCGCCACCGCCGAGGTGACGATCGTCCACGACGGCTCGTTCCTGGACCACACCGCGTACGAGACCCTGCACAGTTGGCGGGCCGGCCACCTGGCCGGCGGCGGCCGCGTATCGATGGTGACGCGCCGCCAGGACGACGAGGTCCTCGATCCCGACGGCACGGTCCGGGCGGGCAGCTCCCCCGGCCCGCACCGCTGCCGGGCCTGGACGCCCTGGGTCGGCCACCACTGCATCGACCAGCAGGAGGATCCGCACAGTCGGCTGATGGACGGCGTCAGGGTGTTCCAACTGCACACCGCTCCGCTGGTCCGCCCCGAGCTTGCCCGACTGGCCCGGGAAGGGCAGACGCCCTCCCAGCTCTTCCTGACCTGCGCGGACTCGCGGATGGTCACCAGCATGATCACCAACAGCGGGCCGGGTGACCTGTTCACCGTCCGCAACGTCGGCAACCTGGTACCCGCTCCCTTCGAGCCCGGCGCGGCCGACGACTCGGTGGCGGCCGCGGTGCAGTACGCCGTCGAGGCGCTGGAGGTGCGCTCCATCACCATCTGCGGGCACTCCGGCTGCGGTGCGATGAAGGCCCTTCTGGACGGGGTGCACGAGCGCCAGGGACCGCCGACCCCGCTCACCCGCTGGCTGCGTAACGGCCGCGGCTCGCTCGACCGGCTGCGACGGGTCCCCGCCGAGTTCACCGCCCGCCCGGTAGTCGACCTGGTGGAGCAGCTCTGCATCACCAACGTGGTCCAGCAGCTGGACCAGCTGATGGCCAACCCCGCCGTGGAGCGCCGGGTCGCCGAGGGCACACTCCGGCTGGTGGGTATGTACTTCGACCTCGCCACCGCACAGGCCTATGTGCTCGATCGCGAGAGCGGCCGCTTCAGTCCGATCGAGGCGCTCGACGTCGGCGCGGCCCCGGTCAGGCCCCGCGACACGCCCGAGCAGGCGAACGAAATCGAACAGGTCTCCGCCGTCGACGTGGACAGCGGCACGGCGGCGGCCGGGAGCGACCCCCGGCTGGCCGCCTGAGAGCCGGGCCCGTGTCCCCGCCGGGCGGGCCGGGGCGCGGGCCCACCTCACCCGCCGGTGCCGAGGCGTGTCGCGCGTCGCCCGGCCGTTCGACTCTCGATCAAAGGTCTACACCAATTCCTCGGAGCCTCTTGTCAACTGACCTCTTCGCCTGGTGAGCTGTGCGCTGGGACACACGGGACAATCCCCACGCACGGGAATGCCCCCGATCATGACTCGATGAGGAGTGCGCGTTGAGCAACGAGAGCCTGGCCAACCTACTCAAGGAGGAGCGGCGCTTCGCCCCGCCGGCAGAGCTCGCCGCAGCCGCCAACGTCACCGCGGCCGCGTACGCGCAGGCCTCCGAGGACCGCCTGGGCTTCTGGGCCGAGCAAGCCCGTCGCCTCACCTGGGCCGTCGAGCCCACCGAGACGCTGGACTGGTCCAACCCGCCGTTCGCCAAGTGGTTCGCCGACGGCAAGCTCAACGTGGCCTACAACTGCGTCGACCGCCACGTCGAGGCGGGCAACGGCGACCGGGTCGCGATCCACTTCGAGGGCGAGCCCGGCGACGGCCGCTCGATCACCTACGCCCAGCTCAAGGACGAGGTCTCGCAGGCCGCCAACGCGCTGCTGGAGCTCGGCGTCGTCAAGGGCGACCGGGTGGCGATCTATCTGCCGATGATCGCCGAGGCGGTCGTCGCGATGCTCGCCTGTGCCCGGATCGGCGCCACCCACTCCGTGGTCTTCGGCGGCTTCTCCGCCGATGCCGTCGCCTCCCGCATCCAGGACGCCGACGCCAAGCTCGTCATCACCGCCGACGGCGGCTACCGGCGCGGCAAGCCGTCCGCGCTCAAGCCCGCCATCGACGAGGCGCTGACCAAGACCCCGCAGGTCGAGCACGTCCTCGTGGTCCGCCGCACCGGCCAGGACATCTCCTGGACCGAGGGCCGCGACGTCTGGTGGCACGAGATCACCGAGCGCCAGTCCACCGAGCACACCCCCGAGGCGCACGACGCCGAGCACCCGCTCTTCATCCTGTACACCTCGGGCACTACCGGTAAGCCCAAGGGCATCCTGCACACCTCGGGCGGCTACCTCACCCAGGCCAGCTACACCCACAACGCCGTCTTCGACCTCAAGCCGGAGACCGACGTCTACTGGTGCACGGCCGACATCGGCTGGGTCACCGGCCACTCCTACATCGTCTACGGCCCGCTCTCCAACGGCGCCACCCAGGTCATCTACGAGGGCACCCCGGACACCCCGCACCAGGGCCGGTTCTGGGAGATCGTCCAGAAGTACGGCGTGACGATCCTCTACACCGCGCCCACCGCGATCCGCACCTTCATGAAGTGGGGCGACGACATCCCCGCGAAGTTCGACCTGTCCTCGCTCCGGGTGCTGGGCAGCGTCGGCGAGCCGATCAACCCCGAGGCCTGGATCTGGTACCGCGAGCACATCGGCGCCGGGAAGGCCCCGATCGTGGACACCTGGTGGCAGACCGAGACCGGCGCGATCATGATCAGCCCGCTGCCGGGCGTCACCGAGACCAAGCCGGGCTCCGCCCAGCGCGCCCTGCCGGGCATCGCGGCCACCGTCGTCGACGACGAGGCCAACGAGGTCCCGAACGGCTCCGGCGGCTACCTGGTGCTCACCGAGCCGTGGCCGTCGATGCTGCGCACCATCTGGGGCGATGACCAGCGCTACATCGACACCTACTGGTCGCGTTTCCAGGGTCGCTACTTCGCCGGTGACGGTGCCAAGAAGGACGAGGACGGCGACATCTGGCTGCTCGGCCGGGTCGACGACGTGATGCTGGTCTCCGGCCACAACATCTCGACCACCGAGGTCGAGTCGGCACTGGTCGGCCACCCGGCCGTCGCCGAGTCCGCCGTGGTCGGCGCCACCGACGCCACCACCGGCCAGGCGATCGTCGCCTTCGTCATCCTGCGCGGCACCGCGGCCGACAGCCCGGAGCTGGTCGAGGAGCTGCGCGCGCACGTCGGCAGGACGCTCGGCCCGATCGCCAAGCCGAAGCAGATCAAGGTGGTCGGCGAGCTGCCGAAGACCCGCTCCGGCAAGATCATGCGCCGCCTGCTGCGCGACATCGCCGAGGGCCGCGAGGTCGGCGACACCACGACCCTGGCGGACAGCAACGTGATGAACCTGATCCAGTCCCAGCTCCCCGCTGCGGGCAGCGAGGGCTGAGTGCAGGCCTGAGCCGCTTGAGCCGCTGAGTCGCTGAGCTCCGGGCATGGGGCCCGGCGCCCGGGACGTGGGTGTGCCCCTGGTGGTCACGATGGTGACCACCAGGGGCACACCCATGTCCGCTTCCTGCCCGACCGCAGCCGCCACGACGCCGGCCACCGGCCCCCGGCCCCGGCCGTCTGCCGTTAACGCCTTCACCGCACCGCGCTGGCACGAGCAGCGACAAGGGCCGGATCCGAAGGATGTCCACCATCCGACCGCAGGTCGGCACCCGTCCGCATGCGGCTGCCGCCGTTCGGGTGCCACTCAGAAGTACAGAACAGGCCCCTGCGACTTAAGTCCTGAAGTATGACAATCAGGATGTCCCCTTGCGGTTCCCGTTAGACTGTCAACGACGCATCAAGATCCCCACTCGGGAATCCGTGCGTCACAGGGCGCGCCGGGAAGTCTGGTCGGCACTGCACCACAGGTGCATCCGCAGACCGTTCCGCGCCCCAGGAGGTCCCTCGTGGCCAGCCAACCGACCACCAATGAGCCGACGACCCGGCGCCGCCAGCTCCTCGGCCGGTTGTCGCTTCCCGAGCGCACCTACGTCACCGACGCCCTGCGCACCGAGACGGTCGGCGGCATCCTGCTGCTGACCGCCGCCGTGGTGGCCCTGATCTGGGCCAATGTCTGGCCGCATGCCTACGAGAGCGTTCTCGACTACACCATCGGGCCGTCCGGCCCGCTCCACCTGAATCTCAGCCTGGACGCCTGGGCCAAGGACGGCCTGCTGACGATCTTCTTCTTCGTGGCCGGGATCGAGCTCAAACGCGAGTTCGTGGCGGGTGAGCTGCGGAGCCTCAGCGCCGCGATACTCCCCGTCATAGCCGCGGTCTGCGGCGTGGCGCTGCCGGCGATCCTGTTCGCCGTCACCAATTCCGGCAGCGGCGGGCACCCGGGCGGCTGGGCGATCCCGACCGCCACCGACATCGCCTTCGCGCTCGGTGTGCTGGCCGTGGTCGGCAGCCACCTGCCCTCGGCGCTGCGCGCGTTCCTGCTCACCCTCGCGGTGGTCGACGACCTGATCGCGATCCTGATCATCGCGATCTTCTACAGCTCCGGTATCAAGTTCTGGGCGCTCGGACTGGCCTTCGCCGGCCTGGTGCTGTTCTGGTTCCTGCACCGGCGCGGGGTGCGCGGCTGGTACCTGTTCGTACCGCTGGCCCTCGTGGTCTGGGCGCTGATGCACGAGAGCGGTATCCACGCCACGGTCGCGGGTGTCGCAATGGGCCTGATGCTCCGCTGCCACCGGGTCGGCGACGAGAAGCACTCCCCCGGTGAGCGCATCGAGCACCTGGTCCGCCCGCTCTCGGCCGGGCTCGCCGTTCCCGTCTTCGCGCTGTTCGCGGCCGGGGTGACGATCTCCGGACCGGCGCTCCGCGAGGTGTTCACCCAGGCCACACCGCTCGGCATCATCATCGGCCTGCTGGTCGGCAAGACCGTGGGCATCTTCGGCGGCACCTGGCTCACCGCCCGTTTCACCCGTGCCGAGCTGAACCCTCAGCTCAAGTGGGCCGATATGTTCGCGGTCTCGGTGCTGGCCGGCATAGGTTTCACGGTCTCGCTGCTGATCAGCGAGCTCGCCTTCCCCGGAAACCAGGCGCTGGCCGACCGGGCCAAGGCGGCCGTCCTGGTGGGCTCACTGCTCTGCGCGCTGGTCGCCACCGTACTGCTCAAGCTGCGCAACCGGCACTACCGGGAGCTGTGCGAGGAGGAGGACCGCGACCTGGACGGCGACGGCATCCCCGACGTCTACCAACAGGACGACCCGGCCTGGCAGGCCCGGCTGGCGAAGTCGGCGGAACGGGCGGCGGACGAGCACCCGGGCACCGGCACCAACGAACTCCGCTGAGTGCTCGGACGCCCCCCTCGGCCTCACCACAGGCCCGTCGCGCCCCACCGCAGCCCCACCACGGCCCCACCCGGCTCCCGGGGCCACCGGCGGCCCGCCCGCGACGCCACGCAACGGCCCCCGGCATCGGGACACGTCCATCCGGCGGGGCCCCGGAGTGGTGTCCGACTGACTGGTAGGGGCATGATTCTGAGCTGTCGACAGTCCACTGACGCCACCGGACCCCCGCCGGTCCCCGGAATCGCACCGTACGGCGGCGTCACGCCGCACAGCCGCAGAGGAGAACCGCTGATGCCCGCAGGAGCCGCAGACCCGTCCAGCAACGGCCGGGCGCCCTACGAGGGCGAGCGTTCGGTGGGGCAGCTGTTCGCGGCGGCCACCGCCGATCTGTCCGCGCTGGTCCACGACGAGATCGCGCTCGCCAAGGCCGAGCTCCGGGCGGACGTCAAGCGCGGCGTCTCCGGCGGTGTCTCGCTGACGGTCGCCGGCGTGGTGGCGCTGGCCGCCGTCCCGATGCTGAGCGCCGCAGCGGCGTTCGGGATCCACGCGCTGGGTCTCTCGCTCGGCTGGTCGTTCCTGATCGTGGCCGGCGCGTACCTGCTGCTCGCGGTGGTGCTCGGGCTGCTGGCGCTGCGCTCGTTCAAGCGGATCGAGAAGCCGCACCGCACCATCGAGGGCGCTCAGAAGACCGCCGACGTGCTCAAGAACGCCCGGCCGCGCCCGGCCACCCAGGAGGAGATCGACCGGGCTCTGGGCCGCATCCCGTAGACCCGGCCACACGGCGCCGGGACCGACGGGACCGACAGGGCCGGCAGGGCCGGCAGGGCCGGCAGGGCCGACGGGACCGGGAAGACCCGGCGGACGCGCCGGGTCCGGCTCCCGGCGGCGGCCGGGCGCCCCGAGAGCGAGTGCCGGGCGCGTGTCCGGCGCACGGATGTGACACGCTCTCGGTATGCCGCTCGACCAGAAGCCCGTGCCCTCGCAGCCGTCCACCGGCCCCGGCCTCGACCGTGCGACCGGTCAGGACGTTGTTGCCGGAAGCACCGACGGACTCGCCGACGGGAAAGCCGCCGGAGCCGACGGGGAGAACGCAGCCGAAAGCGCAGCCGGGAACAGCCCCGACGGGCTCGCCGACGGTACCGACGGCGGGGCCGCCGACGGCAACAGCGAAGCAGCCCCGGAGACGGTGCCCGAGGCTGTCCCCGCAGCGGCCTGGAACATCCGGCAGGCCGGTCCCTGGACGCACCGCGACCTCGCGGCCAACGGCGCCCGCTTCCACATCGCCGAGCTGGGCGAGGGTCCGCTGGTCCTGCTGGTCCACGGCTGGCCCGAGTACTGGTGGGCCTGGCGCCACCAGCTGACCGCGCTGGCCGCGGCCGGTTACCGGGCCGTCGCGCTCGACCTGCGGGGCATCGGCGGCAGCGACCGCACCCCGCGCGGGTACGACCCGGGCAACCTCGCCCTGGACATCACCGGCGTGATCCGCTCGCTCGGCGAACGCCGGGCGCACCTGGTCGGCCACGCCTCCGGCGGCACGCTGGCCTGGGTGGCGGCGGTGATGCGGCCGTCGGTGATCCACAGCCTCACCGTGGTCTCCGCCGCCCACCCCCGCGACCTCCGCCGGGCCCTGTTGACGGACCGCCGTCAGATGGCGGCCTTCGAGCACGTGCTGGGCTTCCAGCGGCCGTGGATACCAGAACGCCGCCTGGTGGCCGACGACGCCGCGCTGCTCGGCCGCTACCTGGACGCCTGGACCGGTCGCAACCAGTTGGACCGGGCGACGGTGGCCGCGTACCGGCAGGCGATCCAGATCCCCAGCACCGCGCACTGCTCGATCGAGCCCTACCGCTGGCTGCTGCGTTCGATGGCCCGCCCGGACGGTATCCAGTTCGCCCGCCGGATGAAGAAGCCGATCACCGCACCCACCCTGCACATCCAGGGTGCCTCGGACCCGGTGCTGCTGTCGCACACCGCGCTCGGCGGCGGGGAGTACGTGGCGGCGCCGTACCGCTGGCGGCTGATGCCGGGGGTCGGGCACTTCCCCCACGAGGAGGCGCCCGAGCAGTTCACCGCGGAGCTGCTGGACTGGATCGGCCGCCACAAGGACTGACCGACGAGGACCGACCGACGGGACCGGGCCGGTGGGGTGACCCAAGGGACCCCATCATGCCGGGCCTTAGGTCCCAACTCCCTTTACATTTAGCTCATATGACAAACGCATAGGCCATTTTCGAAGCCCCTGAGGCGGTTACCCCGACCGGCCCAGGGGCATCCATTGCGGTATGACCTGGATGCCCGATCACGGCAGCGCCCCGCGCAGCCGACGCCACAACAGCTCGCCGAGGTCCAACCACCGCCCCGACCGGGCGGACGACCTCGGATACGACGGTGTGGAGCGCCATCAGCGCTCGACGCAGCCGCAGCTCGGCATCCCGCGCATCCTCGGCCGCCGCGCCCGCTGGGTGGGCGTACGACTGCGACGCGAGACCTGAGGCCCCGCGCCGCATCCTTACCGCCGCACCGCCGGTCGGTTCACCACCGGCGGTCGGTTCACCACCGCTGGTCAGTTCACCACCGTCGGCGACAGCGCCGTGAACCAGAGCAGGACGAAGGTCGCCACCGACATGATCGGCACCAGCACCTTGGTCTCGACGTCGTTGCCGCTGCGCTTGATCAGCACCACCTCGTAGCGCTCCTTGTGCGGCCAGAGCAGCGGCGCGCCCTTCTTCGTCAGGCAGTCGCCCAGCAGGTGCGCCAGCGTGCCCAGCGCGACCGCGTACGGGAGCCAGCCCGGGGCGTTCGGCATCCAGGTGTTCATCCCGGCGGTGCCCAGCACCGCGAGGCCGATAATGGTGATCCACATGGTCGGGCCGTCGCCCGGCGGGTGCAGCCGCAGGGCGCGGATCGCGAGCGCCAGCAGGAAGAACGTCACGCCGAGGGTGAAGTAGCGGCCCAGGAAGGTGACGCCCGCCCAGGTGCCGGCGCCCATCAGCGCGACGAAGAGCAGCGAGTGGGTCGCGTGCCGGTGGCCGCCGGAGATCCAGGCCACGAAGCGGCAGAGCACCTTGGAGACCGGGCCGAGGAAGTTGGCGATCGTCCCGTCGTGGTGGTCGAGGTCCGGCAGCAGGGCGGCCCCCGCGCAGAGCACCGTGCCCATCAGGATGTCGGCCGGCTGCAGCGTGGTGTCCAGCAGCAACGGCGGCAGGAAGGGCGCCGAGGCCGCGTACAGCATCGCGCCGCTGACCGCGTGCGAGTGACCCATCATCGAACTTCCCGACCTCCGCTCGGGCCCACTCCGGGACGGGCCCGGTTGAGCCGAACGGGTGAGCGCGGCCGACGCTACCAGGCAGGACTGACGGTGCGACGGATATCGGCCATCACCGGCGGTTGGACCCGGGACACAGCCTGCGGGCCCCGCAGGAGAACCAACAGCGGAACCAGCGACAGAGCCGACAGCGGACCCGACGGCGGTCCGGTTAGAGCGCGCAGCCCTGGGTGTCCACCCGGGCCGTCGCGATGCTGCCCTTGTCGGCGTCCTCGCGGACCTCGGCGGCGGTCAGCACGTACCCGGTGTCCGCACTGTCCAGCGACTTGGCGAAGACCACGCCGAACACCTGCCCGTCCGGGGTAAGCAGCGGGCCGCCGCTGTTGCCCTGGCGGACCAGCGAGCGCACCGAGTAGACGTCGCGGACGACCTGGCCGCGGTGGTAGATGTCCGGGCCGTTGGCCTGGATCCGGCCGCGGATACGGGCCGGCTGGACGTTGAAGGAGCCGTTCTCGGGGAAGCCGGCCACGATCGCGTTGTCGTTGGTCTTCGCCTCGCCCGCGAAGGCGAGCGCGGGCGCGTTCAGCTTGGGCACGTCCAGGATCGCGATGTCGCGCTGCCAGTCGTAGCGGACCACGGTCGCGTCGTACAGCTGCCCGACGCCGCCGATCTGGACGGTGGGCTCGTCGACGCCGCCGACCACGTGGGCGTTGGTCATCACCCGGTGCGGGGCGTAGACGAAGCCGCTGCCCTCCAGGGTCTTGCCGCAGGAGGTGGCGGTACCGACCACCTTGACCAGGCTCTGCTTGGCCCGGGCCACCGCCGGGCTGCCGGCCAGCGCCGGGTCGGGGATGTCGACCTGGGTGATCGGCTCGTGCTCGAAGGGGTTGAAGACCTGGGGGAAGCCGTTGCGGGCGAGCACCTTGGAGAAGTCGGAGAACCAGTTGGGCGCGTCGGAGGGCAGCGCGTCCTGGACGCCGCCGAGGATCGCGGAGGTGCGGACCTGCTTCGAGACGGTAGGCAGGGACGTTCCGGCGAGCGCCGAGCCGATCAGCCAGGCCACCAGCAGCATCGAGATCACGTTGACGACGGAGCCGCCGGCCGCGTCCAGTGCCTTCGCCGGGCGGCGGTCGATGTGGCCGCGCAGCTTCCAGCCGAAGTGGGTGGTGATCGCCTGCCCGATCGCCGCCAGCACGATGACCACCACGACGGCGACCACCGAGGCGGTGGTGCCGGGGTTGAGGTGGTCGAGCAGCAGCGGCAGCAGCTGGACGGCGATCAGCCCGCCGCCGAGAAAGCCGAGGACCGACAGGATGCCGACCACGAAGCCCTGCCGGTAGCCCGACACGGCGAATCCGATGGCGGCGGCGATCAGCAGCAGATCCAGGACATTCACCCCGACACCCTCCCACGGCGGGCCGCGCGGCCGCGCGGACGGGCGTTCACGGAGTCCTGGCGTCGCCGCCCAGCAGCGCGCGGGAGCGGTCGCGGTCGCCCTGGGCCAGTTCGATCGCCTCGTCCGAGAGGTCGACGGTCCGGGAGGTGTCCCAGGGCAGTTCCAGGCCGCTGTGGTGCAGCACCCGGTCGATCACTCCGGCGGTGAAGCCCCAGACCAGCCGGCCGCCGACGGCGAAGGCCGGGCCGAGGTGGCCGGAGGGGTGGCGCAGCCGGGCCCGGTTCGCCGGGTCGGTCAGCTCGGCGATCGGCACCCGGAACACCGCGCCGGTCTCGCACCGGTCCACCGGCGCGACCGGCGACTCCTGGCGCCACCAGCCGAGCACCGGGGTGACCACGAACCGGCTGACCGGGATGTAGAGGGCGGGCAGGGCGGCGAACACCTGCACCCCGGCCGGGTCCAGGCCGGTCTCCTCCCAGGCCTCCCGCAGCGCCGCCGCGACCGGTCCGGGCCCGGCCGGGTCGCCGTCCTCCGGGTCGAGGGCGCCGCCCGGGAAGGACGGCTGCCCGGCGTGCGAGCGCAGCGAGCGGGCCCGTTCGATCAGCAGCAGGTCCGGGCCGGCGGCACTCTCACCGAAGAGCATCAGGACCGCCGACGCCCGGCCGCCCTCGGCGGGCGGCAGGAAGCGGCTCAGCTGCTCGGGCCGTACCCGCTCGGCGGCGTCGCGGACCGGCAGCAGCCACGGCGGCAGACCGTCCCGCTCGATCCGCGCCGTCACTCGGCCACCGCCAGGTCCGCGACCTCGCCGTCGTGCGCGGCCGCCGCGGCCCGTGCCGCCGCCTCCCCCGGGTAGTCGGCGGGCGGCCGCAGCCGCTGGCCGGGCTGCCCGCCCAGTTCGTACTTGAGCAGCTTCCTCGCCTTCTCCGGGTCGGTCTCGCCCTCCCCGTAGGACGGGCAGAGCGGCGCGATCGGGCAGGCCCCGCAGGCCGGCTTGCGGGAGTGGCAGATCCGGCGGCCGTGGAAGACCACCCGGTGGGAGAGCATCGTCCACTCGGACTTCGGGAAGATCTCGGCGACGGCCGCCTCGACCTTCACCGGGTCCTCGTCGGTCGTCCAGCCGAAGCGTCGCGCGAGCCGCCCGAAGTGGGTGTCCACGGTGATCCCCGGGACGCCGAAAGCATTGCCGAGGACGACGTTGGCGGTCTTGCGCCCGACGCCCGGCAGGGTGACCAGGTCCTCCAGCCGGCCGGGGACCTCGCCGCCGAAGGTGTCCCGCAGGGCGATGGAGAGGCCGATCAGCGACTTCGCCTTGGCGCGGAAGAACCCGGTCGGCCGGATGATCTCCTCCAGCACCTCCGGCTCCGCCGCCGCCATGTCCTCGGGCGTCGGGTACTTCGCGAACAGGGCCGGCGTCGTCTGGTTCACCCGCAGGTCCGTCGTCTGCGCCGACAGCACCGTGGCCACCAGCAGCTCGAACGGGTTCTCGAAGTCCAGCTCGGGGTGTGCGTACGGATACAGCTCCGCCAGCTCCCGGTTGATCCTCCGTGCCCGCCGCACCATCGCCAGGTGCGACTCCGGCTTCCTCGGCTTCACACCCGGCTCAGCGGCCGCCCTCTTCGCTGCCGGCGCGGCCTTCTCGACCTTGCTCTCTGCCATGCCCGAAGGCTACGCCGCCCGACCGGCGGCAGGCAGCAGATCTCCCAGAGCCCCGCTCGCGACGGCTCCGCGCGGAGGCGGGCGGGTTGCGCGAAGGCCGCTACGGCCGGTGTGCCAGGACTGAGCCGTCGAGATCGGTCACACCGTTCACGCCCACGAAGCCCAGCGCTGTTTCCAGTTCCTCGCGGAGCAGGTCGAAGACCTTGTCGACCCCGGACGGTCCGAGCGCGGCCAGACCATAGGCGGCCGGGCGGCCGATGAGCGACGCGTCGGCCCCGAGCGCCAAGGCCTTGACCACGTCCGAGCCGCGTCGCACCCCACCGTCCAGGTAGACCTCGAGCCTGCCGTCCGCCGCTGCCACGACCTCCGGCAGGGCCGCGATGGTGGAGGGCTGCGAGTCGAACTGGCGGCCGCCGTGGTTGGACACGATGACGGCGTCGACCCCCGTGTCGGCAGCCCGAACGGTGTCCTCGCCGGTCATGACCCCCTTCACGACGATCTTCCCCGGCCACCGCTCACGCAGCCGCTCGACATCCGCCCAGGTCGCGGCCGCGTTCTCCATGGTGTGCATGAACCCGCCCATCTCCCTCATGCGCATGCGCCGCCCGTCGATCCGGTAGTTGCCGAACGTGGGCCGACGGCCGGTGGCGAGCCGGGCCAGCCAGCCGGGCCTGCGGCCGGTGTCCACCACATCGCGCAGAGTCGGCCGCGGTGGCAGGGCCATGCCGTGATGCAGGTCCCGCTCGCGCTTGCTGGACAGATTGACGTCACCGGCCACGACGAGCACCTCGACACCGGCGGCCTCGGCGCGGTCGACGTGCTCGCGGGTGAGGCCGGCGTCGGTCCAGAAGGAGATCTGCGCCCAGATCGACTTCGGCGCGGCGGCGACCACTTCCTCCAGGGAGCAGGCGGACCAGGCGCTGTGGACGAGGACGGTTCCGGCTCGTTCGGCCGCCCTCGCGAAGGCGAGGTCGGCCTGCGGGTGAAAGAGGCTCAGCATTCCCAGCGGCGAGATCATGACTGGAAGGGCGAGCCGCTGACCGAGAACCCGGGTGCCCGGTTCGATCTCGCTCATGTCGCGCAGGACGCGCTGGCGCAGACGCAGCCTGACCAGGTCCTCGGTATTGTCCTGAAGGGTCAGTTCATCGAGCGCGCCGCCTTCGAGGAAATCGAAGATCATGCGCGGCAGCTTTCGCCGGGCCTGCCTGCGCATGTCCTCGATGTTCACGATCTTTTCGGCCACCGGTAGCTCCCGCCTCGTCCTGCCGAGCGCATACCCGGACGAGCGACCGGAAGCTCAGCGATCCCAAGTTTGCGGGTCGGCCCCACTCGCCCCTATGTATCATTCACACAGTTCATGGCGATCGGCTTGTTGAATTGTCCAAATAACAATGTGTGGCACGTCGCCGAACGGCTTTCATGCGGATGCTGGAGGAGGTGGACGAGTTGGCGCGGCTGACTCAGATCGTCAACGCCCTGGGACCGTCGATAGTCCGGGTTACGCACAGCATGCCGGACCTCGACCCCGAGATCGCCGGCCTGGTGATCCACGACGAACTCCGGGAATTGCGGCCGACTTCCGCCGGACTGCTGCTCGCGGTGGGCGTGTGTCCGGCCGGTGAACCCTGGCTGCGTCTGCTCGAACGCGCAGAAGCCGGCGGGTTCGGCTGCGTCGCCGTCAAGACGTACGGGATCGGCGAACGGCAGATCGCCGAAGCCGCGGGTTCCGGCTCGATTCCGGTCCTGCTCCTCGCCGACGAGGTCTCCTGGGAACAGCTCATCGCCTTGCTGTCGTCGGCCATCAGCTACAGCCGGCCCGCCGGACAGGGGGACGGCGGGAACAGCCTGGGCGACCTGTTCACGCTTGCCAACGCCGTCGCCTCCGCCATCGGAGGGGCGACCGCGATCGCCGACCCGGCACGCCGCATGCTGGCCTACTCAACCGTCGACGGCCAGCTGATCGACGACACCCGGAGGCAGAGCATCCTCGATCTGCAGGTGCCGACGGACCCTCAGATCGTCGCGGAGTACCAGGCCGTGCACAGCGCGCCAGGGGTCATCGAAGTAGCCGGCAGAGGCACCGACCTGCCGAGACTGGCCACCTCGATCAGGGCCGGCGGTGAACTCCTCGGCTCGATGTGGGTCATCGATCCCGGCGAGCAGGAGCGTGAGCTGGCCTGCCGGCGGCTCGTCGAAGCCTCCAACATCGCCGCCCTCCATCTGCTCCGCGTGCGCACGGAACGAGAGGGCCTGCACCGGCGCCGCAGCGACCTGCTGACAGCGCTGCTGGCTCAGGCCGATGTGCCGCACGACGTCATGAAGCGGCTGGCGCTCCCCGCCACGACGAATGCGCGGATCGCCGCGCTGGCACTGGCTGAGATCCCTCCGGAGACGGAGCCCACGGCCGCCGTCCACCAGGTACTCGACCTCGTGACGCTGCATTGCCAGGGCGAGCTGGGCTTCAGCGCCGCGACGGCCATCGACGACGTGGTGTACGTGCTGCTTCCCGCACCGCCCGGACGTGCGCGTTCGCTGCAGCAGCGACTGCTCGCAGGTGTGACCGCACACGTCCGGCGCTCCTACGGATACCGGCTCCGGATCGGCGCGGGCGGCGAGGTCGCCGACCTCAAGGACGCCGCCCGGTCGAGGGAGCAGGCCGACCGCGTGATTCAACTGATGGGACTGCCCAGCCGGCAGAGCACGCGCACGACCACGACGGATGCGGACATCGTGTTCGCTGAAGACGTCCGCCCCCAGATCGCCCTGCTGCACCTGGCCGAGCGCTGTCCGGTCGCCGACCCCGCCATGGACGAGACCATCAACACCATGGCCGAGTACGACCGGTCCAACAACAGCCAGTACCTGCCAACCCTTTCGAGCTATCTGCAGGCCCACGGCGACATCGCCGGAATGGCTCGCGCCCTGCATGTGCACGCGAACACCTGCAGATACCGCCTCAGCAGAATGAAGGAGCTGTTCGACGTGGATCTCACCGACGCCGATGCCCGTCTCGTCATGGCCCTCCAGCTGAGGCTGCGCGATCTCGTCGCCTGACAGGGCCGCACTCGACGAAGGCGGCCCTGCGGATCGGGATCGAAACGATCAGAGCACGCTGGCCAGGAACGCCTTCGTCCGCTCGTTCCGCGGAGACAGCAGGACCTGCCCCGGTGAGCCGGACTCCACGACCGTCCCGTTGTCCATGAAGACGACGGTGTCGGCGACCTCGCGGGCGAAGCCCATCTCGTGTGTCACCACGACCATCGTCATACCCTCACCGGCGAGATCGCGCATCACCGTCAGGACCTCACCGACGAGTTCCGGGTCGAGCGCCGAAGTCGGCTCGTCGAAGAGCATGAGCGAAGGACGCATGGCCAGAGCCCGTGCGATCGCGACCCGTTGCTGCTGGCCACCTGAGAGTTGCCCGGGATAGGCATCGCCCCGATTCCCCAGTCCGACCCTGTCGAGCAGCGACCGGGCGTGTTCGAGAGCCGCCGACCGGCTTTCCCCTCGCACCGAGATCGGCGCCAGCATGATGTTCTGCAACACGGTCATGTGCCCGAACAAGTTGAATCTCTGGAACACCATCCCGATGTCGCGGCGGGCCCGCGCGATGTCGCGCGACCGCAGCTCGTACAGCTTGTCGCCCCGCTCGCGGTATCCGACCAGGCCGCCGTTGACCGAGAGTTCGCCGGAGTCCACCTTCTCCAGATGGTTGATACAGCGCAAGAACGTGCTCTTGCCCGATCCGGACGGGCCGACGATGCACAGCACCTCGCCGTCGCGGACCTCCAGGTCGATGCCACGCAGGACCTCGACCGAACCGTAGCTCTTGCGCACCTGCTCGGACCTGACGATGACTCTATCGGGCATCGGGGGCCACCGGTCCCTTCTTCATTCGCGGGTGGATTCCACGTGGAGCAAAGCCGCGTGGCCGACCGGACGCCGCTCGGAAAGCGCGACCGAATCTCCGCTCCAGGAAGTACTGCGCCACCGAGAGCACAGTCGTGAGCGCGAGATACCAGAGGCTGGCGACGATCAGCAGCGGGATGGTCTGGTACGTGCGCGCATAGATGACCTGCGCGGAGTAGAGAAGTTCGGAGATCGCCAACACACTGACCAGTGAGGTGCTCTTCAGCATGGAGATCAGCTCGTTGCCGGTCGGCGGCACGATCACCTTCATCGCCTGCGGCAGAACCACCTTGCGCAGGGTCTGGAAGTGGGTGAGGCCGAGCGAGTGCGCGGCCTCGGTCTGGCCGTTGTCGACCGACTGGATGCCGGCTCGCACGATCTCGGCCATGTAGGCCGCCTCGTTGAGCCCGAGCCCGAGCAGCGCGGCCGCCAACGGGGTGACGATGGAATTCGCCGAACCGGAGAACAGCTGCGGGCCGAACGGAATGCCTATCCCGATCTGCGGGAAGATCGCCGAGAGGTTGTACCAGAAGATCAGCTGGACCAGCACGGGCGTGCCGCGGAAGAACCAGATGTACAGGCCGCTTGCGGCGGCGATCACCGGGTTCTTCGACATTCGGGAAATCGCGAGGACGTTTCCCAGGACGACACCGATGGCCATGGCCATGACGGTGAGTTCCAGGGTCAGCAGCGCGCCCTTGACGATGGTTCCGCTGAAGACGTACTGACCCACCACATCGAACTGGAAGCGGGGGTTGGTCAGCAGTGTGTGGATTCCCATCGCCGCCAGGACGAGCACCACTGCCGCCGCGATCCACCGCTCCGGGTGGCGTAGCGGGACGACCTTTCTCGCCGGGCGGCCTGGAGCCGCACGGCCCGGCGTCGCGTCAGCGATCGCGTTCTGGGAGCTATGCACCGTTGTCATTGACCTTCGCACTCGTGACCGCCACCGACTCAAGGCCCCACTTGGCCAGCACGGCCTTGTACACCGGGCCGGTCAGGGCCTGGGACATCGCCGCCTGAACGGCATCGGTGAGACCGCTGTTCTTGCCGATGCCGATGGCGATCGGACTGAATCCGGTATCCGCCTGCACCTCGATCGACGGGTTCTGCTTGGCCGCGTAGCCGACCACCGTGGAGTCCTCGTACAGCCCGTCGATCCGGCCGGACGCCAGCGCGAGAACCGGGGAGTTCTGGTCTGGGTACAGCTTGAGATCGATGGGCTGCCGACCGGACTCGGTGCACTTCCTGTCGAGGTCGGGAAGCACCTCGGTCACCTGGTAGGAGCCCACCAGAGCACCGATGGTGTGACCGCACATGGAGTCGACCGAGAGCTTCCGCGGATTGCCCTTCTGGACACCCAGCGCATCACCGGTTTGGGCATACGTGACGAAGTCGAGGATCTTCTCGCGCTCGGGCGTCGGGGCCATCTCAGCGACGCTGACGTCGTAGCGGCCGGCCGCGATGCCGGGAGTGATCTGGTCGAACGCGACCACCTGGACATCGAGCGTCAGCCCCAGCGACTGGGCCAGCAGCCGGGCGATGTCCGGGTCGAGTCCGATCAGGTCCTCGGTGCCCGGGGCGTAGGAGCTTCCGGGCGGCGCGTTGGTCACCATCGCCACCGTCAACGTGCCCTTGGCCCGGACGGCCGCGGGGAGAAGCGCGACTGCCGCACTCACCGGGGAAGCGCTGGGGAGCGGGCCCCCGGCATTCGTCGGCGAGCCGGCGCCGGAGGTGCCACCCGCGGCGGTGCAGGCGGCGAGCGATACGCAGCAGACAAGCGCAGCCGGTGCGACACCTCGTATCCACCTTGGCTTCCCACCTGTGGCGCGTCGGGATGATGACCTGTTGATCCTCAACTGCTTCTCCTTGTCGATCGCCGTGACCCCCTCGCCGGCGATGAGGCCCTCCCTGACGACTGCCTCGATCGCGAGTGACCTCATAGTGCAGGCCTGGGCGCCGCATGGCCTTGGAAAATGACACAGCGATGCGGGTGTGAGCTTGGACGATCGGCCAGGTTCGGATGGCTCGTCGAGAACTAACGTGGTGGCCGGCGGGTGTCGCCGATACCCCGTTCTGTCGCTTTATTGAGAGCTGGAGAGTCCCCGTGAGCCTTGCTGCGGTCACCCGGTTTCAGGCCGAGGGTGTCGGATCCGAACTCGCGCTGTCGGCCGAGGCGGTCGCCTTCGCGGGAATCGTGTGCACGACCCAGATTCCCGACCGAGAGGACGGTTCGATCGAACTGGGCGACATCCGAGCGCAGACCCGGCAGATGCTGACCAACTTGGCCGTGGCCCTCGAACGGGCGAACAGCGATCTGAGCCGGCTGCTGCACCTGACGATCTACCTCACCGACATCGACGACCGCGAGGTCTTCAATGAGGTCTACGCCGAGTTCGTACCCCTGCCGTTCCCTGCACGATGCTGCGTCGCCGTCTCCGCGCTCGCCGTTGACGGGATGCGTGTGGAAGTGACCGCGCTGGCCGCGCAGAGGCTCGGGTGACAAGGAACTTGGCGACACACTTCCGATCGATGCGCTGCGGTGGCTCAGGTGCGCCTGATGGTTGAACGAGCGGGGTGAGGTGCCCGACCAGCAGGCGCCGGCCCGGCAGGCCGGTACGGATGTGAGGATGACCTCCCAGCTGGTGCGGAAGCCGGAGGCCAAGGGGCTGTTGAACCGGAAGACCGATCCACCGGACACCCGGGCGCGCGGCCGCGGGTCACCGCGCGCGGAGCGGAGCCGGCGCAGGCCGCGATCACCGAGGTCGAGCGGGCGGGCGCGGCGTTCTTCCGCCCAGTTGCCCGGGACGCGGAGGAGCTGGGCGGTCCCGGCGGACTGGACGGCCTGGTCGGCGGTGGCGAGCGCGGTGCAGAACCCCGCGCAGCCGTTGTTGACGTCGAAGCCGACGGCGGCGGGTATGCCGAGCCGGCCGGCGACCTGGGTGGCGATGCTCAACCACGCCCGGCGGCTGTACCGCGACCGCTCCGCAGCCGGCCGCGATCAGCGCCGGTACAGCCCGTCCAGCTCGCCGAAGCCCAGCGAGCCGTCCAGTTCCGTGAGGGTGCCCGCGCCGAGCAGCTCGGCGGCGGCCCGACGGGCGGCGGTGTACGCGAGCTGGGCGAGCCCGGTGCCGACGCTGATCCGGCGGACCCCGGCGGCGGCGAGTTCGGCCACGCCCGGTCCACCCGTCACCGCCATCGCGTTCACCGGCAGCGGGGACGCCGCGCAGAGCCGGGCCAGTGCCTCCAGGTCCAGCAACCCGGGGACGAACAGGCCGTCCGCGCCCGCCCGCGCGTACGCCTCCGCCCGGGCCAGCACCTCGTCGAGCCGGCCGCCGGGCTCGCCGATCCCGAACAGGAAGACATCCGTCCGGGCGTTGACCACCAGCTCCGGCAGACCCGCCTCCGCCGCCGCCTCCCGGGCGGCCCGCAGCCGGGCGGCCTGGTCCGCCACCGGGAACAGCGGACCGCCGGCGGCCGTGGAGTCCTCCAGGTTCACGCCGACCGCTCCGGCCCCGACCAGCAGCCGCACGGTGGCGGCGACATCGGCCGGCTGCGGGCCGTAGCCGCCCTCGGCATCGACGGTGACCGGCAGGTCGACGGCCGCGACGATCCGGCGGGCCGCCGCCGCCATCTCCTCCCGGCCGAGCCGCTGGCCGTCGCCGTGCCCGAGTGACCAGGAGACGCCTCCGCTGGTGGTGGCGATCGCACCGGCACCGGCCGAGGCGATCACCGCCGCGCTGCCCGCGTCCCAGGCGTTGGGCAGGACGAGTACGCCGCCCTCGGTGAGCGCCCGCAGACGCAGCGCCTGGTCCCGGAGCGCGGTCGAGGTCGTGGAGGTGCTGCGGGGGTGTGTGGGCATGGCGGTGACCGTCCTTCGTACCGTCGGATCGTCTGAACTGTCCGACGGCGGTGCGGTGCTGCCCCGCCGTCCGGCTCCCGCATCCTGCGGCCCGGCCCGGCCGGTGCTCCATTGATTAAGCTGGGGCCGAATCCTGAGGGAGGCGATGCGATGCGGACCGAACTGGCGTTCTCGGTGAACGACCTGGCACAGACCCGGTTCGCCGTCTCCCCCCTGTGGGAGGTCGTGACCAGCCTCCGGGCCCTGGCCACCGCCCCCGTCCCCGCCCTGCACCGCCGCTGGGCCGAGCAAGTCCGCCCCCGGCTGGTCGGCGCCGGGCTGGAGCGCGGCCGGCTGGCCGCCCTGGTCCCGGCCACCGGGCATCTGCCGGACTTCCTCAACCCCACACCGGCCGGCCCCTCCCCCGCCCTCGCGGACGAGCTGACCGCGATCACCGCCACCGCCCCGGAGCAGGTCCGGGCCGATCTCGACTGTCTGGCGGCCGAACACGGCGGCCGCCTCCCAGCCCGGCTCCGGCCGCTGTACCGCGACCCGCAGGCCCAGCTGCCCAGGGTGGCCGCCGAGATCGAGACCTACTGGCAGCTGGCGCTGGCGCCGTACTGGGCCAGGATCCGCGCGGTGCTGGAGGCCGACGTGTTCCACCGGGCGCGACAGGCCGTGGAGCACGGCACCGCCCGGGTGCTCGACGATCTGCACGAGACCGTCCGCTGGGACGGCCGCGCGCTCCGGCTGGAACAGCGGCACTGCGCCGTCGAGCGGCTGGACGCCGGGGCCGGGCTGCTGCTCGTCCCGTCCGTGTTCGCCTGGCCCAGGGTGCTCACCCGCTCACTGCCACCCGACCCGCCGCAGCTCGCCTACCCGGCGCGGGGGATCGCCGCCCTGTGGGAGCGCCGGCCGGGCAGCCGGTCCGACGCCCTCGCCGCCGTCCTGGGCCGGTCCCGGGCCCGGCTGCTCGCCGAACTCGACTCGCCCGCCTCCACCACCGAGCTCGCCCGCCGGACCGGACTGTCCGCGGCCGCGGTCTCCCAGCACCTGACCGCGCTGCGGTCGGCCGGCCTGACCAGCGCCCACCGCGCGGGCCACGCCGTGCTCTACGCCCGCACCGCCGTCGCCGATGCCCTGTTCGATCCGGCGGACATCGCACCGCGCCCCGCCGGGTAACCCTCGGTACGAATGGCCCCGCGCAGCACCCCTCGGCGTACCCCCTCCTCATATGATCGGAGCGACATGCGCCATGCTTGGTGATGCAGAGCACTGTACGAACTTGCGCCGGCGGGCTTGACAGCCGACCGGCCGAGAAGGAGGAAGCACGTGGACGACGTTCTGCGGCGCGCCGCACTCTTCGCGGCACTCGACGACGAACAGGCCGGCGAGCTGCGCGCTTCCATGACCGAGGTCACCCTCGCCCGCGGTGAGTCGCTGTTCCACGAAGGCGACCCGGGCGACCGGCTGTACGTCGTCGCGGAGGGCAAGGTCAAGCTGCACCGCGCCTCGCCGGACGGGCGGGAGAACATGCTCGCCGTCCTCGGCCCGAGCGAGATGATCGGCGAGCTGTCGCTGTTCGACCCGGGCCCGCGCACCGCCACCGCGAGCGCGCTGACCGAGGTCAAGCTGCTGGGCCTCGGCCACGGCGATCTCCAGCCCTGGCTGCACGCCCGCCCCGAGGTCTCGATCGCGCTGCTGCGCGCCATCGCGCGCCGACTGCGCCGGACCAACGACGTGATGTCCGACCTGGTCTTCTCCGACGTGCCCGGTCGCGTCGCCAAGGCCCTGCTGGACCTCTCCCGCCGGTTCGGCGTGCAGTCCGAGGAGGGCATTCACGTCGCCCACGACCTCACCCAGGAGGAGCTGGCCCAACTGGTCGGCGCCTCCCGCGAGACGGTCAACAAGGCGCTCGCCGACTTCGCCGGCCGCGGCTGGCTGAAGCTGGAGGCCCGCGCGGTGGTCCTGATGGACGTCGAACGGCTGTCGCGCCGCTCGCGCTGACGGCGCCGCACCCGACGAGGGCTCGTACACCGACCGGTGTACGAGCCCTCGCGCATGCCGTCGTCGTGCCGCCGTCGTGCCGTCAGGACCGACGGACGGGCCCGGCGAGAGGCCCCGCGACGGGGCAGGTACCCGGCGGCAGGTGCGCGGCTCAGATCAGCCCGTGCTCCTCCAGGTACTGGAGCTGGGCCAGGACCGACAGCTCGGCGGCCGGCCAGAGCGACCGGTCCACGTCGGCGTAGACCCGGGCCACCACCTCGGGCGCGCTCCGGCAGCCGGCCTCCACGGCGGTCTCCACCTGGGCGAGGCGGTTGGCCCGGTGGGCGAGGTAGTAGTCGACGGCGCCGAGCGCGTCCGCGAGCACCGGCCCGTGGCCGGGCAGAACGGTCCGCACGCCGTGCTCGGAGGCCATGGTGTGCAGGCGGCGCAGCGAGTCCAGATAGTCGCCGAGCCGGCCGTCGGGGTGGGCGACCATCGTGGTGCCGCGCCCGAGGACGGTGTCGCCGGTGAGGATCGCGCCGTCGACGGGCAGGTGGAAGGTCAGCGAGTCCGAGGTGTGACCGGGGGTGGCGACCACCCGCAGGTCGAGACCGCCGATGTCCAGGCGCTGCCCGTGGGTCAGGCCCTCCGAGCCCAGCCGGTGTGCCGGGTCCAGGGCGCGGACCTCGGTACGGGTCAGCTCGGCGAAGCGGGCGGCGCCCTCGGAGTGGTCGGCGTGGCCGTGGGTGAGCAGGGTGAGCGCGACGCGCTTGCCCTGCTGTTCGGCGGTGTCGATCACCCGGCGCAGATGGCCCTCGTCGAGCGGGCCGGGGTCGACGACCACCGCGAGGTCCGAACCGGGCTCGGAGAGCAGCCAGGTGTTGGTGCCGTCCAGCGTCATCGGCGACGGGTTCGGCGCCAGCACGCAGAGCGCCCGGGGGGTGGCCTCGCCGCCGATGCCGGCGGCGGGGTCACCCGGGAGGAGACCGCTCACCGGCCGCCCCCGCCGGTCCGGACGATCGCGCGCGGCGGCATCGGCCTGAGCAGGTCGCGCAAGCCCGGGGCATGGTCCTCGCCGACTCCGGCATCGAAGGCGAGGGTGCGGGGGATCAGGCTGCGGGCGGGCATCTCGCGTGCCGTCCGGCGAGCCACGTCGTTGTGGTTCATCGGGCGAGGTCCTCTCTGTTCATCGGATTGTCGTAGTTCATCGGGTTGTCGGACTGATCGGATTCTGCAGGTCTTCGGTGTTCGCGGTGCAGGCCTCCGCGGGCTCCCGGCGCTCCGGCGCCCAGGGCCACGGGCGCTCCGGCTACTGGGCACGCTCGGGGAACTCTCCATCGATGGTCAGCTCTTCATACCCCGACCACCGAACGGTCATTCGATCACCCCGGACCTCGGCCCGGCCGAGGACCGGTTCCAGCGACCTGCCCCCGGCCGCCGCCAGGGCCTCGGCGGCACTGCGCGCCGGCAGCAGCTCGCGCAGCACCGTGACAGTCGGCGGCAGCATGCCGTAGCGGCCCTGCTCATAGCCCTCGACGGCCTCGGCCGGCGAGAGCCAGGCGACCTTGTCGGCCTCGCCGACCTCCAGCGCCGCGCGCTGCCCCGGCGGCAGGGCGGCCACGAAGAACCAGGTGTCGTACCGACGCTCCTCGAACTCCGGGGTGATCCACCGGGCCCAGCCGGCCAGCAGATCGCTGCGGAGCAGCAGGCCGTGCTCGCGGAGGAAGTCGGCGAAGGAGAGCTCGTGGGCCTCCAACGCGGCGCGCTCGGCGCTCCAGTCACGCGGTTCCGCGGTGCCGGCGGTGTCCGGGCCGGCCAGCAGGACGCCGGCCTCCTCGAAGGTCTCGCGGACGGCGGCACAGACCACCGCCTGCGCGGTCCGGGCGTCCGTGCCGAGCCGCCGCGCCCACTCCTGCGGGCCCGGGCCGGCCCAGCCGAGTTCGGCCTCGGCGTCGCGCGGATCCACCCCGCCGCCCGGGTAGGCGTACATGCCTGCGGCGAAGGCCATCGAGGTGCGTCGGCGCAGCAGGTACGCCTCCGGCCCGGTGGCCTCGTCCCGCAGCAGCACCACGGTGGCGGACGGCTTGGGCACCGGCGGGGTCAGCTCGCCGGACTCGACCGCCCGGATCCGGGCAGGCCAGCCGGGCGGCATCGGGAGCGTCGTTGCTCGATGGTCCATGCCCGGATGCTAAGCGCCCGGGGGTGGGGTTGGACAGGGCCGGCCGCCGCCCGTTCGGCCCAGGGCCCGCCGCCCAACCCCACCGCGACGATCAGGCTCCGGTCCTGACCCGGACCTGCAGCTCGACCTCGACCGGGGCGTCCAGCGGCAGCACCGTCACGCCGACCGCGCTGCGGGCGTGCACACCGGCTTCGCCCAGCACCCGGCCGAGCAGCTCGCTGGCGCCGTTGATGACACCCGGCTGGCCGGTGAAGTCGGCGGCGGAGGCGACGAAGCCGACCACCTTCACGACCCGCTCGATCAGATCCAGGTCGCCGATCACCGACTTCACCGCGGCCAGCGCGTTGAGCGCGCAGATCTGCGCGAGCTCCTTGGCCTCCTCCGGGGTGATCTCGGCACCGACCTTGCCGGTGTTCGGCAGCTTGCCGCCCACCATCGGCAGCTGGCCGGAGGTGAAGACGAACTCGCCCGAACGCAGAGCCGGTACGTAGGCGGCGACCGGCGCGGCCACCGGCGGCAGGGTCAGGCCCAGCTCGGCGAGCTTCTCCTCGACTTTGCTCATGCGCTCTTCTCCCGCTTGAAGTAGGCCACCAGCTGCTCCGGGTTCGGGCCCGGCACGACCTGGACGAGCTCCCAGCCGTCCTCGCCGAAGTTGTCCAGGATCTGCTTGGTGGCGTGCACGAGCAGGGGCGCCGTCATGTATTCCCACTTGGTCATGGCCAGACTCTAGACGAGCGGCCGCGACGAGCGGGGCGGCCCGCAGGCGGGCGTGTGAGGTGGCCCACAAAGCGGGCATGATTCAGGCCTGGCCCCCCTGATGCTCCAGGCATCCGGCGCGGTCCCTGGTTACCCTCGCGGGAGGGCACCAGAGCAGTGTCGGCCTTCGGAACGGCCTTCGCGCCCTCGGAACGGCCCTCGGCCCTCGAAGACGGACGGAGACGGAGCGTGGCACGCACCCCCGGCCAGGCGGCCCGGCGCGATCCCGACTGGGAGGGCGTACGGCTGCACGTGGTCAGTGGCAAGGGCGGCACCGGGAAGACCACCGTGGCCGCCGCGCTGGCGCTGGCCCTCGCCGCCGAGGGCGGACGGGTGCTGCTGATCGAGGTGGAGGGCCGCCAGGGCGTCGCCGAGCTGTTCGGGATCTCCGCGCTGCCCTACGAGGAGCGCCGGATCGCCTCCGTCTCCCGCGCCCAGCTGGGACTGCCCGGCGGTGGCGGCGGCGGTGAGGTCTGCGCGCTGGCGATCGACACCGAGCAGGCGCTGCTGGAGTACCTCGACATGTTCTACAAGCTCGGGCGGGCCGGCAAGGCGTTGCAGAAGGTCGGCTTCGTCGACTTCGCGACCACCGTCGCGCCCGGCGTCCGGGACGTGCTGCTGACCGGCAAGGCCTGCGAGGCGGCCCGGCGCAAGGGCCCGGACGGGCGCCGGGCGTACGACGCGATCGTGATGGACGCGCCGCCGACCGGTCGGCTCACCCGCTTCCTGAACGTGAACTCCGAAGTGGCCGGACTGGCCCGGATCGGGCCGATACATACGCAGGCGCAGGCTGTGATGCGGGTGCTGAGATCGCCGGAGACCGCGGTGCACCTGGTCACCCTGCTGGAGGAGATGCCGGTGCAGGAGACGGTCGACGGCTTCGCCGAGCTGCGCGAGGCCGCCCTCCCGGTGGGCGGGGTGATGGTGAACATGGTCCGGCCGCCGGTGCTGGACGCGGCGGCGGTGGCGGCGGTGGACGGGGACCACCGCGAGGAGGTCGCGCTGGCCCTCGGCGAGGCGGGTCTCGGGGGGCGCTCGCGCAAGCCGGAGATCGTCCGGACCGCGGTGGAGCCGCTGCTCGACCCGCTGCTGGCGCAGGCCAGGGAGCACGCCGAGCGGGTGGAGCTGGAGCGCGAGCAGCGCGCCGACCTTCAGCAGTTGAAGCTCCCCACGTACGAACTCCCGCTGCTGGGCGAGGGTGTGGACCTCGGCGGGCTGTACCGGCTGGCGGGCGAACTGAAACGGCAGGGGGCGGCGTGAGCGGCAACGGCGTACAGGGGACGGGCAGCCGGCTCGCGGTGGACGGGCTGATCGACGACCCGAAGACCAGGATCATCGTCTGCTGCGGATCGGGCGGCGTGGGCAAGACCACCACCGCGGCGGCGATCGGCCTGCGGGCGGCCGAACGGGGGCGCAAGGTCGTCGTGCTGACCATCGACCCGGCCCGCCGGCTGGCCCAGTCGATGGGCCTGACCGAGCTGGACAACACCCCCCGGATCGTCAAGGGCGTCACCGGCGAGGGCGAGCTCCAGGCCATGATGCTCGACATGAAGCGGACCTTCGACGAGGTCGTGCTGGCCCACGCCGAGCCCGACCGGGCCAAGGCGATCATGGAGAACCCCTTCTACCAGTCCCTGTCGGCCGGCTTCGCGGGCACGCAGGAGTACATGGCGATGGAGAAGCTCGGCCAGCTGAGGGCGGCCGAGGAGTGGGACCTCATCGTCGTCGACACCCCGCCGTCCCGCTCGGCGCTGGACTTCCTGGACGCGCCGAACCGGCTGGGGTCGTTCCTGGACGGCAAGGTGATCCGCATCCTGACCGCGCCGGCCAAGGTCGGCGGCCGCAGCGCGATGAAGTTCCTCAACGTCGGGATGGGCCTGCTCACCGGCACCCTCGGCAAGATCTTCGGCGCCCAGCTGCTGACCGACGTACAGACCTTCGTCAGCGCGATGGACTCGATGTTCGGCGGCTTCCGCGAGCGCGCGGACCGGACGTACCAGCTGCTCAAGGCGCCGGGCACGGCGTTCCTGGTGGTGGCCGCGCCGGAGCGGGACGCGCTGCGCGAGGCCGCCTACTTCGTCGACCGGCTGGCGGCCGACCGGATGCCGCTGGCGGGTCTGGTGCTCAACCGGGTGCACGGCACCGGCGCTCCGCAGCTCACCGCGGAGCGTGCGCTGGCGGCGGCCGAGGCGCTGGAGGAGAACGGTTCGGAGCACGCCGGTCCCGAGGCCGAGCTGCTCGCGGCCGGGCTGCTGCGACTGCACGCCGAGCGGATGCAGATCATGGGGCGGGAGCGCCGTACCCGCGACCGCTTCGTCTCGGTCTACCCGGACGTGCCGATCGTCGAGGTGGCCGCGCTGCCCGGGGACGTCCACGACCTGGACGGGCTGCGCGTCATCGGTGACCGCCTCAGCGGCGCCGCGTAGTCCCGAGCATCGGGCAGTCCTGAGGCGCCGGGCAGTCCCGAGACACCGGGTGCAGTCCTGCCGCACCGGGCGGCACAGTCCTCACACGCCGGGTATGGTCCGCACCGGGGTGGAGGTGGGATCAGCCCGCCTGGGCGTAGTCGGTCAGTATGACGCCGGTCGCGAGCGACTCCTCGTACTCCGTGCGGGCCGTCTCCAGCAGCCGCCGCCACGAGATCACCGTCGGACGGCGGCGCAGCAGCGCTCTGCGCTCGCGCTCCGTCATCCCGCCCCAGACGCCGAACTCCACGCGGTTGTCCAACGCGTCCGCCAGGCACTCCGTGCGAACGGGGCACCCGCTGCACACCGCCTTGGCGCGATTCTGCGCCGCCCCCTGGACGAACAGTTCGTCCGGATCACTAGTGCGGCAGGCGGCCTGCGCACTCCAGTCATCTACCCAGCCCATGCCGGCGCCGTCCTCTCCCGAATCGAGGCTCCCCCACGGCGGCAACGGCATATTCACCGTTGCCAGTTGAGGACGTTACGGAAGAACGACAGCTTGCAACAGCCCCTTCGTGCCCAATCTCGAATGACCCAATCGGACTATGGGTATCGGTCAGCTCACTCGTTGGAGTGACCGCAGGTCGCAAGCCTTGCCAAGTCCATCGCCGCCACTCTCGCCACGCACACCATCACAGAGCGCTACCAAGAACAGGCGCACAGCCGGAGACAGCTACCTCAAAACCTGTCCACAGGGAGGCAATTCGGGCAAATCTCATCACTCACAGGAGTGATAAATATTGACGCACCGAAGCTGTCGCAAGCTTGTGACAAGCCTAGGCGAACACCTGCCCCTATGTGCGGGATTCCGCGACGTAGGGTTCTCCTCATGGCACCGAAGCGCCCCCAGGCACCCCAGCCCCCAGGCAACACCGGAGCTCCGCGCGGCCAGCGCCGCGGGTCACCGCAGGATCTCGCGGGACACGGAGTGAAGTTCCTGGGCGTCAGCGTGCTCTCCGGAGTCCTGCTGGCCGGCATGGCCCTGCCCGCCGTCGGCGCGCTCGGGCTCACCGCCAAGAACACGGCGGAGAGTTTCGACAACGTCCCGGACGACTTCAAGACCCCGCCGCTCACCCAGGCCACCCAGATCTTCGACGCCAAGGGCGGCCTGATCGCGAAGGTCTACGAGCGCGACCGCACGGTGATCACGGCCGACCAGATGTCGCCCTACATGCGTCAGGCCCAGGTCGACATCGAGGACGCCCGGTTCTACGAGCACGGCGCCGTCGACCTCAAGGGCGTGCTCCGCGCGGTCAGCAAGAACGCCGAGAGCGGCACCACCTCCCAGGGCGCTTCGACGCTGACCCAGCAGTACGTGAAGAACGTCAACGTCGAGAAGGCCGGCGACGACCAGGCCGCCGTCCTGGAGGCGCAGCGCAAGACGCTGGGCCGCAAGATCCAGGAGCTGAAGGTCGCGATCAAGCTGGAGGAGGACCTGACCAAGGATCAGATCCTCACCAACTACCTGAACATCACCTTCTACGGCCACCAGGCCTACGGAGTGGAATCCGCCGCCCAGCGGTACTTCAGCAAGAGCAACAAGGACCTGACCATCGCCGAGGCCGCCACCCTGGCCGGCGTGGTGCAGAACCCCTCCCAGTACGACCCGGTGCGCTACCCCGAGAACACGGTCAAGCGCCGCAACGTGGTGATCGACAAGATGCTTGAGAACAAGCACATCACCGCGGACCAGGCGAAGGAGGCCAAGGCCGCCCCGCTGGGCCTGAAGTACAAGGACCCGCAGAACGGCTGCATCACCGCCCAGGCGGGCATGGGCTTCTTCTGCGACTACGTGCGCCACGTGGTCAAGCAGGACCCGACGTTCGGCAAGACCGCCGCCGACCGCAAGAAGCTCTGGGACACCGGTGGCCTGAACATCTACACCACCCTGGACCCCGACAAGCAGGCCGCCGCCCAGAACGCGGTGACCAAGAAGGTCTACGTCACCGACTCGGTGTCGGCCGCCACCACCATGATGGAGCCGGGCAGCGGCAAGATCCTGGCGATGGCCCAGACCCGCCCGTACGGACTGGACCCGAACAAGAACCAGACCGTCGTCAATCTCAACGTGGACGCGGCGATGGGCGGCGGCAACGGCTTCCAGACCGGCTCGACCTTCAAGCCGATCCTGGCCGCGGCGGCCCTGGAGTCGGGCATGCTGCCCACCCAGTCGTTCCCGTCCGAGAACAAGATCGACTATCCGTCGATGTCCACCTGCTCGGGCACCTGGAAGAACACCGACAAGCCGAAGGCGACGGTGAAGAACGAGAGCGAGAAGGAGATCGGCCCGTACCAGCTCAAGGAGGCCATGGCCCTCTCGGTCAACACCTACTTCGTGCAGATGGAGCAGCAGGTCGGCCTCTGCGCGATGAAGCAGATGGCCAACAAGCTGGGCATCACCCAGTCCTCCAAGGGTGACGCGTTCCAGGAAGTCCCCTCGATGGTCCTCGGCACGCTGGAGCTGAGCCCGCTGACCATGGCGAACGTCTACGCGACCTTCGCCGCACGCGGCAAGTACTGCACCCCGATCGCGATCAACAAGATCACCACGGTGGACGGCAAGGACATGAAGGTCCCGCAGTCCACCTGCAGCCAGGCCTTCTCCGAGAACACCGCGGACGCCCTCAACACCGTTCTGCTCAACGTGACCGAGAAGGGCACCGCAGCCGACCTTCCCCTCTTCGACGGCCGGCAGATCGCCGGTAAGACCGGTACCACCGACGAGAAGAAGGCCGCCTGGTTCAACGGCTACACGCCGCAGCTCGCCACCGCCGTCTGGCTCGGCGGCCCGGCCGGCGGCGTGAAGATGAAGAACATCAGCATCGGCGGCACGCAGTTCCAGGAGGTGTTCGGTGCCACCGGCCCCGGCCCGATCTGGAAGCTGGCGATGGACCAGGCGCTGAAGGGCACTCCCAAGGAGACCTTCCAGACCATCAGCATCCCGGACCCGCCCAAGACCGACCCGAACGCGAACGCGACTCCCACGTCCGGCGCCAGCCAGCCGGGCGGCGACGCGGCCGCGGCCGGCGGTAACCCGGGTGCCCCGGGTAACCCCGGCAACCCTGGCAACCCCGGCAACCCCGGTGGGGGCCCGGGCGGTAACCCCGGCGGGGGTGGCAACCCCGGTGGGGGCGCCAACAACGCCGGCGGGATGATCGGCGGCGGGTTCACCCTCCCGCCGGGCGTCATCGGCGGGAACAACGGCGGCGGTCGGCACGGCGGCAACAACGGCAACGGCGGCTGAGCAGGCCAGTGGCAACGCCGGAGGGCGCCCCCCCGAATCATCGGGGGGGGGGCGCCCTCCGGCGTTGCGGGCCTCAGCCCTCGCCTGGGGCTGGGGCCCGCCAGGTCGTACTGGACCTGGCTGGGCTGGGCTGGGCTGGGCTGGGCTGACTAGCCGTTGCTCTATCGATCCTGGTGGGCGTGAGTTCGAGTCTGCCGACTCGGTCGGGTGATCTTCTGGTCGGCCGGGCATGAAAGTGGGGCC
>NZ_JBIVRD010000025.1:0-142075 GCF_044755565.1 Kitasatospora sp. NPDC092286 | reverse complement strand
ACGGCTTCACCTGCTGCGGAACTCCTTCCGCTACACCTCCAAGCGGGACTGGGCGGCGGTCGCCCGGGATCTCAAGCCCGTCTACACCGCGCCGAACGAGCAGGCGGCCCTGGACCGGTTCGCCGAGTTCGCCGCCGCCTGGGAGGCGACCTACCCGGCCGTGGTGCGACTGTGGGAGAAGGCCTGGTCCGAGATGGTCCCCTTCCTCGCCTTCGACGCCGAGATCCGCAAGATCATCTGCACCACCAACGCCATCGAGAGCCTCAACTCCCGCTACCGCAGGGCCGCCGGCGCCTGCGGCCACTTCCCCAACGACCAGGCCGCCCTCAAACGGCTCTACCTGGCCACCCTCGCCCTCGACCCCACCGGCCGCGGCCGACAGCGCTGGAGCAACCGCTGGATGGCCGCCCTCAACGCCTTCGACATCGCCTTCGACGGACGCCTGTCAGCCGGACGGGCGTAGGCCACCCGGCCCACACCCGCCAGGAAGATCAACACCTAGTACAAACGGGTGCCGTACACCTAGATCGTGATAGTCCCGCCCGCCACCACCGGGAGGTGACGGCGGGCCCGTTCGCGTCGGCGTCGGGGCGTTACGGCGTCGGGAAGGTGTTCTCGTCGACGTCGCTGGTCTTGGCGTTGCCGCCGACGGTCGGCTGGAGGGTGATGGACCAGGAGGTGTAGGTGCGGCCGGTCTCGAACTCCAGGGTGTCGTCGAACTTGCTGAAGTCGCAGTTCTGGGTGAAGGCCTTCAGGTTGGAGTCCCAGTCGACGCCGCCGGAGAAGTAGATCTCGTAGGTGCCGTCCTCGATGCCCTCGATGGAGGCCTTCTTGCCCTTGCCGACGTAGACGGAGTGGATCGACTTGCCCTTCTGGGCGAGGGAGACCACGGCGTCCGCGCTGCCGCCGTTGTCCACCTTGAAGACGCCCGAGCCCCGGAGGCGGCCCTCGCGGACCATGGCGCCGTTGTCGAGGGAGCGGGTCTGGAGCTGCGGGAACTGCGGCGGGGCGAAGGTGGTCGGGTAGCCGGCGGCGGTCATCTGCGCCAGGGCGGCGGGGACGGCCTTGAGGCCCTCCGACTCGCCGATCCTGGCGAGGGCGGAGGGGACGGCGCAGAGGGTCTTCTTCTTGATGTCGGTGCGGACCTTGGTCAGGTCGGTGGCGAGTTGGGTGAGGGCCGTCACCAGCTGGCGCTGGACGGTGGTGACGCTGGCCGGCTCGTCCGCGTAGCCCAGGCCGCTGCCGGCCGTGGTCGCCGCGCCGGCCACCTCCTGCAGGACGGTGGAGATGGCGTCGGTGGTCGTGGCCGAGGTGAGCTTGGCGAGCGCCGCGTTGACCGGGTCGACGTACCGGGCGAGCACCGGGCCGTACGGCGGCCGTGTGGGCGTCGGGGTGGGCGTGGGCGTCGGGCTCGGCGACGAGGTGGCGGTGACGGCGCCGGTGGGCTGCTGGTCCGCCGTCGTGGTCGCGCCTCCGCCGGAGCAGGCCGCCAGCAGCAGCGCGGTGCCGGCCGCCAGGCCTGCCTTGGTGATGGACTTCATAACCGCCCCCGGTGAGCTCTCATGCGCGCAGCGTGCACGCCCCCGCCGACATGATCCCGAGCGGACGGGGCCCGGTCAACGGGGCGTGCAAGAGGCGTATGGGAGCGCGTGCGGGGCGCATACGCGGCGCACGGAACGCTCCTCGCCGTCAACTACGATCGGGCTCGTGCTCAGCCTTACGGGACTTCCGCTGCAGATCATCTCCTCCGTCCTCGCGATCGCCGCCTTCGCCGCCACGATGTGGCTCTGGCCGAGATTCGGCGGCCGGGGCTGGAAGCCCTGGGCCGGCCGGCTCGGCGCGTTCTTCGCCACCCAGATCGCGGTCCTGGTCGCGATGGGTCTGATCGCCAACGGCTACTTCGGTTTCTACAGCTCCTGGAGCGACCTGCTCGGCACCAACGGCAAGCCCGGCACGGTGGTCGACCACCAGCCCAGTGCCGCCCTCGCCGTCACGGCCGAGAAGAGCATGTACTCGGCGCAGGGCTCGGCCCGGGACCGCTCCGGACTGATCCAGGAGGTCGCCGTCAAAGGAGCCGCGAGCGGTCTGAGCAGCGACGCGTACGTCTACCTGCCCCCGCAGTACTTCCAGCCGGAGTACGCGCAGAAGCGGTTCCCGATGGCGCTGGTGCTGGCCGGCTACCCGGGCTCGGCGGAGAAGCTGATCTCGCTGATGCAGTACCCGGCGTCCACGCTGACCGCGATCGAGCAGAAGAAGCTGCCGCCGACCGTGCTCGTGCTGATGCGCCCGACGCTCTCCGGCAACCGCGACACCGAGTGCATGGACATCCCCGGCGGCCCGCAGGTGGAGACCTTCTTCACCAGCGACCTGCCCAAGGCGCTCGCCGCCACCTACCGACTCGGCTCCGACCCCTCCTCCCGGGCCGTGATCGGCAACTCCACCGGCGGCTACTGCGCGCTCAAGTTCGCGCTGCGCAAGCCGGACGCGTACCGCTCGGCGATCTCGCTCTCCGGCTACTACACCGCGCCGATCGACGAGACCACCGGCGATCTGTTCGGCGGAAACGCCCAGTTGAAGCAGGAGAACGACCTGGTGTGGCGGCTGAAGAACACCCCGGCCGCCCCCGTCTCGCTGCTGCTCGCCACCAGCTACGACGAGAACAACTACGCCGGCACCCAGGCCATGGTGGGGGCGTTCAAGGCACCGACCAAGCTGTCGACGATCACCCTGGACACCGGTGGGCACAACTTCCACACCTGGACCAGGGAGATCCCGCCGGCGCTGGAGTGGCTGGGCCGCCACCTGACGGAGCCTCAGTCCGCCTAGGGCGGCGGCCTCCTGACGGCCACCGGAGCCCGCCACCGGGACGGCCGCACGGTGCCGGGATCCGGCGGCCGGAAGGCAGGATCACAGACGGCTCATAGCGTCGTCTCACGGTTCTCTCAGCCGCGCGGCCGACCGTATCGTCCATGACCACGACCAGCTTCTCCCCTCCGGCCGGCGAACCGTGGCCCGAGGCCGCGAGCCACCCGCCGCCGGAGGTGCCGCAGCCGGCACCGGACGCCGCCGGGCCCGCCCGGACCCCCGCGGCCGGCCCGCTCTTCCCGGAGTTCCCGCTGCCGCCCACCGGCCCCAGGGGCCCGGCGTCCTGGAGCGGCCGGCTGCGCACCCTCCCCGCCCGCGCCTGGCGCGGGCGGGCGGACGACCCGCGCTGGGTGCGGCCCGCCCTGCTGGCGCTGCTGGCCGCGACCGCGGTCCTCTACCTCTGGGGGCTGAGCGCCTCCGGTTGGGCCAACGCCTTCTACTCGGCCGCCGTCCAGGCCGGCAGCCAGAGCTGGAAGGCCTTCTTCTACGGTTCCTCGGACGCCGGCAACTTCATCACCGTCGACAAGCCCCCGCTGTCGCTCTGGCCGATGGCGCTGTCCGCCCGGATCTTCGGGCTCTCCTCCTGGTCCGTCCTCGCCCCGCAGGCACTGATGGCGGTCGCCACCGTGGGCACCCTCTACGCGGCGGTGCGCCGCCGCTTCTCCCCGCTCGGCGGCCTGCTGGCCGGCGCCGCGCTGGCGCTGACCCCGGTGGCGGCGCTGATGTTCCGCTTCAACAACCCGGACGCGCTGCTGGTCCTGCTCCTCACGCTGGCCGCGTACGGGCTGGTGCGGGCCACCGAGACGGCGAGCACCCGGTGGCTGGTGTTCACCGGGGTGATGTTCGGGCTGGGCTTCCTCACCAAGACCCTCCAGGCCTTCCTGGTGCTCCCCGCCTTCGCGGTGGTCTACCTGGTGGTGGCGCCGACCGGGCTCTGGCGACGGGCGCGCCAACTGCTGGCCGCCGGGCTGGCGATGGTGGTCGCGGGCGGCTGGTGGGTCGCGGTGGTCGAACTGGTGCCGGCCTCGGCCCGGCCGTACATCGGCGGCTCGCAGGACGACAGCTTCCTCTCCCTCACCTTCGGCTACAACGGCTTCGGCCGCCTCAACGGCAACGAGACCGGCAGCGTGGGCGGCGGCCGGTTCCCGACCGGGATGACGGAGGTCCCCGGCGGGATGCCCGGCGCGGCGGCCGGCAGCACGCGTGGCGGTGGCTGGGGCGAGACCGGCATCACCCGGCTGTTCGACGGCGACGTCGGCGGGCAGATCGCCTGGCTGCTGCCGGCCGCGCTGATCCTGCTGCTCCTCGGGCTCTGGGCGACCCGCCGCTACGCCCGTACCGACACCGCCCGCGCGGCCTTCCTGGTCTGGGGCGGCTGGCTCCTCTGCACCGCGCTGACCTTCAGCTTCATGTCCGGCATCTTCCACCAGTACTACACGGTGGCGCTCGCGCCCGCGGTGGCCGCCCTGGTCGGCATGGGCGCGGACGGGCTCTGGCGGGCCCGGCACCGGCTGCCGTACGCGGCGGTGCTGGCCGGCACCCTGGCGGTGACGGCGGTCTGGGCGTACGTCCTGCTCGGGCGAAGCGCGGAGTTCCTTCCGTGGCTGCGCTGGGCGGTGCTGGTCGGCGGGCTGGTCGCGGCGGTGGGGCTGCTACTGGCCGGTCCGCCGGCGGCACGCCTGGCGACACGGTCGGCGGGTACGCCCGGCGCTTCGGGGGTCGGCGGACGACTCGGCGGACGACTCGCCACGGCGGCGGGACTGGTGGGCCTGGCGGCGGCGTTCGGCGGGCCGGCCGCGTACGCGGTGGACACCGTCGGCACCCCGCACACCGGCTCGATCGTGACGGCGGGCCCGTCGGTGAAGGGCTCCTTCGGACCGGGTGGCGGCAGGCACGGCGGGCCCGGCGGGCCTGCCTTCGTGGCCAACGGCGGGACGTTCACGCCCCCGCAGGGCGGCCAGGGCGCTCCGGGCGGCGGCTTCGGCGGCGCCTGGCCGGGCGCGGGCACCGGCGACGGCACCGACGGCTGGCGCGAGCGCGGTACCGCCGGCGGCCGGGGCAACGGCACCACCGGCCAGGGCGGCCAGGGCGGCATGGGCGGGCTGCTCAACGGCGCCAAGGTCGGCAGCGAGGCCGCCGAAGCGCTCAGGCAGGACGCCGACCGCTACACCTGGGCCGCCGCGACCAGCGGCTCGCAGAACGCCGCCAGCTACCAACTCGCCTCCGGCGTCCCGGTGATGGCCCTCGGCGGTTTCAACAGCACCGACCCGTCGCTCAGTCTGAGCGCCTTCCAGCAGTACGTGCAGGAGGGCAAGGTGCACTGGTTCATCGGCGGCGGAGGCTCGCGCCGGACGCCCGGCGGCGCCGACGGCGAGGCGCGGGAGACGCAGACCGCACAGATCGAGAGCTGGGTGGAGAGCCACTTCACCGCGAAGACCGTGGGCGGCTCCACGCTCTACGACCTGACGGCGCCGACGTCCTGACCACCCCATGACGAAGGGGGCGCACCGCGCGGCAGCGGTGCGCCCCCTTCTCGTGCGGGGCCGACGGGCCCGGCACGTCAGTCCCTCACATCAGCCCGGCGCATCAGTCCGTCGGGCAGCGCGTCCCGGCGGCCGGCACGGTGCCGTCCACCAGGAAGGTGTGGACCGCGGTGCGGATGCACGCGCTCCTCCCGTACGCGGTGTGCCCGTCGCCCTCGCGGGTGAGCAGCACGCCGTGGGCGAGCCCGGCGGCCAGCTTCTCCGACCACGCGTACGGCGTGGTCGGGTCGCCGGTGGAGCCGACCACCAGGATCGGCGCGCTGCCCTCGGCCTTGACGGTGTGCGGCTTCTCGGCCGAACGGAACGGCCAGGTGCGGCAGTCCGGGTCGAACAGGGCCGACAGCGGGTTGTGCTTGCTGATCAGCGGGGCCTTGGCGGCGAGCTCGGCGAGGGCCGCCTGGAGCTCCGCGTCCGTGGGCGCCATGGCGGCGTCCGCGCAGTGGATGGCGGTGTAGGCGTCGGCGGAGACGCCGTAGTGGCCCTGTTCGTCGCGCTTGTTGTAGTCGTCGGCAAGGGTGAGCAGGTAGTCGCCCTTGTCGTGCTCCATGGCCAGGGTCAGGATGGCGCGCAGGTCGGCGCGGGCCTTCTCGCCCCCGTAGAGGTTGTCGATCACACCGGTCCAGGCGGCGTTGGCGGTGACGGTGCGCCCGTTGGTGGCGGTGAGCGGGTGGTCCTTGAGCCCGTCGAGGAAGCCGGCGAGCTTCTGCGCGGCTTTGTCCGGGTCCTTGCCGAGGGGGCAGCCCTTCTGCTTGACGCAGTCTGCGGCGAATTCCTGGAACGCCCGCTCGAACCCGGCCTGTTGGTCGATGTTGTGCTGGATCAGCGGCACGGACCGGTCCGTGGCACCGTCCAGGACCAGTCGGCCGGTACGGTCCGGGAACTCCTCGGCGTAGATGCTGCCGAGGTAGGTGCCGTAGGAGAGGCCGAGGTAGTTGAGCTTCTCGTCACCGAGGGCCCCGCGCAGGACGTCCATGTCCCGGACGGTGTCGCGGGTGCCGAGGAAGGGCAGCGCCTTGCCGTACTTGGCCTGGCAGGCGTCGGCGAGGGTCTTGCCGTGGGCGTCGCCGGGTTCGTCGGTGGTGAGCCACCCGTCGCGGGCCTTGTCGTCCAGGCAGTTGACGGGGCTGGTGCGTCCGACGCCGCGCGGGTCGAAGCCGACCACGTCGAAGTGGTCGTGCAGCGGCCCGTCGTAGTCCGTCTGCCCGGTCTGGACCATGCGGACGCCGGAGCCGCCGGGCCCGCCGGGGTTGACCAGCAGGGAGCCGACCCGCTGGTCCGGCCTGGCGGAGGGAATCCGGGAGAGCGCGACGTCGATCGCGTCGCCCGCCGGGTGGGCGTAGTCGAGCGGGACCTTGAGGGTCGCGCACTGCACCGCCGACTCGTCGACCTTCTTGGTCGCCGGATCGTCGGCGCAGGGCGCCCAGTTGAGCTGCTGGCCGTAGAACGCCTTGAGCGCCGGGTCCGCCGCGCCGGTGGGCGTGGGCGTCGGGGTGGGCGTCGCGGTCGGGGTGGGCGTCGTGGCGGGGCTCGGTGCGGTGGCGGACGCGGTGGAGGCCGTGTCCGTCCCGCCGGAGCCGGTGCAGCCGGCCAGGAGGGCGGCGGCGACGGCGGCGGGCAGCGCGCGCCGGGAGAACCGGATGATCATCGAGTGCACCGCACACGAATATCACCCGGTCATCACATGAGTCATATCGTTATCGCCGCGCCGCCACCACGCCCCCACCAAAGCCTCCACACATAAGGACAAAGGCTGATGAAACGTTTCGTCAGCCGCCGCACTGCTGCAGCATGGCCTTCTTGTCCGCCTCGGTGACCGGGAGTTGGTACTTCAGCGAGACCTGGGCGAAGCGCACCGCGTAGGAGCAGCGGATCGCGGTGTTGGCCGGCAGCCAGGAGGCCGGACCGGAGTCACCCTTGGAGGCGTTCTGCGAGCCGTCGGCCGGGATGAGGTTGAGCGGGTCGTTGGCGATCTGCACGCGCTTGGCCTTGTCCCACTTGGACGCGCCCATCTGCCAGTCGTAGGAGAGCGGCATCACGTGGTCGATCTGGATCTTCGTGGCCTGCTGCTTGGTCCACTGGACGGTCTTGCCGGTGTACGGGTCGTAGATGGTCATCGCGGTGACCACGCAGTTCGAACCGTCCTTGCGCTCCAGCGACTTGCCGTCGCGGGCGAGCAGGTCGTTGCGGGTGTCGCAGCTGTTGTGGCCGAACGGGACGCCGTCCACGTTGTCCGTCCAGGCGGGGCCGAACTCGTTGCGGTCGTAGCCGTCCTTGGAGCCGTTGGCGGCGGTGGCGACCTTGGCGATGATGTCCCGGCCGGCCTTCTGGTCCTCGGGCGAGGTCAGCGGCGCCAGGCCGGGCTTGGTGCCGTCGGGGTTCTGCAGCGGGCTGGTGCCCAGGTCCCCGGCGGCGGCCGGCGCCCCGGAGGACGCGGCACCGTCGGTGGACGACTTCTTGGCGCCGGAGCAGCCGGCCAGCGCCAGGGTGGATATCAGGAACACGGCGGTGGCGGAGAGGGCGGTACGGCGGGCGGGCACGGATGACTCCCGAGGTGGTGGGCGGCTGACGGCGACCCAGCAGACCAGCCGCCCGACACCCCGTCAAGGCGGCGCAACGCGAAGCGTTCGAGCATGTCGAAGCTCACATTCCGGTACCGGGCCGGGGACCGGCTGCGCGGCGGCGCCGCGGACGGGCAGGCTGGGCACATGCGGAACAGTGAACGACCCGTGGCCGCACTGGTCCTGGCCGCGGGGGGCGGACGGCGGCTGGGCGGTCGGCCCAAGGCCCTGGTCCGGTACCGGGGCCGGCCGCTGGTGGAGCACGCGGTGGCGGTGGTCCGGGCCGGCGGCTGCACGGAGGTGGCGGTGGTGCTGGGCGCGGCCCGGGAGCGGGTGCGGGCCACCGCCCATCTGCCGGGCTGCCGACTGGCGGACAACCCGGACTGGGCGGACGGCATGGGTTCGTCGCTGCGCGCCGGGCTGGCCGCGCTGGCACCGGAGGCCTCGGCCGCGCTGGTGATGCTGGTGGACACCCCCGGGGTCACCCCGGCCGCGGTGGCCCGGCTGCTGACGGCCCACCGGGCGGGCGCGGACCTGGCCGCGGCGGCGTACGGCGGGCGGCGCGGGCACCCGGTGCTGATCGGCGCCCGGTACTTCGCCGAGGCGGCGGCGGGCGCGACCGGCGACACCGGAGCACGCGCACTACTGGGGGCGCACGCCGACGAAGTCGCGCTGGTCGAATGCGCCGATATCGCCGTCCCGGACGACCTCGACACCCGGGCCGACCTCGCCCGCTGGGCCGCCGGGTGACCGCCTCCGGCCTGGGCCGGGGCGCCCGCTCCCCCGCCGAGGTGAGAGCGGCTCCTCCTCACCGGGGAGAGATCGGCCGCACACCCCTGATCTGTCCCTGAGGATTGCCCCATTCCGCGCCACGGCCCCCGCGTTTCGGGGAGCATGGGACACGTCCTTCCTCCCGACTCGAACGGACGGTGCCCTCGATGTCCGGACTGCCCGACGACTTCACCGGGCGCGACCCCGCGCAGCACGGGCCGGGGGCGGGCGGTGGCGCCCGGGCGATCCGCTGCCCCGCCTGCCGCCGCGAGCACCTGTACGAGCCGCCGTCGCTGCCCTGCCCCTGCGGCGCCTCGCTGAAGGTGCCGCTGCTGCGCGGCGGCGTGCCGGTCCAGGTGCGGTTCCGCTCCTGGGAGGACTCCTGGCTGAACATGCGCTGCCCGCACTGCGGCCGCTCCGACCAGTGGCCCCAGCCCGAGTTCACCTGCAACTGCGGCGCCACCGTCCGGCTGCCGGTGGACCGCACCACCCGGCTGGGCGGCAGTGCGACCGCGGGGCCGCTCGGCAGCACCGGCCCGCAGGGCACCCGCCCGCAGCCGGCCCACCCGCTGGGCGCCCCGGTCCCGACCCCGCCGGCCGGGTCCGGCACCGCGGCGACGCCCTGGCGGCGGCGCGCGCCGTTCCGCCCGCACCCGGTGCGCACCTCGCAGGACGCGGTGTTCACCGCCGCCCGCTATCTGGAGTGGCTGGGCTTCGACGACCTGGAGCTGACGGAGGCCCAGGAGCGCGACGGGGTCACCCTGCTCGGCAGCCGGATGGTCGCCCAGGTGGACACCTGGACCGAGCCGGCCGACGTGAAGTCGGTGGAGTGCCTCTGGCTGCAGACCCTGCACGCCGAGGAGATGGCCGCCGCGATGTTCACCCTGGCCGGCTACTCCCACCAGGCCACCGTCCGCGGCGAACAGCTGCTGGTCGCCCTGTTCAGCCTGGACCTGGCCGGGGTGCCGCAGCCCGCCAACGGCGCCGCCGAGGCCCTGATGGAGACCGGCTGGACCTCCTGACCCGGCGGCCGGACGCCCTGCCGCACCGGTGAACCCACCGGCCGGACGCCCTGCCGCACCGGCGGCCCACCGGCCGGACCGTCCGCCCCGCCGGTGACCCACCGGCCGGTGCGCCCGGGCCGGGCCCGGGCCCACCGCCGTCGGCCCCGACGAACCGGCCCCGACGAACCGGCCACAACAAGCCGACCGCAACAACCTGCGCTCGTGATCTGGTGCACAAGCTCACCCCCGTGTTGAATTGCCGCCACAACGCGGGCCTCGGGGGGAGGCCTGTGTCCTGCTGGATGGCGCGCACAAGGAGGTGGCGTTGTCGGAGCACGGATCGGGCCCGAGCGGCCAGGACGGACGGGGGCCGACAGCGCCCCAGGAGCCGGGGGACACCGTGTGGCGGCTGCGGTCCCGGGCGTGCTGGCAGGAAGCCGCGGAGCTGTTACGCCCGGCCGCCGAGCGCGACCCCGGGGCAGCGCTCGGCCGGGCCGAACTCCTCATCGAACAATGCCTGTTCACCGCGGCCCACTGGCCCCAGGCGGAGCAGGCACTGCGGCTGGCCGAGGCCGTGGTGGCCACCACCGAACAGCGCGCGGCGGCCTCCTGCGCCCGCGGCTTCCTGGCGTACGTGGCCAGCGTGCTCGGCCCGCGGGACCGGCTGGACGAGGCGCAGGCGGCGCTCGGCCGCACCTCCGCGCTGCTGCCGCCGGACGCCCCCGGGCGGCCGCTGCTGGACTTCCGCCGGGGGCTGGTCGCCGAGAACCTGCTGCGCGACCCGACGGCGGCCTGGATCGCCTACCGCCGGGCGCACGAGGGCGCGGGCGAGCGGGGGGACGAGCTGCTGCGCTCCTACACCTGGCGGCACCTGGCCGCGCTGGCGCTGGCCACCGGGGACCACGACCGGGCCCGGGAGGGGTTCGACGCCTCACTGCGGCTGCGCGAACAGCTCGGCTTCACGGTGGGTGTCGCGCCCGCGCTGGCCGCGCTGGCCGAGGTCGTCGAGCCGGACGAGGCCGTCCGGCTGCGGGCCGAGGCGGCCCGGCTGGTCCAGGCGCTCGGGGGCGTACCGGTGTGGCTCGCGCGCCAGCTGAGCGCGGTGCGCCCACCGGTCACGCCCCCGGACGGACGCGTCGGGCGGGAGGCCCGGGGAACCATCAGCTAAGGTGAGCCTAACCTGGCTGGGGTGAGCAGTGCCCCGGCCGGCTCGCCTCGCCGTTCCCGGGCTCCGCCAGGCCCCGCCCGGCCGGGCCCGGCCGGAGTCCGCACCGTCCGGGGCGGGCCGGGCGGTCCCGGGCGGTCTCCGGTCGACCCGATAGGGCCCGCCCCATGACCGCGAGCAGCACCCGGCCCGGCCCCGCGCCGCACGCCCCCCGCACCACCCCCGCGCACGCCGTCACCCTCATCCCGGGCGCCCCCGCCCCCTGCGCCGCGAGCTACGGCCGGCTCACCGGACTGCTCCCCGCCCTGCGGGTGTACTGCGCCCCGCCGCGCAGCGGCGACGGCTGGGTCTCCGGCGCCGATCTGCTCGCCCGCCCGGAGGCGCTGCGCGAGCTGATCGCCCATGACGCCCGGCAGGGCCTGGCCCGGTACGGCCGCCCGCTGCGCCCGGACGTGGCGGCCGGCTTCGGTCTGCACCGCTTCGTCTGGCCGGTTTCGGTGCTCGCCACCCTGCCGTGGTTCCTGGAGCGCCGGGTGCCGCTGCTCACCCCCGGGGACGTCTCGGTGCGCCGTGGCACCGGCGAGCTGACGGTCCGCCCGGAGGCCTTCCTCTGCCTGCCCGACGACCCCGCCGCCGGCCTGCGCGGCGCCCGGACGGTACCCGACGGGCCCGCGCTGGCCGCCGGGCTCCGGGCGGCCCTGGCCGACCTCCTGACGCCGGTGCTCGCCGCCTTCCGCCCGCAGGTACGGCGCGGCCCGCGCACGCTCTGGGCGATGGCGACGGACGCGGTGGTGGAGGGCCTCTGGTACGTCGGCCGGCTGCTCGGCGAGGAGGAGCGGGCCCGCGCCGAACTCTCCGCGCTGCTCACGCCGGAGCTCCCGGCGTGCGCACCGGGCGCGGGACGCTCGGGTACCGGCGCCCCCGCGCCCTTCACGCCCGGCGCGGGCTTCACCTCCGGAGCGCGCCCCGGCCCTGACGCCCCGAATGCCCAGGACACCCAGGACGCCCGGACCGCCGACCGGACCCGGGCGAGCTGCTGCCTCGTCTACACCGTCCGGCCCGAGGCCATGTGCGGCGGCTGCCCCCGGGTGGCACGGGGTTGACGCAAGGATGACCGAATACGCATCGGGGCAGAGTGCGCCAAGCCCGGAATTCCGGGAAATAACCACCCCAAATTAATGCGACAATGATATTGAATTTGCCCCAGAAATCCCCCTCACCAGCGCATTGAGGGCGAGTCAGTCATTCTCCGGCCGCTTATCCGTCATGATGGTCCCCACCGTCACGGCGGCGGAAAGCGACGCAGGAAAGCGAGGCTGGTCCAGGCGATGAAAATGTCCGACATACCGCTCGGTTGGGCCATCACCGCCGTCGCGGTGCTGCTGGTCACCGCCCTCCTGGTGGCCCTGGCCCGGAACCGGGGCGGCCCCACCACCTCCAGCGGCCCGGATTCCTGGGAGCGGTCCGAGGAACGGCGCCGGCGCAAGGAATCGCTCTACGGCGCCGCCTCGTACACCCTGCTGTTCTGCTGCGCCGCCGTCGCCGCCGCGCTCTCCTTCCACGGACTGGTCGGCTTCGGGATCCAGAACCTCAACCTCTCCGGGGGCTGGGAGTACCTGGTGCCGTTCGGCCTGGACGGCGCGGCGATGTTCTGCTCGGTGCTCGCCGTCCGCGAGGCCAGCCACGGTGACGCCGCGCTCGGCTCGCGCCTGCTGGTCTGGCTGTTCGCCGGCGCCTCCGCCTGGTTCAACTGGGTGCACGCCCCGCGCGGCTTCGGCCACGCCGGCGCCCCGCAGTTCTTCGCGGGGATGTCGCTCTCGGCGGCCGTCCTGTTCGACCGCGCGCTCAAGCAGACCCGCCGGGCCGCCCTGCGCGAGCAGGGTCTCGTCCCGCGCCCGCTGCCGCAGATCCGCATCGTCCGCTGGCTGCGCGCCCCGCGCGAGACCTACGCGGCCTGGTCGCTGATGCTGCTGGAGGGCGTCCGGAGCCTGGACGAGGCGGTCGACGAGGTCCGCGAGGACAAACGGGAGAAGAGCGCCGAGCGCGAGCGCCGCAAGCTGGCCGGCCGCCGCGAGCGGGCCGAGATCAGGGCCATCAACCGCACCAACAGCGTCTGGCGCCAGCGCGGCGGACCGGCCCGGCAGCTGGAGTCCGGCTCGGAGTCCGCCATAGCCGCCGGCCCCTCGACCGACCGGCCCGCCGTCGAGCCACCGGGGCCGGCCGCGGCGCCCGCCGCCGAGGGCACCGTGGTCAAGCCGGGCCTGCCGGCCCGACCTGACCGGCGCACCATCGACCTCACCGTGGAGGAGGACACCGTGGCACTGCCCCGGCTGGACTCGCTGGAGCGCAAGCTGAAGGACCTGGAGCAGCAGTTCGGCTGAGGTCGGCCCGGGGCCTGTCCGACAGGCCCCGGCTCCGGCTCCGGCCCCGGCCTCAGGCCGCGGGCGTCGCGGTGAGCTCGAACCACATCCGCTTGCCGGTGCCCCGCGGCTCCACGCCCCAGCCGTCCGCCAGCGCCTCGACCAGCATCAGCCCGCGGCCGGAGGACGCCTGCTCCCCCGGTGTCCGGCGGGTCGGCCAGAGGTCCGACTCGTCCTCCACCTCGACCCGGAGCCGGGCCCGGCCGCCGTCGGCCGTCGGCTCGCGGTAGAGCCGGGCGGTGAACATCGCATCCCGGTCGGTGTGCCGGATGGCGTTGGTGACCAGCTCGGACGCCAGCAGCTCGGCCGTGTCGACCAGCTCGGCCACACCCCAGCGGCGCAGCGCGTCGCACAGTTCGGCCCGCACCTCGGAGATCCGGGCAAGGTCGGCCTGCCCGATCCGGCGGCGGAGCTGCTGGGCGGCCAGGCCGCCCGCCGGGCCGTCCCAGCGCAGGAGCAGCAGCGCTATGTCGTCCTCGCGCTCGCTGGAGTCGGCGGCCTGGGAGGCGATCCGGTCCGCGAGGTCCTCCAACGGGTCACGGGCGCTCTCCTCCCCGGCCGCGACCGGGCCGGCGAGCGCCCGGGTGAGCCGGGCGATGCCGTCGTCGAGATCCATGCCGCGCGCCTCGACCAGGCCGTCGGTGCAGAGCAACACCGTCTCGCCCGGGTCCAGGCTGAACCGGGTGACGCGGTACTCCTCGTCCGAGGCGATGCCCAGCGGCAGACCGCCCGCGACCGGCTGGACGGCGGCGGTGCCGTCGGCCCGGCGGACCACCGGGTCGAGGTGGCCGGCCCGGACGGCGTAGACCACGCCGTAGTCGACGTTCACCTCGGCGTAGGTGCAGGTGGCGAAGTGGTCGGTGTCCAGGTCGGCGAGGAAGCGCGAGGCGCGGGCCATCACGGCGGCCGGCGGGTGGCCCTCCGCGGCGTACGCCCGCAGGGCGATCCGCAGCTGGCCCATGATCCCGGCGGCGTGCACGTCGTGCCCCTGGACGTCGCCGATCACCAGGCCGACGTGCCCGCCGGGCAGCGGGACCACGTCGTACCAGTCGCCGCCGATCTGGAGCCCCGAACCGGCGGCCAGATAGCGGACGGCGGTGGTGACGCCGGGCACCGACGGCACGCTGCGCGGCAGCATCACCCGTTGCAGGCCGGCCGCCAGCTCGTGCTCGGCGTCGTGCAGCCGGGCCCGGGCCAGCGACTGGGCGACCAGGCCGCCCAGGGTGGAGAGCAGGGTGCGCTCGTCGGCGTCCAGCTGGCGGTCGTCGTCGAAGCTGACCAGGCAGACGCCGATCGCCCGGCCGCTGGCCACCAGCGGCAGGAACGCCCAGGAGCCGCGGCCGCTCCGGCTGGTCGACTCCCACACCTCCGGGTAGCGCTCGCGGTACTCCTCGCGGCCGGTGACGAAGACCGGCGCGCGGTTGCGCAGCGCCTCGGCCGCCGGGTGGGCGACGGGCAGCACCGAGCGGTCGTAACCGGAGATCTCCCCCGGCCGGTAGCCGGAGGCGCCGAGCACCCGGACCCGGCCCGCCTCGAAGGCGGCCAGCACCAGGCCGTCCGGCGGCAGGCCGGGCAGCGGCAGCTCGGTGAAGACCCGGGCGACGTCGCGGACGGTGACGGCCTCGGAGAGCGCGCGGGCGGCCTCCTTGATGAACCGTGAGCGCTCCTCGCGCAGCAGGGCCAGCCGGTCGGCGCGGTCGCGCTTGTGCAGCTCGACGGTGGCGTCCCAGACGAAGCCGACCATCCGTGAGGCGCGGCCGAAGGCGTCCGCGAGCACCCGGCCGCGGAAGCGCACCGCCTTCATCGCCCCGCTCGGCCCGACCGTGCGGTAGTAGGCGCCGCACTGGCCCAGCTCGGCCACCGCGCGCTCGACCCGGCGGCGCACCACGGGGGCGTCCTCGGGGTGCAGCAGGGCCAGGAAGGAGGCGGAGGTGCGGTCGAATCGGCTCTTGTCCGCGGCGTCCAGGCCGATGATGGCGCAGGCCCGCTGGTCGCCCTCCAGGACGTCGCGGCGGATGTCCCAGTCGAAGGAGCCGATGCCGTTGGCGGCCATCGCGGGCTCCAGCCAGTCCGGCGTGGAGTCCCCGGAGGAGATCGGCAGGCCGCCGGAGAGCATCGGCGCCAGCCGCCCGGCCGCCAGCCCCGGTGCCGTCCGCAGCGCATGCCTGCGCGCCGCCTGGGCGGGTGGTCTCGCCCGCCCCGACCCGGCCGTGGACGAGCCGGGAGGAAGCGCCGGCCCCGGTGACTCGGGCTCAGTGGGCATGCTGCTCCTGCCGCTGCCGTGGTGGACCGCGCCGACCGTCCGGGCGGGCCGCATGGCGGTGTGGTGGGTGGTGCTGGATCGGACGGTGCCGACGGACGGTGGTCAGTCGAGGTGATGGCTCCCCGCTGCTTCCCGCACGCGGGCACACATTCCCACCATCCTGTCCAATGTTCGGCCGAGCGGCAATGGCAACGGGCCGGAAATCTTCCGCCCGGCCTTCCGTCACGGGCGCCGTTCGGCGGCGAACGACCTGATCTTCCAAGGCCGGCCCCGGCCCACCGGTCCGGGCCGGGCACGGCCGCCGGGGCGCCCGCCCGTCCGGGCCCGCCTCGATCAGGGCGAGGCCAGCTCGAACCAGGTGACCTTGCCGTCCCCGCGCAGCTGCACCCCCCAGGAGTCGGCCAGCGCCTCGACCAGCAGCAGCCCGCGCCCCGAGGTGGCGTACTCGCCCTCCGGGTCGCGGCGGCGGGGCAGCCGGGTGGTGCCGTCCTGGACCTCGATCCGCAGCCGCAGGTCGGCGCCGAGCGCCGCGTCGAACGCCGCGCCCTGGCCGGTGTGCAGGAGCGCGTTGGTGACCAGCTCGGAGGAGAGCAGCTCGGCCGTGTCGGCCAGCTCGGGCACCCCCCAGATCCGCAGCGCGGACCTCAGCCGGCTGCGCACCGCCCCGACCGCGACCAGGTCGGCCGCCTCCAGCGTCAGATGCAGCCGGCGGTGCAGCGCGCAGCCGGGTGCCGGAGCACTCGGCAGTGCCGGGCCCGCCCGCCCGGTGGTGCCCGGCAGGCCGGACGCCCCGGGCCCGCCCCCCTGGGGCCTCGGCCGAAATGCGTCCCCCGAACTCGTCCGCTGCCGCGGGAATCGCGACTGACCGTCCATCAACACATGCCCCCGCCCTCAATCCGGGCTCCCGCTGCCGGATCCCCTGCCGACCGGGTGGCCCCCTCGTTCTGACCACTCATCCTCATGCCCAGCCTGCGGCGCTTTCAACAGTGTGCGTCCGATCACCTGGGGTGAAAGGGGCACGGGGTGGCCGGCGTGATCCAACTGCCCGGGCCGGACAGGTTTGCGATGCGTACAAGCCATTTTCGAAGCCGGGCCGCGGCCCGCCGCGCCCGCGTACGCCGCCCCCGGCCCGCCGCGGACCCGATGGCGGTGCCCGGCGAGCCGAACGTCCGGGGACGGGCAACGCTGGACAGGGCGGCCGGGTCCGGGTTCAATGACCCGAGATGTTTGAACGCCGTTCTAACGTCATTCCCCCGGCGACCGCGAGCGAGGAACCGTGCGACTGACCCCCACCGAGCGGGACCGGCTGCTGATCTTCACAGCAGCCGAGCTGGCCCGCGCCCGCCGCGCCCGGGGCGTACGCCTCAACATCCCGGAGGCGCACGCCCTGATCGCGGACACCGTCTGCGAGGCCGCCCGGGACGGCCGGCGCCTCGCCGAGGCGATCGAGGCCGGGCGCTCCGTGCTCGGCGCCGAGGACGTGCTGCCCGGTGTGGCGGACGTGGTCACCGTGGTCCAGGTCGAGGCGGTCTTCGAGGACGGCACCCGGCTGGCCGTGGTCAACGACCCGTTCAAGGGCGCGGGATCGCTCGACCACGAGGCCCCCGGCGGCACGCTGCTCGGTGACGGCGCGGGCTACGACCCGGTCGAGGAGACGGTGCTGCTGCCCGTCCACAACACCTCCGCGGTGCCGATCTCGGTCACCTCGCACTTCCACTTCTTCGAGTCCAACCCGCGCCTGGCCTTCGACCGCGCCGCCGCCTACGGCACCCATCTGGCGGTACCGGCCGGCTCCTCGGTCCGCTTCGACCCGGGTGCCACCGTGGAGGTCGGCCTCGTCCCGATCGCCGGCGAGCGGGTCGCGATCGGCTTCGCCGGCCTGGTCGACGGCCCGCTGGACGCGCCCGGCGCGAAGGAGGCCGCCCTGGCGAAGGCGCGCGCCACCGGCTACCTGACCGGCTTCGACGACGCCGAGGTGCAGTCGTGAGCGGACGGAGCCGACAGATGGACACGGCCGCCGCGGGGACGCGGGCCGACGAGCGAAGCGAGGCCGGAGCATGAGTGCCATCACCCCCCACGACTACATCTCGGTGCACGGCCCGCGGGCCGGGGACCGGGTCCGGCTCGGGGACTCCGGACTGATCGTCCGGGTGGAGTCGGACTCGCAGGCGCCGGGTGAGGAGTTCCTGGCCGGCTTCGGCAAGACCGCCCGCGACGGCCTGCACCTCAAGGCCGCCGCCGTCCGCGACACCTGCGACGTCGTGATCAGCAACGTCCTGGTCATCGACGCCGTCCAGGGCATCCGCAAGACCTCCATCGGCCTGATCGACGGCCGGATCGCCTCCATCGGCCGGGCCGGCAACCCCGACACCCTGGACGGCGTCGACGTGGTCGTCGGCACCGGGACCACGATCGTCTCCGGCGAGGGCCTGATCGCCACCGCCGGCGCCGTCGACACCCATGTCCACCTGCTCTCGCCGCGGATCATGGAGGCCTCGCTGGCCTCCGGCGTGACCACGATCATCGGCCAGGAGTTCGGCCCGGTCTGGGGCGTCGGCGTCAACTCGCCATGGGCGCTGCGGCACGCGTTCAACGCCTTCGACGCCTGGCCGGTCAACATCGGCTTCCTGGGCCGGGGCTCGTCCTCCGACGCGGCGCCGCTGGTCGAGGCGCTGGCCGAGGGCGGCGCCTCCGGCTTCAAGGTCCACGAGGACATGGGCGCCCACACCCGTGCGCTGGACACCGCGCTGCGGGTCGCCGAGGAGTACGACGTCCAGGTCGCCCTGCACACCGACGGCCTCAACGAGTGCCTCTCCGTCGAGGACACACTGAAGGTGCTGGAGGGCCGGACCATCCACGCCTTCCACATCGAGGGCTGCGGCGGCGGACACGTCCCCAACGTGCTGAAGATGGCCGGTGTGGAGAACGTCATCGGCTCCTCCACCAACCCCACCCTGCCGTTCGGCCGTGACGCCCTCGGCGAGCACTTCGGCATGATCGTCTCCGCCCACGACCTCAAGGTCGACCTCCCCGGTGACGCCGCGATGGCCCGCGACCGGATCCGCGCCGGCACGATGGGCGCCGAGGACGTCCTCCACGACCTCGGCGTCATCGGCATCACCTCCTCCGACGCCCAGGGCATGGGCCGCGCCGGCGAGACCGTCCGCCGCACCTTCGCCATGGCCGGCAAGATGAAGGCCGAGCTCGGCCCGCTCGACGGCACCGGCTCCTACGGCACCACCGACGGCGGCGACGACAACGAGCGCGTGCTCCGCTACATCGCGAAGCTCACCATCAACCCGGCGATCGCCCACGGCCTGGCCCACGAGGTCGGCTCCATCGAGATCGGCAAGCTCGCCGACATCGTGCTCTGGCGCCCCGACCACTTCGGTGCCAAGCCGCAGCTCGTCCTGAAGGCCGGCTTCCCCGCCTACGGCGTGGTCGGCGACCCCAACGCCTCCACCGACCGCTGCGAACCCCTCGTCCTCGGCCCCCAGTTCGGCGCCCACGGCGCGACCGCCGCCGACCTCTCCGTCGCCTTCGTCGCCCAGGCCGCCGCCGACGGCGCGTACCTGGACCGCCCGGCCGACGGCATGCCCACCCGGCGGCGCCGGGTCGGCGTCCGGAACACCCGTGGCATCGGCCCGCGCGACATGGTGCGCAACGCCCGGATCGGCGACGTCCAGGTCACCGAGACCGGGCTGGTCTCCCTCGACGGCTCCCCGCTGCGCTCCGAGCCCGCCGACAGCGTCTCGCTCAGCCGCCTGTACTTCCTCTGAACGCCCTCACCCGCCTTAGGACTTGACGATGACCCCGACCCCCGCCTCGCTCGGCTACCGGATGCCCGCCGAGTGGCACCCGCACGACCGCACCTGGATGGCGTTCCCGACCGCCAACCCGACCTTCGACAGCCCGGAGCACCTGCACGCCGGCCGCGAGGCCTGGGCCCGGGTGGCCAACACCATCGTCCGGTACGAGCCGGTGACCCTGGTCGTCAACACCGGTGAGACCGAGGAGGCGCGCAAGTACGTCGCCCCCGAGGTCGAGATCGTCGAACGCCCGCTGGACGACGCCTGGATGCGCGACATCGGCCCGTCCTTCCTGATCGACGACAGGGGCTCGGTCGCCGCCACCGACTGGATCTTCAACGGCTGGGGCGCGCAGTCCTGGGCCCGCTGGGACAACGACCAGCACATCGCCGAGCACATCGGCGGACTGACGGGTGTTCAGCGGTTCGCCTCCCGGCTGATCAACGAGGGCGGCGGCATCCACGTCGACGGCGAGGGCACCGTGCTCGTCACCGAGACCGTCCAGCTCGGCGAGGGCCGCAACGCCGACTGGACCAAGGAGGAGGTCGAGGCCGAGCTGCACGCCTTCCTCGGCACCACCAAGGCGATCTGGCTGCCGCGCGGACTCACCCGCGACTACGACGAGTTCGGCACCCGGGGCCACATCGACATCGTCGCCTCCTTCGTCCGCCCCGGCGTCGTGGTCGCGCACGTCCAGCCGGACCCGTCCCACCCCGACCACGAGGTCTGCCAGGAGCTGGTGGCGGTCCTGCGCGCCGCCACCGACGCCCAGGGCCGGCCGCTGGAGGTCGTCGAACTGCCCGCCCCCACCGTCCTGCTGGACGAGGAGGGCGAGCCGGTCGACTACTCCTACATCAACCACTACGTGGCCAACGGCGCCGTGATCCTCTGCGGCTTCGACGACCCCCGTGACCAGGAGGCCGCCGCCGTCCTGGGCCGGGCCTATCCCGGCCGCACGGTCGAACTGGTCGACGCCCGCGAGATCTTCGCCAACGGCGGCGGCATCCACTGCATCACGCAGCAGCAGCCGAAGGCCGTCTGACCCGACTGCCCCGACTGGGCCCTGTCCGGCCGATCCTGCCGGACAGGGCCCGCACGGCATGCCCCCACAACACAGGTACGACGCAGGCACGGCACGGCACAGAGGAGACGAGCAGATGACGGAGCCCCGCCCGCGCCGGCCGGCGCGCCCCCGCGAGGAGGTCTTCGCCACCGCGCGGGCGGCGATCGCCGAGCACGGGCTCGCCAGACTCACCATGGCGGGCCTGGGCAGACAGCTCCAGATGAGCGCCGGACACCTCCTCTACTACTTCGGCAGCAAGGACCAGCTGCTGCTGGAGACCCTGCGCTGGAGCGAGGAGCAGCTCGGCACCCGCCGCCACGCCGCCCTGACCGACGGCGTCCCGACCGACGGCGCCCTGACCGACGGCATCCGGCCCGGCGCCGGACCGGACGCCTGGGCGCGGCTCGGCGAGTACGTCCGGCTCTACCTGCCCGAGGGGCCGGGCGACCCGCGCTGGATCCTCTGGGTGGAGGTGTGGGGCCGCTCCCCCGCCAGCGAGGAACTCCGGCAGGGGCAGCTGGAGATCGAGGCCCCGTGGCAGGCGGACCTGGTCGTCCTGATCGAGAACGGCACCGCCGCAGGCCACTTCGCGCCCGGCCCGGCCGTTGAGCGCGCCTTCCAGATCCGCGCCCTGCTGGACGGTCTCGCCGTCCCGCTCGCCCTCGGGCTGCCCGGCGCGCGCCGCACCAAGGCGCTGCACCTGGCGGATTCGGCCTGCCGGGCCCTGCTGGGGGCGGCCAACTGACCGCTCGCCCCGCTCACTCCGTCCAGATCGCGGCCGCCGTGCGGTCGTCGGCGTACCCCTTGGCGCGGACCTGCACCTGGCGGAGGAAGTCCACGGTGCCCGGCGGGTGGGGGTGGGCCCAGTGGGCGGCGAGGAAGTGGGCGACGGCCGGTTCGTCGGCGATCGGACGCGCCAGGCCCGGGCTGCAGAGCAGCAGGATGTCACCCGGGGTGGCCGGGACCATCCGGAAGCGGAACGGGCGCGGCTCCGGCACCGGGGCGTCGGGCAGCGGCGGCTGGCCGTCCGGGTGGTGCAGCAGACGGGCCGCGTAGGCGTCGATCCAGTGGCCCGAGCGCAGCAGGAACAGCCCGCCGGGACCGACCCCGAACGCCGCCCGGTAGGTGGCCGCCGGGTCGAGCGAGAGCAGCAGACAGTGCAGCGAGGCGGGGGACGGCGCGTCGTCGCCCTCCGCCCGGGGCGCGAGCGCGCGCAGCGGGGCGGCGGCGCTGGTGGCCAGCCGCTGGAGTCCGTACCGGAGCCGGTCGCGGGCGCCGTCCCGGAGGTCGGCGGCGAGCCCGGACCGGCTGCGGCCGATCGCGGCGGCGAGCTGGCGGCAGGCCTCGGCGGTAGCCGTGGCGACGGCCTCCGGGGCGGCGTCGGTGGCGGTGCCGGTCCCGGGCTCGGCGCCCGGGGCGGTCGCGGACTCGGTGGCGGAGCGGTCGAAGCTGCCGACGGCCGCGAGCAGCAGTCCGTCGGGGCCGTCGCCGAACCTGGTGACCAGCAGGGTGTCGCGGCGCGGCTCGCCCCGGTGGCGGGCGGAGTCGCCCCGGACGGAGACGGCGCGCAGCGTGGCGGAGGCGTACTGGGCGCCCTCCAGCGCGGTGTCCGGCACGACGGCGGCCAGCGTGCCGGGGGCCGTCTCCGGGACAGCGGTCGGCTCCGGCCCGTACGTGGGCGGGCGCTCACCGACGTGCGGCACGACGGGCCCGGCGCCGGGGCGCGGCGAGCGGGGGGTGGGGCGGGGCGCGGAGAGCGCGGGAGCGGGGGCAGCCGCCTCGGGGGCGGGTGGCCGGACGGCCGGGGCGGGTTCGGGTTCGGGTTCGGGCTTCGTCAGGACCGGGGCGGGCTCCGACGCGGGCTCGGGCTCCGGCTTCTGGGCAACCGGCACCGGCTCCGGCTTCTGGAGAACAGGCTCGGGCTCGGGTACGGCCTCGGGCTCCGCCGCCGGTACCGGAGCGTCCGCCGGCTCCTCGGCCCGCGCGTCGGCCGCCCAGGACGGGGCCGGGAACCTGTGGGTCTCCTCCGCTGCGGGCTGCTGGCCGATCACCCCGGCCGCGGTGTCGAACCAGTCGTCGATGCTGTCCCGCGCCGGTCCCTCGTCCCCCGTCGGCGCCACCTCCGACAGCGGCGCCGCTTCGGCCGGCTCCTCGGCCGGCTCCTCGGCCGCCGGGGGCTCGGCCGGCTCCGGCGCTGCCGGCACCTCCGCCACCGCGGCGTCCGCCGCCGGAACCGCCGGCTCGCCCGTCCGCTGCCGGCCGATCAACCCGGCCGCCGTCTCGAACCAGTCGTCGACACTGCCCTCCCCCGACACGGCGTCCGGGGTGTCGGGAAGGGTGCCCGCCGGGCCTTGGTAGACCGCATCCCACCAGCCGTCCTCCGACCGCTGCTGCTGCTTCGCGGGTGCACCCTGATTGCTCATCTGGCGGCTCCTGGTCGGTCCGTGGTCGCGCCGCCCCCGGCGGGGCCGGACTCGACGTCATTCTCCCCAAGTGCAACGACGCTGTCCGGGTTTCGGCGACAACCGGACACGGACACGCACTGATCGGATGATCCCGGCCACCGGGTCGGTCCCCGGGTTCGCCCCCGGTTCCGCCGCCGTTCCATTCGTGCTTACCGGAACCGTCCCGAGCAGGGCGTTTCCGGGACGTTCCGGTCCGTCGGCCGCCGAAAATGGCCCCGGAGCAGGGGCATCGGTTCACCCGTTCGGCTGATTAAATGTGCGCATGACCGCGTCGGCCCCCAGATCACCCCGACCGGGGAGGGCCGCACTCACGGGCCACCCGGTGGGTGCGCTGTGGATCCTGCTGCTGGTCGGGCTGCTCACCTCACTGCCGTGCGCGGGGCAGGCCCAGGCGGTCACGGGCCACCGCCACGCCTCTTCGCAGGTGGCCGCCGCGGCCACGACCGCCCTGACCACCACCCTCGCCGGTCCGGCCGCCGGGGCGGCGGGGGCGCCCGGCGTACGCCAGGCCCGCGCGGGCGGGCCCGACCGGCAGTCCGCCGCCCCGCACACCGGCCCCGCACACCGGACCGCCGACCGTCCGGACGCCGGGGGCCACCGCCACTGGACCTGGTGCTCGGCCGACGGCGAGCTGCCGCAGCGCAACAACGGCTGCTCCAGCCACCCGTACTGCGCCCAGGAAGCCCAGCTGCCCAACCCGCCGCCGCAGCCGCAGCCCGCGGTGGCGCCCCGGACGGAGGCGGCCGAGACGCTGCCCCGGCTGCCCCGCGCCGGGCTTCTGGTCGGCCCGCACCCGGCGCCCGACCTGCACGAACTCCAGGTACACCGGTCCTGAGCGGAGCCCACCGCCTGGTCCCCCGCGGCTTTCGCCGACGGCGGTGACCGGCGGGTCCGCCCTTCCGCTCTCTCTTCAGACCGCCGTGCCCACAGCGCGCGGCGGGGACAAGGACAACCCATGGGTTCCGCCTCCAAGCAGTCCAACAAGCCGACCGGCAAGCAGGCCGGCCTCGACCGCCGCGCCCGGATCGCCGAGCTGCGCGCCGTCGAGGAGCGCCGCGACCGCAGGAACAAGATCGTCGCGTCGGTGGTCGCCGGTGTCCTGGTGGTCGGCGCGATCGCCACCGGCACCTGGGTCGTGGTGGACGCCAACCAGGACAAGAAGGCCAAGCAGGCCGCCGCCGCCGCGCCGATCGACGGCGTGCAGACCTTCGGCGACCTCAGCCGCAACCACGTCAAGGACAAGGTCACCTACCCGCAGACCCCGCCGGTCGGCGGCGACCACAACGCGATCTGGCTGGACTGCATGGGCCACGTCTACGACCAGCCGGTCGAGAACGAGCGCGCCGTCCACTCGCTGGAGCACGGCGCGGTCTGGGTGACGTACAACGGCAAGGCCACGCCGGAGGACCTCAAGACGCTCTCCGACAAGGTGAAGACCACCCCGTACTCGCTGATGAGCCCGTACCCGGACGAGAAGGGCACCATCACCCTCAGCGCCTGGAGCACCCAGCTGATCGTGGAGAGCGCCAGCGACCCCCGGGTGAACGAGTTCTTCACCAAGTACGTCCAGGGCCAGCAGACCCAGGAGCCCGGCGCCTCCTGCACCATGGGGGCGATGTGACCGCCGACGCGTCCGAGGCCCCGGCCGAGGACGACGGGGCCCCGGCGGCGAGCCGCCGGAGGCTCTGGTGGCCGGCCGCGCTGGCCGCCGCCCTGGCGCTGGCACTCGGCGTGCCCGCCCTGGTGGCGAGCGGGACGTCGGCCTCCGGCTCGTCCTCCCTGACCGCGCCGGCGACCGACTCGCCCGAGGCCGGGTTCGCCCGCGACATGGCGACCCACCACCAGCAGGCCGTGGACCTGTCGTTCATCGTCCGGGACCGGACGGCCGACGAGCCCGTCCGCACCCTGGCCTTCGACATCATCAACACCCAGGCCAACCAGCGCGGGATGATGATGGGCTGGCTCGACCAGTGGGGGCTCTCCCAGCACTCACCGGCCAAGCCGATGGTGTGGATGGCGATGGACCACGGCTACCAGGCGCACGACGGCTCGCTGATGCCGGGCATGGCCACCAACACCCAGCTGGCGAAGCTGCGCACGCTCAGCGGGCGCGACGCCGAGGTGTTCTACCTGCAGCTGATGCTGGAACACCACAAGGGCGGGGTCGAGATGGCCCAGGGCTATGTGGACCTGGCGAAGAACGACACCGAGAAGCGGCTCGCCCAGTCCATGGTGGTCGGGCAGACCTCGGAGATCCAGCTGATCACCGACATGCTCAAGGAGCGCGACGCCGCCCCCGGCGTCCCGGCCTCCTGAACGGCTCGCCCCACCCGGCCGGGGTGCGGCGGACGGTCTCCCCGTCCACCGCACCCCGGCCGTTCGCCGCAGCGCGCGGGTCAGGCCCGGCGGACGGTGACCAGGCAGTGCGGGGGCTGGTGGCGCGGTTCGAGTGGCAGGCCGCCCAGATCGGTGGAACGCGTCATCCCGTTGTGGTGGACGACGGCGTTGGCCCCTGAACCCCACGGCCAGGTGCGTCCGGGCAGCGTGCGGCGGCGGAACGGGCAGCCGGTGGATCCGGCGGTTCCGCGCATGGCGCCGATGGGGCGGAGGGCTACAAGGTGTCCGACCGGGAGCGGGCGACCGGGCGACCGGCCGGGGCGGGGCGCCGGGCCGGGCGGGTCAGGGCGACCGCGAGGGCCGCGACGACGGCGAGCCCGATCAGCACCGTCCGACCGCCGGACGCCGTGCCCGCCAGGTGGACACCGAGCACGGGCAGGGCGGTGCCGAGCGCCGTACCCAGGCTGCGCGCCATGTTGACCATGCCGCCGCCGACCGCCGAGCACCCCGCCGGTATCGCCCGCATCACCAGGGCGTTGTTGGCGGGCAGCAGCAGGCCCAGCCCGTACCCGGTGACCAGCAGCGGCGCGGCCGCCGCCGTGCCGGTGGCCGGAACCAGCGCGAACAGCAGCAGCCCGGCACCCGCGGCGGACGCGCCGAAGCGGCAGCGGGTGACGTCCGACCAGCCCCGGGGCAGCAGACCGCCGCCGACGGTCGCGGCCACCACGAACGCGGCCGGCAGCAGGGTGATCACCAGGCCCGCCCGGCCCACCGGCACACCCGACCCGGTGAGCAGTACCGGGCCCAGCACCAGCGGACAGAACAGCAGCAGGTACCCGATCAGCGCGACCAGCAGGCCGGACCGCACACCCGGGGTGTTGACCAGCCCGGGTGCGAGGATCGGCCGGGCGGCCCGCCGCTCCTGCCGGACCAGCCCGAGGGCGAGCAGCACGGCGGCGAGCAGCAGCACGGCCACCGCCCAGCCGGGCAGCGGCAGGCCGGAGGCGGCGGAGAGGGCGAGCAGCAGCGCGGTGGACGCGCCGGTGAGCAGCAGCAGCCCGGGCAGGTCGAACGGGCCGTCCGAGGTCACGCCCGAGGTCACGCCCGCGGCGCCGCCGGGCCAAGCGGTGCCGATCCGCGCGGTACCGACCGGAGCGGCGCGGTCGGGGTGGGTGCGCGGCAGCAGGTACCAGCCGGCCAGGATGCCGAGCAGGCCGATCGGCACGTTGATCCAGAACACCCACCGCCAGGAGGCGTGCTCCACCAGCAGCCCGCCGAGGCTCGGGCCGAGCGCCAGGCCGAGCCCCTGGGCGGCGGCCTGGATGCCCAGCGCACGCCGCATCGCCCGCTCGGGGACACCGCGTGCCACCAGGGCGACGCTGTTGGCCTGCATCATCGCGCCGCCGACCGCCTGGACGGCCCGGCAGGCCACCAGGATCCAGAGACCGCCGGCGAACCCGGCACCGAGCGAGGCCAGGGCGAAGACACCGAAGCCGCCGAGGTACACGGTCTTGCGGCCGACCAGGTCGGAGAGCCAGCCGATCGGCGCCAACAGGGCCACCAGCACCAGCAGATAGGCCAGCGCGACCCACTCGACGGCGGCGAAGCCGGCTCCGAAATGCCGTCCGAGCTCCGGAAAGACCAGCGCGGTGACGCTGGCGGTCAGCTGTCCCAGGAACGCGCCCAGGCAGACGGTGGCGACGGCCAGCCAGTGGGCGTGCCGCCAGCCGGCGACACCACGCGGCCGGGGCCGCTCGGTGAGCAGCCGGCTCGCAAGGGCGGTGGCGTTCATACAGCGAAATATATCGGATACAGATATGTTCTTTCTACGAGCTGTTCGGTATGCGATCAGAACGCCGGGAAGGCCGCCACCAGGCGCTACGCTGTCCGCCATGCCGTCGTCACCGCCCGTTCCCGATCCCGCCGCCGGACCCCGGACCGAGGGCGGGACCTGTCCGGACGTCCTGGACCCGGCGGACCCCGGCGGCCCCACAGACCCGGCAGACCCCACGGACCCCGGCGGCGGCCCGGCGAACGAGCGCGCCCGGCGGCTCACCGACGTGGTCACCCGGCTGCGCCGCGCACTGCGCAGCAGCATCCGGACCGACTACCCGTGGGAGTCCCTGCCGATGGCGCAGGTCGAACTCCTCCAGACGCTCGCCGCCGCACCCCTGCGGGTCGGCGAACTGGCCGCCCGCCAGCGGCTCGCCCCGAACACCGTCAGCGGCCTGGTCGGCAAGCTGCTGGAGGCCGGGTTCGTGGACCGCCAGGCCGATCCCGGCGACCGCCGCACCGCCCGGATCGCCCTCACCGAGGCCGGTCAGCGACAGCTGGACGACTGGCAGCGCGCCCACGAACGCCGCATCGCCACCGCCCTCGGCACCCTCTCCCCCGCCGACCGGGAGGCCGTCATGCAGGCACTCCCGGCACTCGAACACCTCGCCCGCGCCCTCGCCGAGCCCGGCGCCGGCGCCCCGCCCGAATAATCCGCTGTCGCCCGGCGCCGCACCGCGGCTACGGATCGAGCCCTGGACGGACGGCGATCCTGCGGCTGCCGCACCGGGTCAACACCCCGGAGACGAGGCGGCACGTCGGCGGCCCGGTCGTACCGTCAGAACAGCACCCCGTGCTCCGGCTCACCGTTGCCGGGCTGACCGTTGCCCGGCGCGCCGCTCTCCAGCTGGAGCAGCCAGCGCTTGTTCTCCACCCCGGCGGCGAAGCCGGTGAGGGTGCCGTTGGCGCCGATGACGCGGTGGCAGGGGCGGACGACGAGCAGCGGGTTGGCGCCGACCGCGCCGCCGACCGCGCGCACGGCCCGGGGTGAGAGGCCCGCCGCCTCGGCGAGCTGGCCGTAGGTGACCGTCTCGCCGTAGGGGATGTCGTCGAGGGCGTCCCAGATCCGGCGGCGGAACTCGGTGCCGACGGGGGCGAGCGGCAGGTCGAAGGTGGTGCGCTCGCCGGCGAAGTAGGCGGTGAGCTGTTCGACGGCCCGGGCGAGGGCGTCCGGGTCGTGGACCCAGTCGTCGGCGGGTTCGGCGAGCGCGTACTTCTGCCCGGGGGCGGTGACGGTGGCCAGCGCGGCCGGTCCGCCGTCCTCCGGCCGGACCCCGCTCAGCAGCAGGGGCCCGAACGGGCTGTCCATGGTGGTGAAGACGGTGGTGCTCATGCGCGGGTGTTCTCCGTTCCAGTGCTGATGTCGCTCGCGGCGCCCGCCCAGAGCCGGTGCACGGCGTACGAGCGCCAGGGTGCCCAGGCCTCGGCGGCGCGGGCGGCGGACTTCGGGTCGCCGGGGGCGCCGAGCCGGGTGAGGCCGTGGCGGATGCCGACGTCACTCGGCAGGAAGACGTCGGGGTCGGCGAGGGCCCGCATCCGCAGATAGCCGACGGTCCACGGGCCGATGCCGGGCAGGGCGAGCAGCTGGGCCGCCGCCTCCGCGCGGTCCACGCCGCCGTCGAGCCGGACGGCGCCCTCGGCGAGGGCCGCGCAGAGGCCGGTGAGCGCCCGGCGGCGGGCGGCGGGCATCGCGAAGTCCTCGGGGTCGGCCACCGCCAGGGCGCCGGCGGTCGGGAAGAGCAGCCGCAGTCCGCCGTCGGGTTCGGGCAGCTCGGTGCCGTACTTCCCGGCGAGCCGGCCGGCCAGGGTGCGGGCCGCGCCGACGGTGATCTGCTGGCCGAGCACGGCGCGGACGGCCAGCTCGTGCGGGTCCACATGGCCGGGCGAGCGCAGGCCGGGGCGGGCCCGGACCAGCGCGCCGAGCACCGGGTCGGTGCCGAGCTGCTCGTCCACCGCGTCCGGGTCGGCGTCCAGGTCGAACAGGATCCGCAGGCGCTGCACGGCGGTCGGCAGGTCACGGAGGTCGGCGAGGAAGAGCCGGCAGTCCAGCCAGCCGCGGGTGCGCGGGTGCTCGGCCGCGAGGCCGTCCACCTCGGCGATGCCGTGGCCGTACGGGAGCGCGAGAGTGCGGCGATAGGTGCGGACGCCGGGCCGGGCGCCGGGGACGACCTCCTCCACGCCGGGGACGGCACGCAGGGCGAGGAAGTCGATCAGGTGGTCGCTGTCGATCGCCCCGCGGTAGGCGAGGCGCAGGGTCAGGCCGCCGGCCGGGGTCGCGGTGCGCCGCCCGGCGGTCACCTCGGCGCGCAGCCCGCTGGGCGTGCGGTCGTAGACCTCGCGGACGGTGTCGTTGAACTGCCGCACCGAGGCGAAGCCGGCCGCGAAGGCGATCTCGGTGACGGGCAGCTCGGTGGTCTGGAGCAGCAGCCGGGCGGTCTGGGCCCGGCGGGCGCGGGCCAGGGCGATCGGCCCGGCGCCGAGTTCGGCGCTGAGCTGGCGCTGGAGCTGGCGGGAGCTGTAGCCGAGGCGCTGGGCGAGGCCGGCGACGCCTTCCCGGTCCACGATGCCGTCGCCGATCAGCCGCATCGCGCGGCCGACCAGGTCGGCCCGGTGGTTCCACTCCGGCGAGCCGGGCACCGAGTCGGGGCGGCAGCGGCGGCAGGCGCGGAAGCCGGCGCCCTGGGCGGCGGCGGCGCTGGGGTAGAAGGTGCAGTTGGCGCGTTTGGGGGTCACGGCGGGGCAGCTCGGTCGGCAGTAGATGCCGGTCGAGGTGACGGCCGTGAAGAAGACGCCGTCGAAGCGGGCGTCCCGGCTGTCCACGGCTCGGTACCGGATGTCGTCGTCGATCACGCTCTCCAGTCTGCGGCACCGGAGGCCCCTCGACTGGCGGGAATCGGACATGGGCGTCGCGGACCCGGACCGGCTGCGGACCGGCTGCGGACGGGCCGCGGACGGGCCGCGGGCAGGGTACGGGCGGGGCGGAAAACCACGAGCCGTTCGGGCCGGCCCGCGACTACCCTGACGGGGCCCTTCAACCCCCGGCCCGGGCCGGCCAGGCCCCGCCCGGCCCGAACGGTGCCCGGCCCCAGTGCCCAGTGCCCGATGGCCGACGCCCGACAGGAGCCCCCATGAACGCGCAGCCGTACACCGGTCCGGACGACCCCAGGGTGGCCTCCCTGGACGTGGAGAAGTTCGCCTTCCCCGGGCCGCTGCGCGACCGGTTGGTCGCGGCGATCCTGAGCGGCGCCAAGACCAGCACCACCGGGCTGCTCGCCGAGTACGAGCACGAGGGCGAGCCGCTGCGGCAGGCGGGCGCGCACGGGGCGGTGATCGATTCGGACGGGCGGCCGGTGGCCGTGATCGAGCTCACCGACGTCCGGGTCGTCGCGCTGGCCGGGGTCGGTCTGCGGCACGCCGTGGACGAGGGCGAGGGCTACACCACGGTCGCCGACTGGCGGGCCGGCCACGAGCGCTTCTGGCACAGCCCCGAACTGCGGGCCGCCCTGGACGACCCGGACTTCACCGTGGACGACACCACGCCCGTCGTGCTGGAGCGCTTCCGCGTGGTGGCCGACCTGCGCTGACCCGTGCCGCAGGCGCAGGCCCGGGTGGGCCTGCGCCGCAGGGGGCCGGGCAGGCCGCCGACGGGCCGACCCGCCCCTGCTGGTGGCGCCTGGCCGCCCGGCACCCCGCCGCAGGGGGCCGGGCGATCGCGAACGGCTGCCCGGCCGGCCTCACCTCTTCACGGGACCTCCCGCGGCCCGCACCGACTTGGTGATGGCCTTCCACTTCTTCAGCCGGGCGGAGGCCAGCCGGGCGTCCGAGCGGGAGGCGATCCACTCGTTCTCGCGCTGGAGCTTGAGATAGCTGTCCATCCGGCGCTGCGGCAGGGTGCCGTCCTCCAGCGCGGCCCGCACCGCGCAGCCGGGCTCGGTGTGGTGGCCGCAGTCGTGGAAGCGGCACTCCTCGGCCAGCTCCGCGATGTCGGCGAAGGCCATCGCCACCCCCTCGCCACCATAGAGGCCGACCTCGCGCAGGCCGGGCGTGTCGATCAGTACCCCGCCGCCGGGCAGCGGGATCAGCTCGCGGGTGGTCGTGGTGTGACGGCCCTTCTGGTCGGCCGCGCGGGCCTGCTGGACGGCCATCACCTCGGCGCCGGCCAGCACATTGGTCAAGGTGGACTTGCCCACGCCGGACTGGCCGATCAGCGCGGTGGTGCCGGGCGTGCAGGCGCGCAGCACGTCCACCCCCTCGCCGGTCCCGGCGCTGACGGTCAGCACCGTCACACCGGGCGCGATGCCCTCGACGTCGGCGCGGATGAAATCGGCGTCGTCGACCAGGTCGGCCTTGGTGAGCACGACCAGCGGCTCGGCGCCGGACTCCCAGGCCAGGGCGAGGAAGCGCTCGATCCGGCCGAGGTCCGGTTCGGCGGCGAGCGAGGCGGCGATCAGGACGGTGTCCACGTTGGCGGCCAGCACCTGGCCGTCGGACCGCTTGCCGGCGACCTTGCGGATGATCGCGGTGGAGCGCGGCAGCAGCGCGGCGACGGTGGGCATCGGCGCGGCCGCCAGGTCCACCGCCGCCCAGTCGCCGGTGCAGGGGCAGTTGATCATGTCGGCGTCGCCGACCGGCCGGGTGTCGGCCCGGACGGTGCGCAGCTCACCCGTCCCGGGGTCGGTCAGCACGGCGTCGCACTGGCCGCGGTCGACCCGGACGATCCGGGCAGGGGTCAGCCCGGCCTCGGCGAGCGGCGCGAAGAGCTCGTCGAGCGTGGACGTCCAGCCGTAGCCGGACAGCGGGGAGCCGGAGGAGTCGGAGAAGGTGACGGATTCGGAGGCAGCGTTGAACAACGCAGTGGGCCCTTCGGGAGGAACGTGATCCCGGCGGGCTGCGGCTGCGTGAGACGAGGAGTCGGGCGTCTCGGGTGCGTCAGCCGGCGGCCGGGAGGGGGAGGTGGTCTATGCGAGCGCTGCCCAGGGCAGCCGTGACGGCAGTGACAGCCACGAGGCTCACCTCCTGTTTCTCTCCTTGGGCCGCGACAACGGCCCCGAATCGGACTGGTCACACCGTAGCCAACGCCTCCGAGGCCGCCAACCGATTTTTGACCTGCGGTTTTCGACGGCCGCCGCACCGGCGCGGCCGCCCGGACAAGCCCTACGACGGACCGCCGAAACGGTGCCGCAGGCCGGGGTCGTCCAGCCACCAGGGCCGCATGCCCTGCTCCTCCTCGGCCGGCCCGCCCGCCGCCTTCGCCTCGGCGGCCGCCGCCTCGAAGCGGGCGTCCAGCGCCGCGTCCACCGCGGCGTTCTCCTCCCGCCCCTGCACGATCATGCGGCGGACCAGCGCGACCAGGAACGGCAGCCCGACCAGGTCCCCGAGCACCCAGAGCACGTTGCCGCCCCAGGTCTGGTCCTGTGCCGGGCTCGGCCCCCACGGCCGGCCGAGCGCCTCGTAGTAGTGCCCGGCGACCAGATGGCCGCCGTAGATCAGCACCAGGCCGAGCGCCGCGTCGAAGATCACCTCGGCGAAGGTGATGAACAGCCCGACCAGGTGCGGGTACTCGTGCCCGACCGGGTCGATCTGCAGTCGCGGCCAGAAGTACGCCAGGCCGAGCGCGACCAGCACGAGGTGCAGGGCGGCGTTTCCCAGCCCGCTGGCCAGCGACTCCTGGTACCAGGGGGTGAAGTAGAGCAGCCACGGCGGGGCCATCAGCAGCGCGGTCGACACGGCCGGGAACATCAGCACCTTGGACGGGCGGCCGCGCAGCGCCCGCAGGATCCGCTCCCGGCGGGCCGGGGGCGAGGAGCGCACCAGCAGCGAGACCGGTGCCCCCAGCGCCAGCAGCAGCGGGACCAGCATCAGCAGCAGCACCACCTGCACGGCCCGGTCGGTGAACAGCACCCGCTCGTACACCCCGAGGCCGGAACAGGTGGCCCAGACCCAGAGCAGCAGCCCGCCGAGGAAGGCCGCGGTCCGGGTCGGCTGCCAGCCCTCACCCGACACCGCGCCCGTACCGGCGCCCGCGCCCGCGCCCGCGCCCGCGCGCGTGACGGTCCGCACCGCGTACAGGTACCAGCCGCCGAGCAGCACCGCGAGGGTGAGCACCAGCGGCTCGGCCGTCCACGAGGTCACCAGGTCGGCCCACTGCCAGGGCGGCGGTCCGTGGTAGCCGATCGCCTGTACCGAGCCGTCCATCCGTCCGTCACCCCGTTCTCGCTCCACCGCGACCGCGCCGCCGTCACCGCCCGCCGTCAGCGCACGGCCGTCAACCCGCGGCCGTCACCCGGGCGGGCGACGGCGCCCGGCCATGATGGCCGATCCCGAGTGGATCACCACCGCCAGGGTCCCCCGGACGGGCGAATCCCGGCGCAGGCCCACGGCCACCCACGGCCACCCGGCTCCCAACCGATGACCCAGGGCTACGGCCCGGAACCGGGCCCGCAGGACCGGCCCACCGGGGCCGGCCCCGAAAACCGCAACCGCCCGGCCACCGCCTTCGTCTGGGAGGATGCACCGCGGCATTCCGGCCACGGGGGTGGACAAGGGGACAACAGGGTGCGAAGCAGTGCACGCGGCGAGGGCCGCCGGCTGGCCGCGCGCCACCGCAACATCGAGCTCGGCCTGCTGGCCCTCGCGGTGGTGGTCTGTCTCGCCGGACACGTCGACGCCGACCTGGCGATGACCGGGAAGCTGCCGCCCGGCCTGCTGGTGCACGGCGGCGGCCTGGGTCTGCTGGTCCTGGCCGCCCATCTGGCGGTCCGCCGGTTCGCCCCGTACGCGGACCCGCTGATCCTGCCGCTCGCGGTGCTGCTGAACGGGCTCGGGCTGCTGCTGCTCGACCGGCTCGACAAGTCGTACGCGGCCGTGCACGCGGCCAAGGGCGACTACCAGAAGCTGCCGACCGCGCCGTCCCAGCTGACCTGGGTGGTGATCGCGGTGGTGGCGGCCGTCGCGCTGATCGTGACGATCCGGCACCACCGGTTCTTCCAGCGCTACGTCTACCTGATCATGGCGGGCGCGCTGGTCCTGCTGGCCGCTCCCGCGTTCTTCCCGGGCGACAGCTTCGGGGCCAAGCGCTGGATCCGGGTGGCCGGGCTCTCGTTCGAGCCGGACGAGTTCGTCAAGGTCGCCATCACCGTCTTCTTCGCCGGCTATCTGATGGCCTCCCGGGACGCGCTGGCGCTGGCCGGCCGCAAGGTCTGGGGACTGACCCTGCCGCGCGGCCGGCACGCCGGGCCGGTGCTGGCGATCTGGGTGGCCAGCCTGCTGGTGCTGGTCTTCGAGCGCGACCTCGGCACCTCGCTGATCTTCTTCGGTGTCTTCGTGGTGATGCTGTACGTGGCGACCGAGCGCACCAGCTGGATGGTGCTCGGCCTGCTGATGGCCGTCGGGGGCGCGGCCGTGGTCGGCACCCTGGAGCCGCATGTGCACGGCCGGGTGGAGGCCTGGCTGCACCCGCTGGACATCTACCTGCCGGTCCACGACAAGGCGCTGGTCTCCGACCAGCCCGCCGAGGCGCTGTTCAGCCTGGCCACCGGACATCTGACCGGGACGGGGCTCGGCGAGGGCCGGCCCTGGCTGATCGGCTTCGCCGGGCGCAGCGACTTCATCTTCACCACCATCGGCGAGGAGCTGGGCCTGACCGGGGTGACGGCGGTGCTGCTGGTCTACGGGCTGCTGGTGCAGCGCGGGCTGCGGACGGCGGTCGGGCTCTCCGACCCGTTCGGCAAGCTGCTGGCGACCGGGCTGTCCGCGGCGCTGGCGCTCCAGGTGTTCGTGGTGGTGGGCGGGGTCAGCGGGCTGATCCCGCTGACCGGCAAGGCGCTGCCGTTCCTGGCGGCCGGCGGCTCGTCGATGGTGGCGAACTGGCTGATGATCGCCCTGCTGGTCAAGCTGAGCGACTCGGCCGGCCGGACCGCCCTGGAGCCGCCACCGGTGTCGAACCTGGTGACGGCGGCGGTGCCGGCGGTCTAACGGCCCGACCGCGCTACCGCTGCTCCCACGGCGGCCGGGGCGGATAGCTGGGCAGGGTGCGGTCGGGCGGCGGCGCGGTGGGCCGGTCGCTGTCCGGCGGGGGCGGGGTGGGCCGGTGGTGCGGTCCGCCGCGCGCGGTGATCCGGCCGCGGACGTTGTCGGCGGCCAGCACGTCGGCCCAGCGCTCGGGGTACTCGGAGGGCACGTCGACGTCGTCGCCCTCGTCCTCGTAGTACTCCTCCTCGGCGCCCTCGGCGAGGCCGAGTTCACGGGCCCGGCGGGCCCGCTCGACGGCGCGGCGGGCGGCGACCTCGCGGACCACCGCGGCGGCGGCCTCCTCGTTGGCGCGCTCGTTCTCGGCGCGGGCGTCGGCGGTCTCCAGGGTGGGCCAGCGCCGGTCTATGGCGGCGTTCATGGCGGCGCCGATGAGCACCGCGAGCGCGACCACGAAGATCCACAGCAGCACGGCCACCGGCGCGGCCAGCGAGCCGTACACCGAGGGGCCCTCGACCGAGCTGACCAGGTAGAGGCGCAGGGCCACGCTGCAGAACACCAGGACGACCAGGGCCACCAGCGCACCGGGGATGTCCTCCCGCCAGGGCGTGGAGACCGGCACGGCGAGGTGGTAGAGCGTGGTGAGGAAGACGATCAGCAGCAGGATGGCGAACGGCCAGTAGGCGGCGTTGACCAGTGTCGCGATGTCGGGGACGGCGTTCAGCACCAGCCCCGGGCCGGCCAGCAGCAGCGGCAGCACCAGGGAGCCTATGACCAGGGCGCCGAGATAGAGGCCGAGCGACATCAGCCGGGTCTTGACGATGCCGCGCTTGCCGTCGAGCCCGTACATCACGGTGATGGTGTCGATGAAGATGTACAGCGCCCGGGAGCCGGACCAGAGCGAGAGCAGGAAGCCGATCGAGATCAGGTCTGGCCTGGTGTGGTCGAAGACGTCGTTCAGCAGGGGGACCACGACCTGCTTGATCGACGAGTCCGACAGGACCGTCCCGGCCGCCTTGACGATGTCCTGCTTCAGCCTGTCGATGGTGCCCGCGCCGAGGAACTCGTCCAGGTAGCCGAGGGTTCCGGCGAGGCAGAGCAGCAGGGGCGGGATCGAGAGCAGGGTGAAGAACGCCGCCTCGGCCGCCAGGCCGGTGACCCGGTACTCGACACAGGTGTTGGTGGTGTCCTTGACCAGCCCCCAGGCCGTACTGCGCCAGGTGGCCTGCTTCCTGACCCCCCGCCGGGAGCCCTTGCCCCGACGACGGGAGGGCCGCTCGGGGTTCGGTCTCGTCGTTTCGCCTGCTGGTTGCACAGGGCTAACGGTATCGGGCCGGAACCGGTCCGTTGATCTCCGTGTCGCGGTACCGGCGCGAGGGCCCGCGCCGGGGGCGGAATCCGACGAGCGGCGGGAACGCTCCGACATCTCGGCATGCGAAACCTTTACGTCCATTATACGGACGTTAGTGGACCGCGAGTCGTGCTCCGTGCGAATCTCTTGTCCATGCCTAGCGCCGGAACCACCCTAGTTGGTCGACTCCACGTCGATCTCCTTCGCGTGTCCAGCGCCATCTGTCCGGTGACCTGAGCCTTACCCCGCCGCCACCCACCGCCCCCGGCGCCACCTCTCGCCATCCCCGCCGAAGCGGATGCGCAGGCGCCCGCCCGGCCACGGCCACTGCTCCCCCGGTCCTGAGAAACCCGCAGGTCACAGCAGCAGCGCACGGCCGAGCACGCCCAGCGACCCACCCGGCGTCAGAGCCACCTGCCTCCGAAGGACTTCACCATGGCCACCACTCCCGAGACCGCCGAGCCCACGGCCGACAGCGCCGGCGCGCGCCGCCCCGCGGCGGCTCGCAAGGTGACCCGCCACCGCGGCGAGGGCCAGTGGGGCATGGGCCACTTCACGCCGCTGAACGCCAACGAACAGTTCAAAAAGGACGACGACGGTCTCAACGTACGGACACGTGTTGAGACGATCTACGCGAAGCGCGGCTTCGACTCGATCGACCCCGCCGATCTGCGCGGCCGGATGCGCTGGTGGGGTCTCTACACCCAGCGCAAGGAGGGCATCGACGGCGGCAAGACCGCGATCCTGGACCCGCACGAGCTCGACGCCGAGTACTTCATGCTCCGCGTCCGCATCGACGGCGGCCGGCTCACCGTCGCCCAGCTGAAGGCGATCGCCGAGGTCTCCGAGCAGTACGGCCGCAACACCGCCGACCTGACCGACCGGCAGAACATCCAGTACCACTGGATCAGGATCGAGGACGTCCCCGCGATCTGGCAGAAGCTGGAGGCCGTCGGCCTCTCCACCACCGAGGCCTGCGGCGACACCCCGCGCGTCATCCTCGGCTCCCCGGTGGCCGGCATCGCCGAGAACGAGATCATCGACGGCACCTCCGCCATCGAGGAGATCCAGCGCCGTTTCATCGGCAACCCGGACTTCTCCAACCTGCCGCGCAAGTTCAAGTCCGCCGTCTCCGGCTCCCCGCTGCTGGACGTCGCGCACGAGATCAACGACGTCGCCTTCGTCGGCGTCGTCCACCCCGAGCACGGCCCCGGCTTCGACCTCTGGGTCGGCGGCGGGCTCTCCACCAACCCCAAGCTCGGCGTACGCCTGGGCGCCTGGGTCCCGCTGGACGAGGTCGCGGACGTCTACGGCGGCGTCATCGGCATCTTCCGCGACTACGGCTACCGCCGGCTGCGCAACCGCGCCCGGCTGAAGTTCCTGGTCGCCGACTGGGGCGTGGAGAAGTTCCGCCAGGTCCTGGAGGACGAGTACCTCAAGTACCGGCTCGTCGACGGCCCGGCGCCGAGCGAGCCCAGCGGCCGCTGGCGCGACCACGTCGGCGTGCACCGGCAGCAGGACGGCCGCTACTACGTCGGCTTCGCGCCGCGCGTCGGCCGGGTCGACGGCCGACTGCTCGGCCGGATCGCCGACCTCGCCGCCGAGCACGGCAGCGACCGGCTGCGCACCACCGCCGAGCAGAAGATGATCGTCCTCGACATCGCCGAGGACCGGGTCGAGTCGCTGGTGGCCGGTCTGGAGGCGCTGGACCTGCGGGTCACCCCGTCGCCGTTCCGCCGCGGCACCATGGCCTGCACCGGCATCGAGTACTGCAAGCTCGCCATCGTCGAGACCAAGGAGCGCGGCCGCACGCTCATCGACGAGCTGGAGAAGCGCCTGCCGGACTTCGAGGAGCCGCTGACCATCAACATCAACGGCTGCCCCAACGCCTGCGCCCGCATCCAGGTCGCCGACATCGGCCTCAAGGGCCAGCTGGTCACCGACGAGAACGGCGAGCAGGTCGAGGGCTACCAGGTGCACCTGGGCGGCGCGCTGGGCCTGGAGGCCGGCTTCGGCCGCAAGGTCCGCGGGCTCAAGGTCACCAAGGACGGCCTGCCCGACTACGTCGAGCGCGTTCTGACCCGCTACCAGGCCGACCGCGCCGAGGGCGAGCGCTTCGCCCAGTGGGCGGCCCGGGCCGGCGAGGAGCAGCTCTCGTGAACGAGCGAAGCGGACGAGCCGGCGAGGTGGGCGCATGAGTGAGCGAGCGGCACCGTTCTTCTGCCCGTACTGCGGCGACGAGGACCTGCGGCCCTCCGAGGCCGGGCACGGCGCCTGGGAGTGCCACGCCTGCCGCCGGGCCTTCCAGCTGAAGTTCCTCGGCCTGCTGTCGACGACCAACGGGGGTGGGCCGCATGACCGGCACGACGCCTGACCACGAGGCGCTCGCCGTCCGGGCCGCCCGCGAGCTGGAGGAGGCGACCCCGCAGGAGATCCTGGCCTGGGCCGCCGACACCTTCGGCAAGCGGTTCTGCGTCACCTCCTCCATGGAGGACGCGGTCGTGGCCCACCTCGCCTCCTCGGTCCTCCCCGGCGTGGACGTGGTGTTCCTCGACACCGGCTACCACTTCCCGGAGACCATCGGCACCCGGGACGCGGTGGCGGCGGTGATGCCGGTCAACGTCATCACCCTCAAGCCGCTGCAGACCGTGGCCGAGCAGGACGCCCGGTACGGGCCCGCCCTGCACGACCGCGACCCCGACCTGTGCTGCGCGCTGCGGAAGGTCGAGCCGCTCAACCGCGGCCTCGGCGGCTACGACGCCTGGGCCACCGGGCTGCGCCGCGACGAGTCGCCCAGCCGGGCGAACACCCCCGTGGTCGCCTGGGACGCCAAGCGCCGCAAGGTCAAGCTCGCCCCGATCGCCCGCTGGACGCAGGAGGACGTGGACGCCTACGTCAACGCCAACGGCGTCCTGCTCAACCCGCTGCTGTGGGAGGGCTACACGTCCGTCGGCTGCGCGCCGCTGTCCTGCACCCGCAAGCCCGCCGAGGGCGAGGACGCCCGGGCCGGCCGCTGGTCGGGATCCGGCAAGACCGAGTGCGGCATCCACCTCTGATCCACCGTCAACACCCCTATGGAGACTTCACCGTGACGACAGCCCCTGTGTCCATCAGCGGCTCCGCCGCGGGCCCGGCCGCCGACGGAGCCGCAGGGACGGCCCGCGCGGCCGCCCCCCGCGAGCGCGGCGCCACCGTGTGGCTGACCGGGCTGCCGAGCGCCGGCAAGACCACGCTCGCCTTCGCCCTGGCCGAGCGGCTGCGCGCCGAGGGCCACCGGGTCGAGGTCCTGGACGGCGACGAGATCCGCGAGTTCCTCTCCAAGGGCCTCGGTTTCACCCGCGAGGACCGCCACACCAACGTCACCCGGATCGGCTTCGTGGCCGAGAAGCTCGCCGCCCACGGCGTCAAGGTGCTCGCCCCGGTCATCGCCCCGTACGCGGACTCCCGCACCGCCGTCCGCGAGCGGCACGCCGCGGCCGGCACCGAGTTCCTGGAGATCCACGTCGCCACCCCGGTGGAACTCTGCGCCGAGCGCGACGTCAAGGGGCTGTACGCGAAGCAGGCGGCCGGCGAGATCTCCGGCCTGACCGGTGTCGACGACCCGTACGAGGCCCCGGAGAACCCGGAGTTGCGCCTCCAGACCCAGGGCCGCGAGGTGGCCGACTCCGCCGCCGAGCTGCACGCCTTCCTGACCGAGAGGGGCCTCGCATGACCACCGCGACCGACAGCCCGGTCCACACCGACGACGGTTCGAAGAACCCCTTCGCGCTGTCCCACCTGGACGCGCTGGAAGCGGAGTCGGTGCACATCTTCCGCGAGGTCGCGGGGGAGTTCGAGCGCCCGGTGATCCTCTTCTCGGGCGGCAAGGACTCCATCGTCATGCTGCACCTGGCGCTGAAGGCGTTCCGGCCGGCCGCGATCCCGTTCTCGCTGCTGCACGTCGACACCGGCCACAACTTCCCCGAGGTGATCGCCTACCGCGACCGCGTCGCGGCCCGGCACTCCCTGCGCCTGCACGTCGCCCACGTCCAGGACTTCATCGACGACGGCCGCCTGCGCGAGCGCCCCGACGGCACCCGCAACCCGCTCCAGACCGTCCCGCTGCTCGACGCCATCGAGTCCCACAAGTTCGACGCCGTCTTCGGCGGCGGCCGCCGCGACGAGGAGAAGGCCCGCGCCAAGGAGCGCGTCTTCTCCCTGCGCGACGAGTTCGGCGCCTGGGACCCGCGCCGCCAGCGCCCCGAGCTCTGGTCGCTCTACAACGGCCGCCACGCGCCCGGCGAGCACGTCCGCGTCTTCCCGCTCTCCAACTGGACCGAGCTGGACGTCTGGCAGTACATCGAGCGCGAGAACATCGAACTCCCCGAGATCTACTACGCCCACGAGCGCGACGTCTTCTCCCGTTCCGGCATGTGGCTCACCGCCGGCGACTGGGGCGGCCCCAAGGACCACGAACCCGTCGAGCGGCGCCTGATCCGCTACCGCACCGTCGGCGACATGTCCTGCACCGGAGCCGTCGACTCCGACGCCGTCACCATCGCCGACGTCATCGCCGAGATCGCCGCCAGCCGCCTCACCGAACGCGGCGCCACCCGCGCCGACGACAAGCTCTCCGAGGCAGCGATGGAAGACCGCAAGCGCGAGGGGTACTTCTAACCATGACCACCGCAACCGCCACCGCCCTGCTGCGCTTCGCCACCGCGGGATCGGTCGACGACGGCAAGTCCACCCTGGTCGGCCGACTGCTGCACGACTCCAAGTCCGTGCTGGCCGACCAGCTGGAGGCCGTCGAGCGCGCCTCCCTGAGCCGCGGCCAGGACGCGCCCGACCTCGCGCTGCTCACCGACGGCCTGCGCGCCGAGCGCGAGCAGGGCATCACCATCGACGTCGCCTACCGCTACTTCGCCACCCCCCGGCGGCGGTTCATCCTCGCCGACACCCCCGGGCACGTGCAGTACACCCGGAACATGGTGACCGGAGCCTCCACCGCCGAACTCGCGGTCGTGCTGGTCGACGCCCGCAACGGCGTGGTCGAGCAGACCCGCCGGCACGCCGCCGTCGCGGCGCTGCTGCGGGTGCCGCACGTCGTGCTGGCCGTCAACAAGATGGACCTCGTCGACTACGCGGAGCCCGTCTTCGCCCGCATCGCCGAGGAGTTCACCGTCTACGCCGCCTCGCTGGGCGTCAAGGACGTGGTCGCCGTCCCGATCTCCGCGCTCGCCGGGGACAACGTGGTCGAGCCGTCCGCCCACATGGACTGGTACGGCGGCCCGACCCTGCTGGAGCACCTGGAGACGGTGCCCGTCGGCAGCGACCCGAGCGCCGAACCGGTCCGCTTCCCGGTCCAGTACGTGATCCGCCCGCAGACCGAGGAGCACCCCGACTACCGCGGCTACGCCGGGCAGTTGGCCTCCGGTGTGCTGCGGGTCGGCGACGCGGTGACGGTGCTGCCCTCGGGCCACACCACCACCGTCGCGGGCATCGACGCGCTCGGCACCGAGACCGACGTCGCCTGGGCCCCCCAGTCGGTCACCGTCCGGCTCGCCGACGACATCGACATCTCGCGCGGCGACCTGATCGCGGCCGGCCCGGCCCCGGTGCCCACCAAGGACATCGAGGCCACCGTCAGCCACCTCAGCGAGCGCCCGCTGCGCGCCGGTGACAAGGTGCTGCTCAAGCACACCACCCGCACCGTCCGGGCGCTGGTCAAGGACATCACCTACCGCATCGACATCGACACGCTCGAACGGCGCTCCGGCGCCGAGGGGCTGAACGTCAACGACCTCGGCCACGTGGTGCTCCGCACCGCCGAGCCGCTGGCCCTCGACGCCTACTCCGACAACCGCCGGACCGGCTCGTTCCTGCTGATCGACCCGGCCGACGGCACCACCCTCACCGCCGGCATGGCGGGCGAGGCGTTCGACACCGTACGCACCGACGCACCCGACGCATCCAACGAGGAGGACTGGGTCTGATGCCCAGCGAGGCGTTCTCGGGCATGGACAAGGAAGGCGGCCGCATCGGCAGCGGCGTCCTCGGCAGTGGCCAGGGCGGCCTGACCCGATGTGCGGGCCGACAGGGCTGACTGGCAGCCCTGTCACCGGGCCCCGCCGCCGCTGTCCCGCCCCACAGCCGGTACAGCGACGCGGGCCCGGCTTGCCCGGCATCCCGATGCCGCAAGCACCACCGCCCGACTTCCGCCCCGAGACCGCCTCCTGACGGTCCGTCCGTGAACAGGACTCCGCCCATGGCACCGAACCAGGCACTCCCGCACAGCCCGCTTCCCCATAGGCCCGCACGCCCGGCCGCCGGTCGGATCAGACGCTCCGCCGCGGCCGCCATAGCCGGCCTCACCGCCGTGGCCCTGCTCTCGGCCTGCGGCTACGGTTCGAAGAGCGAGGACAAGAAGTCCGGCTCCGCGGCCCCCGCCGCCGGTTCCGCCTCCGGTGCGAAGCTCTCCGCCGACACGGTCAAGATCGGCTACTTCGCCAACCTGACCCACGGCACCCCGCTGGTCGGGCTCCAGGAGGGCATCTTCCAGAAGGAGCTGGGCGCCACCCAGATCAAGACCCAGGTCTTCAACGCCGGCCCGTCCGAGATCGAGGCGCTCAACGCCGGCTCCATCGACATCGGCTGGATCGGCCCCTCCCCCGCGATCAACGGCTACACCCAGTCCAACGGCGAGTCGCTGAAGATCATCGGCGGTTCGGCCTCCGGCGGCGTCAAGCTGGTGGTCAACCCCGACAAGATCTCCTCCCTGGACGACCTCAAGGGCAAGAAGATCGCCACCCCGCAGGCGGGCAACACCCAGGACGTGGCGCTGCTCAACTACCTGGCCGGCAAGGGCTACAAGGTGGACGCCAAGACCGGCGCCGGTGACGTCTCGGTGGTCCGCTCGGACAACAAGGTCACCCCGGACGCCTACAAGCAGGGCTCGATCGACGGCGCCTGGGCGCCCGAGCCCACCGCGTCCAAGCTGGTCACCCTCGGCGCGAAGGTCCTGCTCAACGAGAAGGACATCTGGCCGGACAAGAAGTTCGTGATCACCAACATCATCGTCTCGCAGAAGTTCCTCAAGGAGCACCCGGACGTGGTCGAGGCCGTGCTGCGCGGCTCGGTGAACACCAACGCCTTCATCAAGGCCAACCCGGACAAGGCCAAGGCCGACGCCAACGAGGCCATCAAGAAGGAGGCCGGCAGCGCGCTGGACGCGGCCATCCTCGACCCGGCCTGGCAGGACATCGACTTCCTGGACGACCCGCTGGCCAACACCCTCCAGGCCGAGGCCGACCACGCCGTCACCGCGGGCCTGCTCAAGAAGCCGAACCTGAACGGCATCTACGACCTCACCCTGCTCAACAAGGTGCTCGCGGCCCAGGGCCAGAGCGCCGTGGCGGACGCCGGACTCGGCACCAAGTAGCGCGGCCCGCCCCACCCGCGGCCGGCCGCGTCACACCCGTGGCGCGCCGCCGCGCTCCAAGCTCCGCGGTCCGGACCCCGCCCGCCCGGTCGATGCCCAATCGATGCCCGCAAGCACGGGACGGGCGGGGCCGGACCCCGGCCCCGCGTCGCCAGCCTCTCCCTCCCTGCCCGCCAACGGCAGGAGGGGCCCATGACCACTCATGCAGGAGGTGCCCGGATGTCCCCGGCACTGACCACCTCGGAAGACGCCACCGGCGTCGACGCCCGCGGCGGCTCGCCCGCCGTCCGGATCTCGCACGTGCACAAGTCCTTCGGCCGCGCAGGCTCGGAGACCCCCGTCCTGGACGACATCACGCTCGATGTCGCGCCGGGAGAGTTCGTCACGCTGCTCGGAGCCTCGGGCTGCGGCAAGTCCACCCTGCTCAACCTGGTCGCCGGACTCGACAAGCCCACCGCGGGCTCGATCGAGGTGGCCGGGGGTCGCCCCGCGCTGATGTTCCAGGAGCACGCGCTGTTCCCCTGGCTCACGGCCGGCAAGAACATCGAACTGGCCCTGCGGCTCAACGGCGTGGCCCGCCCCGAACGCAAGGCCGAGGCCGAGCGGCTGCTCGAACTCGTCCGCCTCGGCGGCTCGTACGGCAAGCGCGTGCACGAGCTCTCCGGCGGCATGCGCCAGCGCGTGGCGATGGCCCGCGCGCTCGCCCAGGGCGGCTCGGTGCTGCTGATGGACGAACCGTTCGCCGCGCTCGACGCCATCACCCGGGACGTCCTGCACGACGAGATCACCCGGATCTGGGCCGAGCGGCAGCTCTCCGTCCTGTTCGTCACCCACAACGTGCGGGAGGCCGTCCGGCTCGCCCAGCGCGTGGTGCTGCTCTCCTCCCGTCCCGGCCGGGTCGCCCGTGAGTGGCGGATCGACCTGCCACAGCCGCGCCGGATCGAGTCCGCCGGCGTCGCCGACCTGTCCATCGAGATCACCGAAGAACTGCGTGGGGAGATCCGTCGCCATGGCCAGCACTGACACCACCCCGGTCCTGGACAAGGCCGCGCCCACCGACTCGGCCGACGTCGGGGCCGGCCTGGACGCGCTGGACTCCGTCACCGCGCAGCGCAGTTCGCTCGGCGAGGTGCTCCGGCAGAAGGCGCTGCCGCCGCTGCTCGGCGTGGTGCTGGTGCTCGCCCTCTGGCAGGGCGCCTACAGCCTGCACCTCACCCCCTCGTACAAGCTGCCCAGCCCGGCCGACGTCCTGGGGGCCGCAGGGGACCTCTGGACGGAAGGCACGCTGTTCTCAATCATCTGGACCAGCGTCTGGCGCGGCCTGTCCGGCTTCGTGGTCGCCGTCGTCATCGGCACCCCGATCGGCCTGGTGGTCGCCCGGGTCAAGCCGGTGCGGGCCGCCCTCGGGCCGGTGCTCTCCGGTCTGCAGTCGCTGCCGTCGGTCGCCTGGGTGCCGGCCGCCGTCATCTGGCTCGGCATCAACGACTCGATGATGTACGCGGTGATCCTGCTCGGCGCCGTCCCGTCCATCGCCAACGGGCTGGTGTCCGGCATCGACCAGGTGCCGCCGCTGTTCCTGCGGGCCGGACGGACCATCGGCGCCACCGGCCTGGCCGGGGCCAGGCACATCCTGCTGCCGGCCGCGCTGCCCGGCTACCTGGCCGGCCTCAAGCAGGGCTGGGCGTTCTCCTGGCGCTCCCTGATGGCGGCCGAACTCGTCGCCTCCTCCCCCGACCTGGGCCTGGGCCTGGGCCGGTACCTGGAGAACCAGCGGGAGTTCTCCGACATGGCCGGGGTGCTGCTCGGTATCATCCTCATCCTGTTCGTCGGGATCGCCATCGAGCTGCTGGTGTTCACCCCGATCGAGCGCCGGGTGCTGCGCAACCGCGGCCTGCTGGCCGCCGTCAAGTAAGGCCGCTCCGCATGCTCCGCAGGAACGAAGGCCGGCTGTCCGCCGCCACCGCACCGGTGGTGGCGGGCGGCCCCGCCCTGCTGCTGATCGCCCACGGCAGCCGCGACCCCCGGCACGCCGCGACGGTGGCCGCGCTGGTCGGGCAGGTCCGCGCCCTGCAGCCCGGTCTGGAGGTGGCCACCGCCTACCTGGACCACTGCGCGCCGCGCATCCCGCAGGTGGTCGCCCGCCTCACCGCCGCCGTGGCCGTGCCGCTGCTGCTCAACCGCGCCTTCCACGCCAAGCACGACATCCCCGCCGCCCTGCGCGCGGCCGGCGCCGCCCTGCCCGTGGCGGACGTGCTCGGCCCCTCGCCGCTGCTGCTCGCCGCCCTGGACCGCCGCCTCGCCGAGGCCGGGCTGGACGTCTCCTCCGCCGCCGTCCGGGCCCGCACCGGTGTCGTCCTCGCCGCCGCGGGCTCCTCCGACCCGGCCGCCGACGCCGCCACCCGGGCGGTGGCCGCCGAGTGGCGCCGCACCCGCGGCTGGGCCGCCGCCGAGGTCGCCTACGCCTCCGCCGCCGGGCCCCGCGTCCCCGACGCCGTCGCCGCCCTGCGCGCCGCGGGCGCCCGGCAGGTCGCCGTCGCGCCGTACCTGCTCGCCCCCGGCCTCCTCCCGGACCGCATCGCGACCGCCGCCGAGGACGCCGGCGCCGACCTCCTGGCCGGCGTCCTGGGCCCCGCCCCCGAGGTCGCCCGCCTCCTCCTGACCCGCTACGACGCCGCCCGCCCGGCCACCCTCGCCGCCCCGGCCCGCACCGCCTGAGCCACCCGCAGCGACGGGTACGGGGTCGGTAGCCTCGTGACATGAGTGTCGCCCACGACCGCCAACCCGAACTCCCCGACCTCATCGGGCGACTGAATGCCGGGCAGGCCGAGGAGATCCGCCGTCACACACTCCGCCCGACAGGTGAGGGCGAGACCCCGCCACGCCACCGGCTGAGCTTCACCGGGACAGGCGTCAGCGCCAACCCCAACCTCGCCGCCGAGGCCAAGCGGATCATCCGGACGGAACTGCGCGAGGCCTAGACCACGAGCGACACCCTCGCACGAACGGCCGAACCGGCCGAGACCCGAGGCCCCGGAGGCTGATCTTCCGGCTGGAGACAACGACCCCATCTTGGGAATCCTGCGATCCATCACCATGTTCCAACCGCCACAGGTAGCTCTGTGCTCATGAACTCTCACAATCCGTACCCACGACGGACCTTGCTGGCGTACGATCGGCCTCATCTCCTGACAGGAGACTGACGCCTTCCCAGGTTGGTGAACCATGGTGAATCGAAAGCAACTTGATCCGGCATCAAGCCACTGGGCGCCTTTCGGCGTGCAACTTCGCAGGTCACGCGAGGCTGCGGGGCTGACGCAGGCGGAGTTGGCCAGGAAGGTCGGTTACGACCCCTCGTACGTCTCCTACACCGAACTTGCATCCCGCGAGGCGCCCAGCGAGCAGTTCGCGCGCAAGGTCGACGAAGTACTGAACACAGGCGGCACGCTGGTGCTGATGTGGTTCCAGCACAAGCACACGGCCCTGCTAGCACTGTCGAGGGCCGATTCCCTTGCCATGATCCGCGCCGTCCGGGAGGAACCATCCCCATGTCCAGCACTGACCTGACCCGCGCACACTGGATCAAGTCCAGCTACAGCAGCAACGGCGGCGCATGCGTCGAGGTCGCGCCGGGGTTCGCCGGCCTCATGCCCGTCCGCGACTCCAAGGACCCGGCCGGCCCCGCTCTGATCTTCCCGGCCGACGCCTGGCAGTCCTTCGTGGCGGCCGTCCAGGATGGCGAGTTCGGCACGGTCTGACCGTTGCCCACAGGAGTGCAGAACGGCCCGGCACCCCTCGTCAGGGGTGCCGGGCCGTTGGTCAGGTGGCGTCAGTCCGACTTGCGGCGCTGGCGGCCGGTGCCGTAGTTGGAGCCGGACTTGGTGCCGGAGCCGGGCTTGGCGCGACCGGAGGAGCGGCCGATGAAGCCGGCCGCCTGGCGGGAGCCGCCGCCGCCCTGGCCGCCGCCGGCCGCGCCCATGCGCTGCTTGGGGCGGGGGCGGCGGGGGTTGCCGTTCATGTCGACGTCGGTCGGCAGGCCGGAGCGCTTGGCGGGGCGGCGGCGCGGGGCGCCGGCCTTCCCGTCCGCGGCGGCGGCCGGCTGGGTGACGACCGGGACGGCCACCGTGACCGGCACGCCGCTGGGGGTGCGGGCGCCGGTGATGCGGCTGAGCTCGGCGTCGCCGGGGCGGATCTTGGTGGTGGTCGGGCGGATGCCGGCCACCGTCATCAGCCGGCTGACCTCGCGGCGCTGCTCGGGCAGGACCAGGGTGACGACCGTGCCGGACTCGCCGGCCCGGGCGGTGCGGCCGCCGCGGTGCAGGTAGTCCTTGTGGTCGATCGGCGGATCGACGTTGACGACCAGGTCGAGGCCGTCGATGTGGATGCCGCGGGCGGCGACGTTGGTGGCGATCAGCGCGGTGACGTGGCCGTCGCGGAACTGGTCGAGCACCCGGTTGCGCTGCGGCTGGGACTTGCCGCCGTGCAGGGCGGCCGCCTTCACGCCGTTGGCCAGCAGCTGCTTGGCGAGGCGGTCGGCGCCGTGCTTGGTGTGCACGAACATGATCAGGCGCCCCTCGCGGGAGGCGATGTGCGCGGTGGCGGACGCCTTGTCGGACGCGTCCAGCTGGAGCACGTGGTGGTCCATGGTGGTCACCGCGCCGGCCGACGGGTCGACCGAGTGGGTCACCGGGTCGGTCAGGAAGCGCCGCACCAGGCGGTCCACGTTGCGGTCCAGGGTGGCGGAGAACAGCATCCGCTGCCCGCCCTCGGCGACCTGCTCCAGCAGCTTGGTGACCTGCGGCAGGAAGCCCATGTCGGCCATCTGGTCGGCCTCGTCGAGGACCGTGATGGCGACGTGGTCCAGCCGGACGTCGCCGCGGTTGATCAGGTCGTCCAGCCGGCCCGGGGTGGCGACCAGGACCTCGGCGCCGCGGCGCACGGCGTTGGCCTGCCGGGTGATCGACATGCCGCCGACGACGGTGGCGATCCGCAGGTTGACCGCGGTGGCGTAGGGGGTGAGCGCGTCGGTCACCTGCTGGGCCAGCTCGCGGGTGGGTACCAGGACGAGCGCCAGCGGGTACCGGGCGTCGGCGCGACGGCCGGCCGTGCGGGCGAGCAGCGGCAGGCCGAAGGCGAGGGTCTTGCCGGAGCCGGTGCGGCCGCGGCCGAGCACGTCGCGGCCGGCCATGGAGTCCGGCAGGGTGGCGGCCTGGATCGGGAACGGCTCGATGACACCCTCACGGGTGAGCGCGCTCAGGATGCCCTTGGGCAGCTCCAGCTCGGCGAAGCTCGCCACCGGCGGGCGGGGCGGGGTGCCCTCGACCACGGTGAAGTCGGCGGGCTCGGCGGCGCGCGGGGCGCTCTTGCGGGGTGCGCCGTTGCGGGGGGCGCCACCACGGGTGCCGGCGCTGCGCGGTGCACCCGCGCCGGTGTTGCGGCTGCGGGGCTTACGGTTGCGGTCGCCCTCGCGGGGCGAGCGGGCAGGGGTGGTCACGGAGTCTCCGTCCGGTCGTCTGGCACCCCGGGATCGGGGCGGTTCGGCCGTCGGGAGTCAGGTGCCGCCCCGGCCGTTCGGCGGCATGGGCGAGGGCCCGCACCGTGCGGTACGGGCCCTCGCTGCGCGAGATCGCGAGTCAGCTCTGTGGCTGGACTCAGATGACGCGGATGTGCTCGGCCTGCGGGCCCTTCTGGCCCTGCGTGACGTCGAACTCGACCTTCTGGCCCTCGACGAGCTCACGGAAGCCCTGCGCCTCGATGTTCGAGTAGTGGGCGAACACGTCGGCGCCGCCACCGTCCTGCTCGATGAAGCCGAAGCCCTTTTCGCTGTTGAACCACTTCACGGTGCCGGTAGCCATAACCGTCTCCTCTAAAAACTGGGGCATCGGAACCCGCACCTCGCGGGCCCCAAAGTAGCCGCGATCCCCATCCGGAGACTGAAACACCGGACAAAACAAATGCGCCTGTTGGTTGGAACCAGCAGGCGCACACACACGTTCATGGGAACCAAAACTGCAACTGGTTCGACTGTAGCACGACGACACCCCGAGTGACCGGGGCTTTTTTGCCCAGCACGTCACGTTTGCCGGCCGGGGAAAGGGGGCAGGCGGCACCCCCCGAAGAGAGTACCGCCCGCCCCTGGCCGACTACGAACGGTCAGTGCCGTCCGGCCGGTTCCGGTACGTCGTGCGCGCCGGCGAGCGGCGCCGGGCCGGAACCGTGGCCGACGGTGTCGCCGTGGCCGGGCCACCAGGCGCGGTGGCCGAGCAGCGCGGTGAGCGCCGGGGTGAAGAACATCGACATCACGAAGGCCGAGACGATGATGCCGATGGCGATCGAGAAGCCCATCTCGCTGAGCATGGTGTTGCCCGCGAGCAGCATGGTGGCGAAGGTCGCCGCCAGGATGAACCCGGCCGCGGCCACCGTCGGACCACCGTGGCGGATCGCCTGACCGGCCGCCTCGCGCGGGCTGCGGCCCTCCCGGGCCTCCTCCCGCAGGCGGGCGATCATCAGGATGTTGTAGTCGGTGCCGATCGCCACCACGAACAGGTAGATGAAGATCGGCAGCATGAACATCAGTCCCGCCTCGCCCTTCATGTCCTGGAAGACCAGCTTGGTGGCGCCGAGGGTGGCGCCGAAGCCGAGGCCGACCGAGGCCATCAGGTACCAGGGGGCGACCACGCTGCGCAGCAGCAGGCCGAGGATGATCATGATCAGCAGGGCGGCGACCGGGAAGACCAGCGTGTAGTCGTGCACCATCGCCGTGTTGATGTCCTTGTACACGGAGCTGGTGCCGGCGACGTACGCCTTGGTGCCGGCCGGGGCCTTGTCGTGAGCGACATCACGGACCGCGCCGATGGTGTCGATGGCCGCGTTGCTGGCCGACTCGTCCTTCAGCACCACGGTGATGTCGGCGGTGAGGCCGTCCGCGCTGATGTTGCGCGCCGGGTCGGCCAGGACGGCGCCGCTGACGCCGTCGACCTTGCCGAGCTCCGCCACGTAGCCCTGGAGGCCGGCGGCGTCGAGCTTGGTGCCGTTCTGGCTGGAGACGTAGACGTGGGCGGGGTCGGCGGCGCCGGCCGAGTACGCCTTGATCATCGTGTCCTGGACGACCATCGACTCCTTGGTCTTCGGCATGGAGCTGCCGGCCAGGTCGAAGGTGCCCTTGTAGCCGAGGGCGGCGAGCGCCAGGCCGACCATCACCAGACCGGAGACCAGGGCGGCCATGGCCGGGCGGCGGCTGACGCCGCGGCCGATCGCGGCGAAGCGGGCGCTGGAGGGCTCGCGCTGCCAGGCCTTGGACGGCCAGAACAGCACCCGCTCCGGGATCAGGCAGAGGATCGCCGGCACCAGGGTGACCGAGGCGACCGCGGTGACCGCCACGGCGATGGCCAGCGAGGGGCCGAGCGCCTTGAACATGCCGAGGCTGGAGAGGACGAGCACCGCGAAGGCGACCACGACGGCGCCGGCCGCGGAGGCGATCGCCTCGCCGACCCGGCCGACGGCGTTGGCCACGGCCTCCTTGCGGGTGTCCCCGGCCCGCAGCCGTTCGCGGTAGCGGAACATCAGGAACAGGAAGTAGTCGGTACCGACGCCGTACAGCACCACGATCAGGATCGCGGACATCGAGTTGTCGGCCTTGAGGCCGAACAGCTTGCTGGCGTCGGCGATCAGCCCGTTGGCGACCATCGAGTAGATGGCCACCGAGATGACCGGCAGCAGCGCGATGATCGGGCTGCGGAAGATGATCCCCAGCGTGAGCAGGATGATCACGATGGTGCCGACGCCGATCAGCATCTCCGCCGTCTTGCCGGAGTCCTTCTGGTCCAGGGCGCTCGCGGCCGGGCCGCCGACCTGGAACTTCAGGGCGCTGCCGGAAGCGAGCGAAGTCCCCTCCTCGCGCAGCTTCTTGGCGGCGTCGCTGTACTCGTCGGTCTGCATCTTCGACTTGTCGATGGCGACCATCGACATGGCGTACTTGCCGTCCTTGGAGACGGACTCGTCACTGACCGGGAGGACCTTCTGGACCAGCGGGATGTTCTTGTCGGTCAGGCCCTGCACGACCTTGGCCATGGCGGCCTTGTCCGCTTCGTCCAGCTTGCCGCCGTCGGTACGCTCGAAGAGCAGCAGCGCCGACGGCGAGACGGCGGACGGGAAGGCCTTCTCCTGGACCTGCATGGCCTGGATGGACTCGTAGTGCTTGGGCAGGAACGCCGACTCGTCCGTGTTGGCGGTCAGCTTGGGCGCCGTCCCGATGATCGCGATGGCCGCGACCATCCACGCCGCGATCACCCACCAGGCGTAGCGGACGACGAATTGTCCTATTCGGTGGAACATGCTCGTGATGCCTCCTGGGCATGACTCACCGCAGCCCTGAGGGACGGGACGTCGGGCGACGGCAGGACCGGCGGGGAACGCGGAGCCCCCTTGCCGGTCGGCAGGTAAGTGTTCAGAGGACATCATCCTACGAGAACTTGCTTGCCGCCCGGCAAGCAGCCCCCGTGGCCGACCCCCCTCAGGGTCGCCGAACGGCGAGCCCCGACCATCTTCACCCGCCGGACGACCCCCGTACCTCGTACTCGGGGTGGAGACCGCTCCCCCTCAGGGTGGACTTCCCTCCCCCACCCCGAGGGAGGAGACATCAGGGTAGGGGGGTAGGGATAACCCCACCCCTCCCCCGAGGAAACCCCCAGGAAGAACTCCCCCGCCAGCCGGATACCTGGTCAACGGCCTTTTCCCTACTGTCGATTGCGACGCCGGGCGCACCGCCCGCGACCTGATCCCGCCGGGGTGGCCACCGCCGCTCACCCGGCGATGACCGCCGCTCTCCCTGGGGGAAATCCCGTGAAGACCAAGCTCGGCATGGCTGCCTCGATGGGCGCCTGGAGCGCCCGGAACAGAAAGACAGCCGTCTTCGGCTGGCTGCTCTTCGTCGTCCTCGCCACCTTCCTCGGCGGCCTGCACGGCAGCGAGAAGGTCGCCGACTCCGAGTCGATGCCGGGCCAGGTCGCCCGCGCCGCCAAGATCCTCGACGAGGCAGGCCTCAAGCCCCCCGCCAGTGAGACCGTCCTCGTCCAGAGCACCGCGCTGACCGCCGACGCCCCGACCTTCCGAACCGCCGTCGACCAGGTGGTGAGCGCCGTCAACGGCACCGGCAAGGCCGAAGGTGTCCAATCCCCGTACGACACCAAGGCGGTCTCCGCGGACGGGCACTCGGCGCTCGTCCAGTTCACCGTCAAGGGCGAGCGCAAGGAGGCCGTCGAGAACGTCCCGGCCATCATGGACGCCGTCGCCCAGGTGCAGAAGCAGCACCCGGACCTGACCGTGGTCGAGCTGGGCGACGCCAGCTCCAACAAGTGGATCCAGGACCAGTTCTCCGACGACTTCGCCCGCGCCGAGTGGACCGCCGTGCCGCTCGCGCTCGGCATCCTGCTGATCGCCTTCGGCGCGCTGGTCGCCGCCGTGCTGCCGGTGGTGCTGGCCATCACCGCCTTCGTCGCGGCCGGCGGGCTGGTCGCGCTGAGCAGCGGCTTCCTGCACACCAGCGACAACGCCAGCTCGGTGATGCTGCTGGTCGGCCTCGCGGTCGGCGTCGACTACTGCCTCTTCTACCTGCGCCGCGAGCGCGAGGAGCGGGCCGCCGGGCGCGACCTGGAGACCGCGCTGAAGATCGCCGCCGCCACCAGCGGCCGGGCCGTCCTGGTCTCCGGTGTCACCGTCGTGGTCGCCATGGCCGGCATGTTCCTCACCGGCATCGCCGAGTTCCAGGCCATGTCCTACGCCACCATCGTGGTCGTGATCACCGCCGTGCTGGGCTCGCTGACCGTCCTGCCCGCGCTGCTGTCGATGCTCGGCGACAAGGTCGAGAAGGGCCGCGTCCCGCTGCTGGCCCGGCTGCGCCGCCCGGACGCCGCCGCGACCGGCGGCCGGGTCTGGAACGCCGTCCTCACCCCCGTGCTGCGCCACCCGCTGGCCGCCACCGTGCTCGCCGGGGCGCTCCTGGTCGGCCTCGCCGCGCCGATGCTGACCATGCACACCGCCAACCTCACCTTCCAGCAGCAGCTGCCCAAGGGCAACGAACTGGTCACCACCTCGGAGAAGATCGAGGCCGCCTTCCCCGGCAGCCCCGCCCCCGCCACCGTGGTGATCAAGGCCACCGACATCACCTCCCCGGCGATGACCGCCGCGATCGCCGACCTCAGGACCAGGGCCCTGGCCAGCGGCCGGATGCACGGCCCGATCGAGGTCGCCGTGCACCCCGAGAAGAACATCGCCACCGTCGACATCCCGCTGCAGGGCAGCGGCAACGACACCGCCAGCAACGACGCGCTGAAGACGTTGCGCGGCGAGATCGTGCCCGCCACCGTGCTCAAGGTGCCCGGCACCGAGGCCCCGGTCACCGGCCGCACCGCCGGCTCCTACGACTTCAACGCGAAGATGACCGGCTCGATGCCGCTGGTCTTCGGCTTCGTGGTGCTCTTCGCCTTCCTGCTGATGCTGACCTCGTTCCGCTCGCTGGCCGTCGCCGCCACCGCCGTGGTGCTCAACCTGCTCTCGGTCGGCGCCGCGTACGGGGTGCTGACGCTGGTCTTCCAGCACGGGGTGGGCGCCTCGCTGCTGGGCACCGCCGGGGTCGGCGCGGTCGAGTCCTGGGTGCCGCTCTTCCTCTTCGTGATCCTCTTCGGCCTCTCGATGGACTACCACGTCTTCGTGGTCTCCCGGATCAAGGAGGGCCGCGACCGCGGCCTGCCGACCCGGACGGCCATCGCGCACGGCATCCGTTCCACGGCCGGGGTGGTCACCAGCGCCGCGGTGATCATGGTGGCGGTGTTCGGGGTCTTCGGCACCCTCTCCATGCAGGCGATGAAGCAGATGGGCGTCGGCCTGGCGGTCGCGGTGCTGATCGACGCGACCGTGATCCGCGCGGTGCTGCTGCCCTCGGTGATGACCCTGCTCGGCGAGCGCAACTGGTACCTGCCGTCCTGGCTGCGCTGGCTGCCCGAGCTCTCGCACGGCGAGAGCTTCCCGCCGGTCGATGCCGGCCAGGTTTCGCAGGGCACCGTCCCCGCCCCCGCCGGCGCCCCGGCGGAGGGGGCGCGGCACCGCCGGATCGAGGTCTGACACCACCACCGGCACCACACCACCACCGGAACCACCGGCTCCTCCGCTCCACGGCCGGGCCCCGCGTCACGCGGGGTCCGGCCCTCGTGCGTCATGATGATCACCGTCCCCCACCCCCGGCCGAGCCGCTCGGCCACCCCGAGGAACGGAGCCGCGTCCATGATCCCCTTCGACGAGGGCCGCGCCCGGCTGCTGCTCGCCCACGCCTGCGAGTCCGCCGGCCTGCCCGGCCCGGGCAACGCCCGGCTGCTGGCGCTCGGCGAGAACGCCGTCTTCGACCTCGGCGACCCGGCCGTGGTCGCCAAGGTCGGCCGCGGCCCCGAGCTCTACGACCGGGCCCACCACGAGCTGGCCGTCGCCGACTGGCTGGCCGGGCAGGGCATCCCGGTGGTCCGCCCGTACGACGCCGTCGAGCCCGAGCCGCAGCTCGCCCACGGGCACCCCGTCACCTTCTGGCACCGGCTCGCGCCCCCCGAGCGGCCCGCCCGCCCCGCCGACCTCGCCCCGCTGCTGCGCGCCCTGCACCGGCTGCCGCTGCCGCCCTTCCCGCTGGCCCGGCGCGACCTGCTGGCCCCGGTCGAACGCTGGCTGGCCTCGGCCGAGGGACACGTCGACCCCGTCGACGTCGCCTTCCTGCGCCACCGCCGGGACGCCTTCACCGCCGCCCTGCCGGACCTGACCCCGCATCTGACGCCGGGGCTGATCCACGGCGACGCACTGCCGCGCAACGTCCACGTCGGCCCGGACGGCCCGGTCCTGCTCGACCTGGAGAACGTCTCGCACGACCTGCGCGAGCACGACCTGGTGGTGCTCGCGCTCAGCCACGACCGGTACGGCGTACCGGGTGAGGACTACCGGGCGTTCACCGAGGGGTACGGCTGGGACGTCCGCGAGTGGCCCGGCTTCGCGGTGCTGCGCGGGGCCCGCGAGACGGCCAGCGCCTCCTGGGTGGCGCAGCAGGCGCCGGGCAATCCGGCCGCGCTCGCCGAGTTCCGCCGCCGGGTGGACTCGCTGCGCGAGGGGGCGACGGACGTGCGCTGGTACCCGTTCTGACCGGACGGGGACGGACGGGGACGCAACCGGGAGGCCTGGCACCGGCGTCCCACCGGAGAGCGCCCTGCCCTGACCGAGGGATCGCGCCGCCTCACCATCTCAGGAGCCGCCGCCATGCCTGAGCACGCCACCCCGCCACGACCGTCGTCGAGCCCCTCCGTCCCACCGAGGCCGCCGCGTCCGTCGTGTCCGTCGGTCCGGCGCCGTCGCCCGCTGATCACGGGCTGCCTCGCGGTGGCCACCTCGCTGGCCCTGGCGGCCTGCGGCACGGCCAACGGGGCGCTCCAGCCGCAGCCGGGCACCGGCGCGCCGTCGGTGCCCGGCGCACCGTCCGGTGGGCCGCCCGGCGGTCCGTCCGTCGTCCCGGCGCCGGGCTCGGACGGCGTGCCGGTCTCCCCGGACTCCGCCCCCACCCCGCCCGGCCGGCCGGCCGGCACCCCGAAGCCGTCCGCGCCCAGGCCCGTGACGGGCGCCGCCACACCGCCGACCGCGTCGAAGCCGCCGGTCCGGACGCCCTCGCAGCCCCCGACGACGCCGACGCCGGCCGCCCCGCCGGCCACCGGGGCCCAGACCCCGCCCGCGCAGCCCGCTCCGCCCGCGAGCGGTGGATCCGCCGCGGTCGTCCGCTCCACCGCCTCCGGCGGACGGACCGTGGCGCTCACCTTCGACGACGGCCCGGGCCCCGCCACCGGCCAGGTCCTGGACCTGCTCGCGCAGTACGGCGTCAAGGCGACGTTCTGTCAGATCGGCCGGCAGGCCGCGGCCGACCCCGCGATGGTCAGGCGTGTCCTGGCGGCCGGCCACCGGCTCTGCGACCACACCGTGCACCACCCGCAGCCGTTCGCCGCGCTCCCGCACGACAAGGCCGTGTACGAGATCTCCGCCGCCAAGGACATGATCGTCCGGGCCGGCGGGCCGGGCACCGGGGTCGGCTGGTTCCGCGCCCCCGGCGGCGGGTTCAACGCCGACAACGAGCGCATCTCCGCCGACCTGGGCATGCGGCCGCTCGGCTGGTCCGTGGACCCGCGCGACTGGTCCCGCCCTGGCGTCGCCTCGATCGTCTCCACCGTGCGGAGCCAGCTGAAGCCCGGCGGCGTGATCCTGCTGCACGACGGCGGCGGCGACCGCAGCCAAACCGTGGCCGCGCTGCGGCAGTTGATTCCCTGGCTGATCGCCCAGGGCTACCGCTTCGACTTCCCGGCGAGCTGAACTCCCCTATCTCCGACACCTGGACCCGCTGCACCCGGGCACCGCCCGGGTCACCTTCCCCACGCCCGGCCCCGCCGACGCCGCCCCCGACCGCGATGGCGACCCGCGGCTGGTCGACGAGCTGGAGCGGCTGTCCGCCCTGCACCGCGAAGGCGCCCTGGACGCCGCCGAGTTCGCCCTCGCCAAGACCCGGGCCCTCGGGCGCGACCCGGCTGAGCGTGCGTGATAGCGTCGATCTCTTCTCCGGCACGCCGGACGAGGTCCCCCCGCAGGTGATCGTGACCGACCCCGACCAGCGGCTCCGCACCGCGCTCGACGCGCTGGACGCCGCCTTCGCACCGTTCTCCGACCAGCCGTTCGACGTGGGCGGCTGCGCCTACTGCTACCCCGACGCCGGGCTCGCGGCGCTCGCCGGGCCCGCCCGGCTGGTGCCCGAGGAGCTGATCCCGTCCGTCTCCGCCAAATCGATCGGCCACTGGGACGACGGTCCGGGCCTGTACCGAAAAATGACGCCCCGAATCGTCCGGGCGCTGGCCACCGGCCGGCTGCACGTCGACCACGGCCTGATCGCCTCCCGGCTGCTCGAAGCCGGCTGGCGCGACTGGCCGGGCCCCGAGCGGGAGGCGCTGGACGCGGTCTGGTCGGCCTGGTGGCGGGCGACCCTGCACCGGCACCCCGGCGTCGCCCCCGTCACCGGCGTGCTGGAGACGATCGCCGTCAGTACCGGCTCCCTGGCACCGTGGCTCGGCATCTGGGCCGCGACCCGCACCGAGGCGGCGGAGCGCCACCTCTCCGACGCCATGGCCGGCTGGCTGTCCTACGGGCAGCTCTCCGGGCTCCGGCTCGGCTTCTACGACGAGCTGGACGCCACGGCCGAGTTGCTGCCCTGGCTGCTCTCCCTGGGCGAGGACCGGATCGGCGCCGCCCAGCTGTACGAGGTGGAGAAGATCGCGTACAGCTGAGCCGAGGGGCTCAGCGCAGCGGCCAGCGGGGGTCGATGACGGCCTGCGGGTCCTTGGCGCGGCGCAGCCAGGCCTGGAGGCCCTCCGCCCAGTCGTGGTGCCAGCCGATCTGGAGGTCGTGCAGCTCGGCCAGCGGGACGTCGCCGACCTGGCCGGGGTAGCGCTCGGCGAGGGCGACGGCGACCCGGACGGCGGCCAGCGCGTCGCTGCCGGCCTCGTGCGCGTCGGTCAGCTCCACGCCGTACACCTCGCAGACCCGCTGGAGGGTGCGGGAGCCCTTGCGGTACTTGTCCACGGCCCGGTCGATGACCAGCGCGTCCAGCACCGGCGCGACCGGGCCGCCGAGCCGCTCGGCGAGCGGCGCCAGGCCGTGGCGACGCAGTTCGGCGTCGAGCAGCGAGAGGTCGAAGGGCGCGTTGAAGGCGACCACCGGGCGGCCGGCGGCGAGCCGTTCGCACAGCGCCGCGGCTATCTCGTCCACCGCTTCCTTGGCCGGGCGGCCCTTGCTCCGGGCCAGGTCGTCGCCGATGCCGTGGATCGCCTCGGCCTCGGCGGGGATCGGGACACCGGGGTCGAGCAGCCAGCCGGTGGCGCTCAGCCGGCGGGCTCCGACGGTGTCCACGAGGGCGGCCGTGACGATGCGGGACGCGGCCGGGTCCGTACCCGTGGTCTCCAGGTCGAAGCCGACCAGTGGCTGCTGCCACCAGCTCATAGGGGTGTGTCCTTCCGTCCGGTTGGTCGAAGCAGCCCCTATCATCGCCCGCCCCACCGACAATGCCGCCGCTGGGGCGGGCGGGCCCGGCCCAGCGGCCCCCTGCTACGCGGCGGCCGCCTCGCGCGACCCGGCCGGGCGGACCAGGCGGACGTCGACCGGGTCCTCGGACTCCAGGGCGAAGCCGTGGCGTTCGTAGAGGCGGCGGGCGGCGCTGCCCCGGAGCACGTCGAGCCGGACGGGCTCGCCCGCGGCGTCGGCGGCGGCCAGGACGGTGCGCAGGACGGCGGAGCCGAGGCCGCGGCCCTGGTGGTGCGGGGCGAGGTAGAAGTGCTCCAGCAGCCGGCCGCCCTGCTCGGCGGGGCGGACGGTGACGCAGCCCGCGAACTCGCCGTCCACCAGGACGATCGAGGTGTAGCGGGTGGAGAAGGAGTCCCGCAGGCGCCGGCGGACCCGGTCCTCGTCGTAGCGGCCGAGCCGTTCGAGGTCGGGGCGCATCACCACGGCGCGGAGTTCGGCGACGGGTTCGACGTCGGCGGCCTCGGCGGTGCGCAGGGTCCAGGCGGGGGCGTCGGCGGGGCTGTTCATGGCCGTAGTCTCCCAGCCCGCCTCATGGCCGTAGCACCCCAGCCGTCCGGCCGCCCCGGCGAACGGGTGTCAGGACACCGGCCGGGAGTCCGCCCAGACGCCCTCGAACTCCTCGCGGTAGACCTCCAGCAGCCCGGCCTCGGTGCCGCCCGGCTGCTGGCCGGCGCCGCCGCGCAGCACCAGGGCGGGCGACTCCATGCCCCGGGCCCGCCGCAGGTAGGGCTGGACGACGCCGAGGTCGCGGGTCTGGCGGCGGCCGCCGCCGCTCTGGCCGGCCGGGCGCGGACCCTCGACCAGGTAGGCGGTGAACCGCGGGGTCTCGTCGAAGACCCGGATCTCGAAGCCGCCCTGGTCGCGCAGCCGGGCCCGGACCCGGCGGACGTGCATGATGTTCATCTCGATCGAGCGGGCCAGCTCGCCGCGGCCGAGGCCCAGCTCGCGCTCGCGGCGGCGGACCGCGCTGCTGGCCGGGTTGAGGAAGAGCAGCCGGACCCGGCAGCCGTCGGTGGCCAGGCGCACCAGCCGCTTGCCGGTGTAGTTCTGGCAGAGCATGCCGAGGCCGATGCCGAGCGCGTCCAGCCGCCGGGCGCCGTCCAGCAGGTCCTCCACCGGCAGGTCGCGCTGGAGCCGGACCCGGTCGGCGTGCACCGCGACCACGTCCGCGTAGCGGCCGGCCACCAGGGACTCGACCACGTCGGCCGGGACGCCGCCGGCGCCGCCGTCGAGCACCGCGAGCAGCCGGGCGGCGGCGCGTTCGGTCTGGGCGAGGACGGTCTGGGTGAGGACGCGGTTGCGGGAGACCACGTGCCGGGCGACCTCCAGTTCGTCCAGGGCCAGCTCGATCTCCCGCCGGTCGGCGAGGTACGGCTCGAAGCAGGGCCAGTGCTGGACCATCAGTTCGCGCAGCTGGGGCAGGGTGAGGAAGACCAGCGGGTCGTCGTCGGCCGGGTCGAGCAGATAGCCCTTGCGGCGGCTGACCTCGCGGACCGCGCCGGCCCGGTGGGCCCACTCCTCGCCGGCCGGTCCGGCCGCGGCCGTCACCCAGTCCTCGCCGTGGGCGGGGGCGTAGATGGGGTGGAGCACCTCGTCGACGAGCGAGCGCAGCCGCTGTTCGACCAGGTTGAGCCAGACGTACGCGCGCCCGGCGAGCCGGACCCGCTGGTAGGCGTCCTCCCACTCGGCGCCGGACCAGGCCAGGGCGGGGATCTCGACCGGGCCGCCCTGGGCCGGGACGACGGCGCGGCCGGTCAGGGTGGGGCGCATGACGACGGTCGGCGCCTCGCTGCGGGTGCTGCCACGGTCGGGGCCACCGGGCCCACCGCCACGGCCGCCGGCGGGGAACACCATGCGCCACCTCACCTGGTTCCTGCTGGAGCCCCGCTTCCGCCGGTTCTGCCGGAAGGCTCTGCTGATCGTTTCTTCTGATGGATCGCCACGGACACGAAGCGGCCGGACGATCAAGAGTACTGCCCGCCGCGAGCGGCCCGCAGCCGGTTGACCGACGGGCCCGCCCCGCCACGCCCAGCCGCGCCCGGCCGCGCCCCGGCGGCCCCGGGGGCACCCGCCGATCACCCGCCGGACACCCGTTCGGGCGAACACAGGGCAAATGGTCCCGCCGCCGGGCGAAGCGTCGGGGAGTATGCGGACTGTGCCGTCCAGCGCGGCACGCGACCGCCGCACATGCCCGGCCGCCCGGCCGGGAAGAGAGCAACCGAGCCCGGAGCACGATCGGACTGCACGTCAGTTTCCGTTGACTACAGGGGAGTTGAGGACTCATGCAGGTCTGGCCAGGGGCGCCCTACCCCCTCGGTGCCACCTTCGACGGGGCCGGCACCAACTTCGCGGTGTTCTCGGAGAGCGCCGACCGGATCGAGCTCTGCCTGCTCGACGCGAACGGCTCGGAGACGGCCGTGGAGCTGCGGGAGACCGACGCCTTCGTCCGGCACGCCTACCTCCCGGGCGTCCAGCCCGGCCAGCGCTACGGATTCCGCGTCCACGGCCCGCACAACCCGGGCCTCGGCCAGCGGCACAACAGCGCCAAGCTGCTGCTGGACCCGTACGCCAAGGCCATGAGCGGGCACATCGGCTGGGACGAGGCCGTCTACGGCTACCACTTCGGCGCGCCGGAGCGCCGCAACGACCTGGACTCCGCCCCGCACACCATGCACTCCGTGGTGATCAACCCGTACTTCGACTGGGGCACCGACCGCCCGCCGCGCACCGACTACCACCGCACGGTGGTCTACGAGGCCCATGTGAAGGGGCTGACCAAGCTCCACCCGGGCATCCCCGAGGAGATCCGGGGGACGTACGCGGGCCTGGCCCACCCGGCCGTGATCGAGCACCTGGCCAAGCTCGGCGTCACCGCGATCGAGCTGATGCCGGTGCACCAGTTCGTCCGCGACCACCGGCTGCGCGACCTGGGCCTGGCCAACTACTGGGGGTACAACACCATCGGCTTCTTCGCCCCGCACTCCTCCTACTCCTCCACCGGGGACCGCGGCCAGCAGGTGCAGGAGTTCAAGTCGATGGTGAAGGCCCTGCACGCGGCCGGCATCGAGGTGATCCTGGACGTCGTCTACAACCACACCGCCGAGGGCAACCACCTCGGCCCCACCCTCTCGCTGCGCGGCCTGGACAACGTCTCCTACTACCGGCTCGCCCGGGACCAGCGGTTCTACGAGGACACCACCGGCACCGGCAACAGCCTGCTGATGCGCAGCCCGCACGTGCTCCAGCTGATCATGGACTCGCTGCGCTACTGGGTCACCGAGATGCACGTGGACGGCTTCCGCTTCGACCTCGCCGCCACCCTGGCCCGGCAGTTCCACGAGGTGGACCGGCTCTCCTCCTTCTTCGACCTGGTCCAGCAGGACCCGGTGGTCTCCCAGGCCAAGCTGATCGCCGAGCCCTGGGACCTCGGCGAGGGCGGCTACCAGGTCGGCAACTTCCCCCCGCTGTGGACGGAGTGGAACGGCATGTACCGGGACACCGTCCGCGACCTGTGGCGCGGCGAGAACGCCACGCTCGCCGAGTTCGGCTCCCGGCTCACCGGCTCCTCCGACCTCTACCAGGACGACGGCCGCCGCCCGATCGCCTCCATCAACTTCGTCACCTGCCACGACGGCTTCACCCTGCGCGACCTGGTCTCCTACAACGAGAAGCACAACGAGGCCAACGGCGAGGACAACCGGGACGGCGAATCCTTCAACCGCTCCTGGAACTGCGGCGCCGAGGGCCCCTGCACCGACCCCGCCGTCGAGGAGCTGCGCGCCCGCCAGCAGCGGAACCTGATCGCCACCCTGATGCTCTCCCAGGGCGTGCCGATGCTCTCGCACGGCGACGAACTCGGCCGCACCCAGCAGGGCAACAACAACGCCTACTGCCAGGACAACGAGCTGTCCTGGATGCACTGGCCGCAGGGCGACGGCCCGGAGGCCCGGCTGCTGGAGTTCACCCAGGGCATGATCTGGCTCCGCCGCGACCACCCCGTCTTCCGCCGCCGCCGCTTCTTCCACGGCCGCCCGGTCTCCGGAACGCACGACGACCTCACCGACATCGCCTGGTTCACCCCCAGCGGGGAGGAGATGACCAAGCGCAACTGGGGCGCCAACTACGCCAAGTCGCTCACCGTCTTCCTCAACGGCTACGCCATCTCCGAGCCGGACCGGCGCGGCGGGCGGATCGTGGACGACTCCTTCCTGCTGATGTTCAACGCCCATTTCGAGCCGCTGGAGTTCACCGTCCCGGCCGACCACGGGCAGGAGTGGCAGGTCGTGGTCGACACCGCCCAGCCCCGGCTGCCCGCCCCCGGCGCCGGTGCCCGGGTCAAGGCCGGGGACGTGCTCTGGCTCACCGACCGCTCGCTGATGGTGCTGCAACGGCCCGCCTGAGCAGGTGGTTCACCTGTTCGGATCAGCAACGGGTCTTGACGGCGGGCTCGCCCGGGTAGTCATGGACACATGACCTACGCCGCCGAGCCCGCGCAGCCACGCCCGGCCGCCGTACCGTCCACCGCGGCCGCCCCGGGGCCCGCCGCCCCCACCGCCAGCTACCGGCTCCAGCTCCAGCCCGGCTTCACCCTCCGGGACGCCACCGCCGCCGTCCCCTACCTCGCCGCCCTCGGCGTCTCGCACCTGCACCTCTCCCCCCTGCTGACGGCCGCCCCCGGCTCCACCCACGGCTACGACACCGTCGACCACGGCCGGATCAGCGAGCAGCTCGGCGGCGAGGCCGCCCTGCGCGCGCTGGCCGCCGAGGCCCACCGGCACGGCCTGCGGCTGATCGCCGACGTGGTGCCCAACCACATGGCCGTCCCCGTCCCCGAACGGCTCAACCAGCCGCTCTGGCACGTCCTGCGGGACGGCCCCGACTCGCCGTACGCCCGCTGGTTCGACATCGACTGGGCGGCCCAGCCGGGGCCGGCCGACGACCCCGGCCGCGGCCGGGTCCTGCTGCCGCTGCTCGGCGGCCGGCTCGGCACCGTCCTCGACGAGTTCACCGTCGACGGCGAGGTGCTGCGCTACCACGACCACGCCTTCCCGCTCCGGCCCGGCACCGCCGGCCTCCCGCTCGACCAGCTGCTCGCCCGGCAGTGGTACCGGCTCGCCTGGTGGCGCCTCGCCCGCACCGAGCTGAACTACCGGCGGTTCTTCACCGTCAACGAGCTGATCGCCGTCCGGGTCGAGGTGCCCGAGGTGTTCGAGGCGACGCACGGCCTGCTGCTGCGGCTGCACGCCGACGGCGTCCTGGACGGCTTCCGGATCGACCACCCGGACGGCCTCGCCGACCCGCGCGGCTATCTGAACCGCTTCGCCGAGGCCACCGGCGGGGCGTACACCGTGGTCGAGAAGATCCTCACCGGCGACGAACGGCTCCCCGCGGACTGGCCGTGCGCCGGCACCACCGGGTACGACGCGCTGCGCCGGATCGACGGCGTGCTCACCGACCACGCGGGCGCCTGCCGGCTGGCGGGGGCGTACGAGGCCTTCGTCAGCGGTGTGCCCGGCGGCGGCGAGCCGTGCGCCGACCCGCACCCGGCCGTCGCCGCCGCCCGGCGCGGCCGGTCCGACATGACCGGCCCGAACGGCGAGCTGGCGGCCGAGCTCGAGCGGCTGGTCCGGATCGCGCTCCGGATCGGCGCCGACGAGCCCGCGTACGCCGACCACGCGCCCTGGCGGCTGCGGGCCGCGCTCCGGCGGGTGCTCACCGGCTACCCCGCGTACCGCCCGTACGCGCGGCCCGGCGAGCCGGTGCCGGAGGCCTCCGCCAGGCAGTTGCGGGCCGCGCTGGACGGGGCCGGGGCGGCGGACGGGGCCGGGGACGCCACGGACGCCCTGGTCGCGGACCTGGCGCTGGGGCGGCTCGGCGGCGGGCCGGCCAAGGAGGAGTTCTGCGCCCGCTTCGGGCAGACCGCCGCCGCCGTCGCCGCCAAGGGCGTCGAGGACACCGCCTTCTACCGGTGGAACGCCCTGCTGAGCCTCAACGAGGTCGGCGGCGAACCGGCCAGGCCCGGGCTCCCGCCCGGCGCCTTCCACGACTGGTGCCGGTACATCGAGGCGCACTGGCCGCACACCATGACGGCGCTCTCCACCCACGACACCAAACGCAGCGCCGACGCCCGGGCCCGGCTCGCCGTCCTCGCCGAGCAGCCGGACCGCTGGGCCGCCGAGGCCGCCGCCTGGTCCGCGGCCGCGGGCCCCGGCGGTGACCCGGACAGCGACTGGACGCTCTGGCAGACCCTGGTCGCCGCCTGGCCGATCGACCCGGACCGGCTGGTCACCGCCCTGCTCAAGGCCGCCCGCGAGGCCAAGCTGCGCACCTCCTGGACGGCCCCCGACGCCCGCTTCGAGCGGGCCCTCGCCGACCGCGCCCGCGCCGTCTACGGCAACCCCGGGCTGCTCCCCCGGATCGAGGGGTACGGGCACACGCTCGCGCCGTACGCCCGGGCCAACACCCTCTCCGCCGCGCTGCTGCACCTGACCGTGCCCGGGGTGCCGGACCTCTACCAGGGCGGCGAGGAGCCGCTGTACACGCTGGTGGACCCGGACAACCGGGGCGTGGTGGACCTCGGCGCGCTCGCCGTCCGGCTCACCGACTCCGCCACGGCCAGGACCGGGGACCTCGCGCGGGAGAAACTGCACCTCACCGCGGCCGCGCTCCACCTGCGGCGCGAGCGGCCGCTCGGCGCCTACCGGCCGCTGACCGCCACCGGCCGCGCCGCCGGCCATCTGCTCGCCTTCGCGCGCGGGGACGACGTGGTCACGGCGGTCACCCGGCTGCCGTACGGCCTCGAACGGGCGGGCGGCTGGCGGGACACGGCGCTGGAGCTGCCGCCGGGCCGGACCGGGAGCGGCGGACCGGGGGCGGACGCGGTGTGGACGGACGAGCTGACCGGGCGGGCTTACCCAGGGGGCGCGGTGCCGGTGGCCGAGCTGCTGGCCGCCTGCCCGGTGGCGCTGCTGACCCGGAGGGGCCGCGGGTGAGGACGTACGAGGTGTGGGCCCCGGCGGCCGCCGAACGGGTCGAGGTGGAGGTCGGCGGCGAGCGGCACGCGCTGGCCCGGGACGGCGCCCGGCCCGGCTGGTGGCACGGCGGGGCACCCACCGGGGACTACGCGTTCCGCCTGGACGGCGGCCCGCCGCTGCCCGACCCGCGCTCGCCCCGGCAGCCGTACGGGCCGGACGGGCCCAGCCGCCCGGTGGACCACGCCGCGTTCAGCTGGTCGCGGACCGGCTGGCGCGGCCGTCCGCTGCCCGGCGCCGTCCTGTACGAGCTGCACATCGGTACCTTCACCGCCGCCGGCACCTTCCAGGCCGCCGCCGAACGCCTGGACCACCTGGTCGAGTTGGGCGTCGACTTCGTCGAACTGATGCCGGTCTGCCCGTTCCCCGGCCGGCACGGCTGGGGCTACGACGGGGTCTCGCCCTGGGCCGTGCACGAGCCCTACGGCGGCCCGGAGGGGCTGAAGCGCTTCGTGGACGCCGCCCACCGCAAGGGCCTCGGCGTCGTCCTGGACGTGGTGCACAACCACCTCGGCCCGTCCGGCAACCACCTTCCCCGCTTCGGCCCGTACTTCACCGACCGGCACCACACCCCGTGGGGCTCGGCGGTCAACCTGGACGCCCCCGGCTCGGACGAGGTGCGCGACTATCTGATCGGCAGCGCGCTGGCCTGGCTGCGCGACTACCGGATCGACGGCCTGCGGCTGGACGCGGTGCACGCCCTCGCCGACGACCGCGCCGTCCACTTCCTGGAACAACTCTCCGGCGCGGTCGACCGGTTGGCCGTCGCCACCAACCGCCCGCTGTTCCTCGTCGCCGAGTCCGACCTCAACTCCCCCCGCACCACGGCCCCGCGCGAGGCCGGCGGCCAGGGCCTCACCGCCCAGTGGAGCGACGACTTCCACCACGCCCTGCACAGCGCGCTCACCGGTGAATCCCAGGGCTACTACGGCGACTTCGCGCGCGCGCCGCTGGCCGCCGTCGCCAAAACGCTCACCCGCGGCTTCTTCCACGACGGCGGCCGGTCCTCGTTCCGCGGCCGCGGCCACGGCCGCCCGTTCCCGCCGGCCGGCGGACACCGGCTGCTCGGCTACCTGCAGACCCACGACCAGGTCGGCAACCGGGCGCTCGGCGACCGGATCTCGGCCGGCCTCGGCCCCGGACCGCTCGCCGCCGGGGCCGCGCTGGTGCTCACCTCGCCGTTCACCCCGATGCTGTTCATGGGCGAGGAGTGGGGCGCGACCACCCCCTGGCAGTACTTCACCGACCACACCGACCCGGACCTCGCGGAGGCCGTCCGGCAGGGCCGGCGGCGGGAGTTCACCGAGCACGGCTGGCAGGCCGGGGAGGTGCCGGACCCGCAGGAGCCGGCCACCGTACTGCGCTCCGTCCTCGACTGGACCGAACCCCGGCGCGCCCCGCACGCCGGGCTGCTCGCCTGGTACCGCACGCTGATCCGGCTGCGGCGCGCCCGGCCGGAGCTGTCCGACCCGGACCTCGCCGGCGTCCGGGTGGAGTACGACGAGGCCGCCCGCTGGCTGGTGGTGCACCGGGGGCCGTACCGGGTGGCGGTCAACCTGGGCCCCGGGGCCGCCGAGGTGCCGCTGGGCGCCGCCGGGCGGGAGACGGTGGCGTCGTTCGGCGGGTGCGGGCTCGACGGCACGGTGGCACGGCTGGCCGCCGGGTCGGTCGCGGTCGTCCGGACCTGAGCCGTCCGGCCGACCGAAGGAACCGGCTCACCGGGGAAACCGGCTCACCAGAGGAAGGTGCCGATCCGCTCCCGCAGGGAGGCGGCGTCCAGGCCGTAGGCGGCCAGGTGCTCGGGGATCGAGCCGTAGTGCCGGTGCTCCTCGCGCGGCACCCCGAGGCCCAGCACCCGGTGCGGCCGGTCGTTCAGCGCGGCGTGCGCCTCGTTGGCGGAGGTCCCGGCCAGGTAGGGCTCGACCAGCACCACGTCCGCCCGCCCGGCGGCGGCCGCGCGCAGCCCGGCCGCGTCGAACGGCCGCACCGTCACCGCGTACAGCACCGTGACGTCCAGGCCCTCGGTGGCCGCCAGCGCGGCGTCCAGCATCGGCCCGACCGCGACCACCACGCCCGCCGAGCCCCGGCGGACGGTGCTGAAGCGGCCCGCCTCGACCGGGACCGCCGCCGCGTTCTGGTGCGCGGAGAGCCGGACGTACACATTGCGGTCGCCGTCGGCGACGGCGTGGCGCAGCAACCGCTCGGCCTCGTCGGGGTGTCCGGGCACATGGACGGTCCAGTCCGGCAGGGTGTCCAGCAGGGCGACGTCGCCGGGCGACATGTGGGTGCGGCCACCGGCCGGCCAGTCGTACGAGCCGGCGGCGCTCACCAGCACCGCGCCGACGCCCTGGTGCACGAGGTCCAACTTGACCTGCTCAAAGGGGCGTTCGACCAGGAAGCCGGCGAAGGTGTGGGCGATCGGCCGCATCCCGGCGAGCGCCAGGCCGCCGGCGGCGCCGATCAGCAGCTGCTCGCGGATGCCCACGTTGATCACCCGGTCGGGGTGGCGCCCGGCGGCCGTGGCGAAGCCGGCGGCGCTGATGTCGGCGAGCACGACGGCCAGCCGGGGGTCGTCGTCGAGCAGGCGGGTGGTGACGTCGAAGAAGCGTTCGCGCATGGTGTCCACGGGAGGTTCCCTCTCACTGGGCGGGTCGGGCCGGGCTGGGCGTTCAGGGGTGGGCGGGGCCGCTACCCCCGCGTGGAGCCGTCCTCCTTGGGCTCGACGCGGGCCACCACGACCCGCGGCCGTCCCGGGTGCCCGGCGGTGAACGCCGCGTACAGCGCCTCGTGGTCGCGGCCGTCCACGGTCTCGGCCGACCAGCCCTCGGCGGCGAACCGGGCCGCGATGCCGCCCTGCCAGCCGTGCGTGGCCGAGGAGTTGTCGATCACCACGGTGTGCAGCCGGTCCAGCCCGTACGCGCCGGCGAAGGCCACCGCCTCGTGGTTGGAGCCCTCGTCGAACTCGGCGTCCCCGACCAGCACCCAGACGGCCGGGTCGGTGAGCCCCTGGGCACGCAGACCGAGGGCGGTGCCGACGGCCAGCGGCAGCCCGTGCCCGAGCGAGCCGGAGCCGATCTCGACGCCCGGGATCAGCGTGCGGTCCGGGTGGTGGCCGAGCGGCGAGTCGTAGGCGCCGAAGCCGGACAGCAGACGCGGCTCGATGAAGCCCTTGGCGGCCAGCACGGCGTAGTAGGCCATCGGGCCATGACCCTTGGAGAGCAGGAAGCGGTCACGGTCCTGCACCTCGGCGGTGGCGGGGGTGACCCGCAGCACGCGGTCGTAGAGCACCCAGAGGGCGTCCAGGGTGGAGGTGGCGGCGGGGCCGTGCTTCTCGTCGCCGGTCATCAGGGCCATCAGGCCCGGGAGGTCTTCGAAGGCGGCTTCAGCCGTTTCAGCGCTCATGCGCACGATGCTGCAACTTAAAGCCAGCTTGAAGTCAAGCGGTTACAGTGGGCGCCATGACCGCCACCGGACCGAGCCGGCACGACCTGCTCACCATCGGCCGGCTCGCCGAGCGCAGCGGCCTCGCCGCCTCCGCCCTGCGCTACTACGAGAAGCTCGGCCTGATCCACGCCACCCGCACCACCGGCGGCCAGCGCCGCTACACCCGCGCCACGCTGCGCCGGGTCGCCTTCGTCCGGGCCGCCCAGCGCGTCGGCCTCTCCCTCGACGAGGCCAAGGTCGCCCTCGACCGGCTCCCCGAACTCCGCGCGCCCACCCCCGCCGAGTGGGACGGCGTCGCCCGGTCCTGGCAGAGCCGCATCGACGACCAGATCGCCGAACTCCAGCGCCTCAAGGCCAAGCTCACCGGCTGCATCGGCTGCGGCTGCCTCTCGCTCTCCCGCTGCACCCTCTACAACGCCGCCGACCGCGCCGCCGCCACCGGCCCCGGCGCCCGCTACCTCCTCACCCGCGACCCGGACACCGGCCCCGAACCCGCCCCGGCCGAGGCCCACTCCTGCGGCGCCCCGGACGCGCCCTGAGCCCCCACCCCCGCGGAGGCCCCCACGGGCCGCGCCGTCGTCAGGCCTTGCGGGCCGCCATCCAGGCGTAGACCAGGATCCCGGCGAAGAGGAAGAGCACGCCCTGGTAGACCGCCGTGTAGCCGGCGCCGGCGACCAGCCACAGGGAGAAGGCGAAGGCGCCGAGACCGAGGGCCGCGTCCCTGGCCAGCCGGCCGGGGGTCACCCGGTCCCGCTCGCCGGCCACCAGCCAGTACAACTGCGCGGCGGCGGACAGCAGGTACGGCACGGCGGCGGTGAAGGTGGTGATCAGCACCAGGGTGTTGAACGCACCCCGGGATCCGGCGGTGAAGTTGAGGACGGTCAGCAGCGAGGCCAGGGTGACGCTGATCAGGACGCCGAAGACCGGGACGCCGCGGCGCTTCGTGGCGAAGGCGGCCGGGAAGAGCCCGTCCCGCGCGGCCGCGTACGGTGCCTGGGCCGACAGCAGGGTCCAGCCGTTGAGCGCGCCGACCATCGACACCAGCGCGGCGACCGCGATGACCGTGCCGCCCCACGAGCCGCCGAACATGACGTCGACGGCGTCGGAGAAGGGCGCGGTGGAGTGGACGAGCCGGTCGTGCGCGACCGTGCCGAAGACCGCGAGCGTCCCGAGCAGGTAGACCACCGCCGCGCCCAGTGTCCCGAGCACGCTGGCCCGGCCGACGTTGCGCTCCGGGTCGCGGACCTCGCCGGCGCTCATCGCGGCGGACTCCACGCCCAGGTAGCTGAAGAGCAGGATCGCCGCAGCGGCCGTCACCCCGCCGACCACGCCCTTGCCGGAGGCGTCGAAGGGGCCGAGGTTGGCCGGCTCGAAGAAGCCCAGCCCACCGATCGCGACCAGCGCCAGCGGGACGAGCTTCAGCACGGTGGAGACCACCTGGACGACACCCACGTAGCGGGTGCCCGCCAGGTTGGCGAGCGCGGGCAGCCACTGGACGGCCAGCGCGGCGGCGAGCGTCAGCCCGGTGGAGTGCTGGATGGGCAGCAGCACGTCGAGGTAGCCGACGGCGGCCACGGCGAGCGCCGCGTTGCTGACCACGGTGGTGATCCAGTACGACCACGCCGCGAGGAACCCGGCGAAGTCCCCGAAGGCGGCGCGGGCGTAGACGTACGGGCCACCGGTCCGCGGATCGCGCCGGGCGAGCCGCCCGAAGACCAGCGCCAGCGCGACGGCCCCCGCCGTCACCACCCCCAGGGCGACCAGGCTGACCGTCCCGTAGGGCGCGACGGCGGCGGGGAGCATGAAGATGCCGCCCCCGATGATGTTCCCCATGACCAGCGCGGTGGCGGCCACCAGGCCGAAGCGCCCGCCCCGGCGCGGGGACGGGGTGGGCACCGCGCCCCCGCCCGCCCCGGTCGTGACCGGCGCACTCGAATCGGGTGTCCGCCGGAGGGCGGCCGGGCTGGCTTGCATCAGGGTGGTGCGCCTTTCGTGGTCCTGCTCGCGCTCTGTGGAGCAGGTGCCATGGTCGCCCAGGCGGCACTTCGTACCCAAACGGAACGATTTGTTCCCGTCCGCCCGGCACACCGCCGCAAAAACGGCGGCCGTACCGGCTCCGCACCGGCACTCGTCCTGCGACCCCGTCAGCGGCCGCCACGTCCGGAACCGGGCGGAATCGGGCGAAACGCCCCCCGATCACCGGCGTGCGATCACCGGCGTGCGATCACCGCCGTCCGGTCACCGCCGTCCGGCCGGCCTGACCGGAGCCGGAGCCGAGGCCGGGCGGAAGGTGCGGCGGTAGGTGTCCGGCGGGACACCGACCACGCGGTTGAAGTGGCGGCGCAGGGTCGCCGCGCTGCCCATCCCGACCCGGGCGGCCACCTGGTCGACGCTCTCGTCGGTGCTCTCCAGCAGCTCCTGGGCGCGGTGCATCCGCTGGGTCAGCAGCCACTGCAGCGGCGTCGTCCCGGTGGCGGCGGTGAAGTGCCGGCCGAGGTTGCGCGTGCTCATGTGGACGCGGCGGGCGAGGTCGGTGACGGTCAGCGGCTGGTCCAGATGCTCCAGCGCCCAGGCCAGCAGGTCCGCGAGGGCGGGGCCGTCGTCGGCCGGCACCGGCGCGGCGATGAACTGGGCCTGGCCGCCCGACCGGTGCGGCGGCACGACGAGCCGGCGGGCCAGCGCGTTGGCGACGGCGCCGCCGTGGTCGGTGCGGACCAGGTGCAGGCACAGGTCTATCCCGGCGGCCTTCCCGGCCGAGGTCAGGACGCTCCCCTCGTCGACGTAGAGGACCCCGGGGTCGACCTGGACACGGGGGTAGCGCTCGGCCAGCAGCCCGGTGTGCATCCAGTGGGTGGTGGCCCGGCGGCCGTCGAGCAGGCCGGCGGCGGCCAGGACGAACGCCCCGGTGCAGATGGAGGCGACCCTGGCCCCGGCCTCGTGCGCGGCGCGCACGGCCTCGACCAGGTCGGCGGGCGGCGGCTCGGTGACGTCGGAGCAGGCCGGGACGATGACCGTGTCCGCCGCGACGAGCTCGTCGAGCCCGTGCGGCGTGACGGCCTGGAGCCAGCCCCCGACCCGCACGCCGGGCGGGGCGCAGACGGTGAACTCGTACCAGGGGTCGACGAGGTCGGGGCGGTCGATGCCGAAGATCGTGCAGGGAGCCGCGAGCTCGAACAGCGGCATTCCGTCGATGACGGCCAGCGCAACAGAAGCCATGTCCTTAACTGTACGCATGATGGCGTTCCGGACGCTCGTGCTCGGCGGAACCGGTCGCCAGCATGGAGGACATGACCAAGCACGTGATGACGTCCGCCGACACCTCGGCGCGTCCGCTCGACCGCCCGGCCGTCGGCGACGACCGGGCGTGGCTGCGGGCCGGGGTGGCCGTGGCGGCGGTGGGCTGGGGGGCCAATCAGTTCGCGCCGTTACTCCTGCTCTATCAGGCCAAACTGGGCCTCTCGGCCGCCACGGTCCAGGCCACCTTCGGCATGTACGCCATCGGGCTGATCCCCGGCCTGCTGCTCGGCGGCCCGGTCTCGGACCGGTACGGCCGCCGCAGGCTGATGCTTCCGGCGCTGATCACCTCCCTGCTCGCCACCGTGGCACTGATCGCCGGCGGAACGGGGCTCGGCTGGCTGTTCGCCGGGCGGGTGATCTCCGGCATCGCCAGCGGCGCGGCCTTCAGTTCCGGTACCGCCTGGATCAAGGAACTCTCGCTGGGCGGCTCCCCCCGCGAGGCCAACCCCGGCCCCCGGCGGGCGACCGTGGCGATGACCACGGGCTTCGCCGCGGGCCCCCTGGTCGCCGGGCTGCTGGCCCAGTGGGCGCCGTCCCCCACCGTGGTGGCGTATCTGCCGCACCTCGTCCTGACGGCCGTCGCCGTCCCGCTGGTCCTGGGCGCCCCGGAGACGGTGACCGGGCAGCAGGGGGGCAGCCTGTTGCGCCGGCTGCGGGTGCCGGCGGTGCGCGAACGCCGGTTCCGTACCGTGGTGGCGCCCCTGGCGCCCTGGGTGTTCGGCTCCGCCTCGATCGCGCTGGCCTATCTGCCCGCGCTGGTCAGGGAGCGCATGGGCGGCAACGCGCTGGTGTTCGGCGCCGTGGTCACCATGCTGACCGGGCTGGCCGGCATCCTGGTCCAGCCGCTGGCCCGCAGGATGGACGACGCCCGCAGGCCCCGCCTGCTCGTCATGGCGATGGCGATCGTCGTGGCCGGTCTGCTGATCTCCTCGGCGGCCGCGCAGACGACGCAGCCGGCGCTCGTCGTCGTGGCGACCCTGGTGCTCGGCGCGGGCTACGGCTGCTGCCAGGTGTGCGGGCTGCTGGAGGTGCAGCGCCTGGCCCGTACCGAGGACCTGGCCCGGCTCACCGCCGTCTACCAGGCGCTCTCCTACCTGGGCTTCGCCGTCCCGTTCGTGCTGTCCGCGCTCCAGCACTCGGTGTCGCCGAGCGTGCTGCTGCTCGCCGTGGCCGCGCTCGCCGTCCTGACGCTGGCGTGGACGGCGGCCGGGGCCACGCGCGGCCGCCGGGCCGACTCCGGCGCCCCGACCGCCCCGTGACCGCACGATGGCCGGCCCGCGACCGCGCGTCGACCGCACGACTCCCTCCTGATGACCCGTCAGCGCTGTCAACCGGACACGGCGGAGCAGTCAATTCGCCCCGGGCTACGGGACGGTGAGCGCGCGCCCGGCCTGACGCCCCGTAGCGTCCGAGAGCACGCCCCGACGCGCACCGACCACCGAAGGAGCCACCCGATGACCACCCCCGCCTCCTGGACCGTCACCCCGCCCGCCGAGGCCGACTTCGCCTCCTGGCGCGAGCTCTACCTGGGCTACGCCGAGTTCTACCGGGTCGACATGCCCGAGGAGCGGCTCAAGACGGTCTGGTCGTGGCTCCACGACCCGGCGCACGAGCTGAACGGCCTGCTGGCCCGCGACGCGGACGGCACGCCGGTCGGCCTGGCCCACTACCGGCCCTTCGCCCGGCCGCTCTCCGGGACGGTGGGCGGCTACCTGGACGACCTGTTCGTCGCGCCCGCGGCCCGGGGCGGCGGCGCCGCGGACGCGCTGTTCGACCGGCTGGGCCGGATCGCGGCCGAGCGCGGCTGGAGCGTGGTCCGCTGGATCACGGCCGACGACAACCACCGGGCGCGCTCCAAGTACGACCGGGTGGCGAAGCGCACCATGTGGGTGACGTACGACATGCCGCCGGCCGGCCAGGCGTAGCGGCACGCCCCGCCGCGCGCGCGGACCGACCGCGCCGGACCCGGCCCGCCCAGGGCCGGAGCCGGCGCGGTCGCCGCTTTTCGAGCGTACACAGAATTCGGAATGCCCCCCTCCGAAACACATTTTGGAAGATCACCGATATCTTCGCTGGTAGACCCCGTAATGCCCGCCCGCGCAAATCCAGGGTTGACCCATACCAATCTTTCATGGAGGATCGTCTATGTCCCCGGGCACTCCCGGGGCAGAACATCGGCGGACCGGTGCATCCGGTACGGCAACAGCGATCCGGCGCCACCAGATGTCATTTACCAGCTCCTGAGCTGTGACACCAGGGGGTATATAAATTGGCCAACTGTCAGGCCCGTTGACGCTGGCTGACCAGCCGCCAAGCGCACCGATCGGCAGCCCACCCGGGCCGGAGGACCATACTCCGGACACGGGTGACAGCCATGTCCAGCTTCTCCTCGATCCCGCCGAACAATCCGGCGCGGTCGATCCAGCCACCACCCAGGCAATTCCCTGGAATTTTGGCGGCATTCACCCGGGCGCCATTCCTGGCACCCTGCGGCGATTTCCTGCGGCCTGCCCGCCGACGCAGCAGAGGCCTGTCGTCGGCGGAGCCCGCCCCGCCGGTCCCACCATGAAAGGAATCAGAATGTACGTACGCAGTGCGGTCAAGGACGGCCAGACCCGGGAGAACAACTGCGACCTGCGGCGCATCTACCCCTGGCAGGGTGTCGTCGTTCCGCCGTGGAACAGCTCCCTGGTGTCCATCCGGCCGCAGGAATCGAGCCAGCAGCACGCCCACGCCACCGACGAGACGTTCATCTTCACCGGCGGCGAGGGTGTCGTGCGGGTCGGTGACGAGGAGCGGGTGGTCGCCGAGGGCGACGTCATCTACATCCCGCACGACAACCAGCACATCGTCACCAACACCAGCGACCGCGACCCGCTGACCTTCGTCAGCATCTACTGGCTCCAGCCGGCCCCGGCCGAGGAGTCGGCGCATGCCTGAGCCGGACAGCGCGGCCGTACGCGCCCCGCGCCAGGTCAACGTCTCGTTCTCGCCGCCGACCCCCAACGGCGACCTGCACCTGGGCCACCTGGCGGGCCCCGTGCTGGGCAGCGACGTGTGCGCGCGGTCGCAGAAGATCCTGGGCAACGACGTGGTGTACGCGTGCAGCACCGACGACAACCAGACCTACGTGGTCACGACCGCGCAGCGGCTCGGAGTGACCCCCGAGGCGCTGATCCAGGAGGCGCTCGACAGCGTCCGGGTGTCGCTGGACCTCGCCGGGGTCGACGTCGACCTCTTCGAACGGCCCGACGAGGACTACAACCGCTTCGTCCGGGACTTCTTCACCCACCTGTGGCGGCACGGCGCGTTCGACCGGCGCGAGGTCGAGCTGCCGTACGACGCCGAAACCGGGCAGTACCTGGCCGAGGCGTTCGTGACGGGCCGCTGCCCGGTCTGCCTGGCGCACGCCAGGGCGGGCGTCTGCGAGGCGTGCGGCCTGTACAACCTGCCCGGCTCGCTGCTGCCGGGCGACACGGCCACGGCGCTGCCGAGGAAGCCGGTCTCCATCTGGGTCCTCGACCTGGAGCGCTACCGGTCGCTGATCAGCAACTGGTACCGGACCTCCGACGTGCCGCTGAGGCCCGATCTGCAGAACGTCGTCACCCGGACGCTCGCCGGCCGGCTGCCCTACATCCCGGTCACCTACCCGAGCACCTGGGGCATCCCGGTGGACTGGGACGGCCCGGGCGCGCAGCCGCAGGCCATCAACGCCTGGCCGGAGATCTACGTCGGCCACCTGTACTGGCCGCAGCGGGTCCGGGCCGGACGGCAGGCCGGCTGCGACGAGTTCGTGCAGTTCATCGGGATCGACAACGGGTTCTACAACGCGTTCGTCTATCCGGCCCTCAAGCTCCTCGCGGTCAGGCACGGGCTGCCGGTCGAACTGCCGGTGACCCGCACGCTCACCAACCAGTACTTCCTCCTGGAGGGCCGGAAGTTCTCCACCAGCAAGGGGGACGTGGTCTGGGCGCGGGACTTCCTGGAGAAGGCCGGCCGGGACCGGGCGCGGTTCGTCCTCGCGCTCACCAGCCCGGAGCTCCAGCAGTCCGAGTTCACCGAGCAGGTGGCCGCCGCCACCCTGGAGTCCCGCTTCGACGCACCGCTCGCCACGATCACGGCGAGGTTCGGCGAGCAGCTGGCCGGCCGGTCCGTCGACGCCCCGCCCTCCCTGTGGTGGACGACCGCCATCGAGGCGTCCGTGCGGCGCTTCGAGGCCGCCTACGCCCTGGAGACGTTCTCCATCCGCAAGGCGGCCGAGGCGCTCGCGCTGCACCTGGAGGTGCTGGCCCTGCGCGGCGGGCACCTCCGGACCGACGACGCGGGCGACGTGTCCGGCGCGCTGCTCTTCCTGTGGACCCTGCGCACGCTCGCGTGGCCCGTCACCCCGGACCTCGCACGGCAGGTGGCCCTGGCGTTCGGCGCCGAGGCCGCCCCCGGCGACGTCCCGCTGCTGCGGGACGTCCGCACCCCGCCCGCCGGGCACTTCCGGGGCCTCTCGGGCTGATCCACCCGGCCCGGTGAGAGCCACCCGCCGGAGCCGGTGAGAACCGTCCACCGAATGAATCCAGACAGGGATACCGACATGCTGCGTACCTTCATGCGTTCGAAGATCCACCGTGCCACCGTCACCGACAGCAACCTGAACTACATCGGGTCGATCACGATCTCGCCGGAGCTGCTGGACACCGCCGACATCGGCATCCACGAGCTGGTGCACGTCGTCAACATCAACAACGGCGCGCGGTTCGAGACCTACACCATCCTCGGCGCCCCCGGCGCCAACGAGGTGATCGTGAACGGCGCCGCCGCGCGGCTCGTGGCGACCGGCGACAAGGTCATCATCATCGCGTACGGGCAGCTCAGCGATGACGAGGTGGAGAAGCACGAGCCCCGCGTCGTCCACGTGGACGACCAGAACCGGGTGCTCGAAACGGCCCCGGCCGGCGCGTGACCCATGGCAGACCAGCAGATCCACTCAGTCCTCGGGATCGGCTTCGGGCCCGCCAACCTCGCGCTGGCGGTGACCCTGGAGGAGTTCGGCTACAGCGGCACGACCCGGTTCATCGAGCGGGCCGACGGCTTCCAGTGGCAGAGCGAGCAACTGCTGCCCGGGGCCGACATCCAGAACAACCCCTTCCGTGACCTGGTGATGCCGCGCAACACGGGCAGTCCGTACACCTTCGTCAACTACCTCGCCGGCCAGGGCCGGCTGACCGACTACCTGCATCTCAACAGCAAGTTCCCGCTGCGGCGGGAGTACGCCGGCTACCTCCGGTGGGTCGCCGACTCGTTCCGCGGGTCGGTCGACTACGGGCAGTCGGCGACCCGGCTCTCCCTGGTGGACCTCGGCGGCCGGGAGGTGTTCCGGGTGGAGACGGCCGGCGGACGGCAGTACTTCGGCGAGACCGTCGCCGTGGGTACGGGCCGCTCGCCCCGGATCCCGGCCCCGTTCCAACGGAGCCTGGGGCCCACCGTGTTCCACTCCACCAGGTACCTCAGCTCCCTGCGGCGCCAGACCGGCAAGGGGCTGCGGGTGGTGGTGGTCGGTGCGAGCCAGAGCGCGATCGAGATCGTGCTCGACCTCCTCGACCGGCCCGAGGTCCACCAGGTGGTGTCGCTCCAGCGGGGCATCGGGTTCCGGCTGAAGGACACCAGCCCGTACAGCCGGCGGGTCTTCCTGCCCGACTTCATCGACTACTTCTACCCGCTTCCGAACGAGGCCAAGAACCGCATCCGGCGGGAGCTCAGGTCGATCAACTACGCGGCCTGCGACCAGGACGTGATCGACCGGCTCGCGGGCGTGCAGCACGAGTACGAGATCACCGGCTCGGACCGGTTCCGGCTCATGCCGTACTCCGAGGTGGTCCAGGTCACCCCGCACGCCCAGGGCACGGCGAACCGGCTCACGGTGCGGGACGTCAACTACGGGACGGAGAGCGCCTACGACGCCGACCTCGTCGTCCTGGCGACGGGCTTCCGCGACTTCGGCGAGGGCCCGGACGACGAACGGCGCCACCCCCTGCTGGAAGAGGTGGCCGACCGGCTCGCCGTCAACGAGCACGGGCTGCTGGACGTGGCACGCGACTACTCAGTGCCCGTCACCGGGCAGACGTACCAGCCGCGTCCGCTCCGGCTGTACCTCAACGGCCTGTGCGAGGCGAGCCACGGCATGGGCGACGCGGGAGCCCTGGCGGTGCTGTCCGCCCGGTCGACCGACATCGCCGAGTCCATCCTGGGCAAGCCGGGTGAGCCCACCGGCCCGGAACGCCTCCCCGTCGAGGCCGTTCGGTGACCACGGGCACCCGTACCACCGTTGATGCCGCCGCCGACGTCGTCATCGTCGGCGGCGGCATCATCGGCCTGGCAACCGCCGAACGCCTCGCCGCGCACCGGCTGTCCGTGGTCGTGATCGACGAACACGGGGTCGCGGGCGGGGCGACCGGCGCCTCCGGCGGGCTGATCCGCGCGTTCGACCCCGCCGCCGGCACCGACGGCCACCCCTGGGCGGCCGAGGGACTCTCCTGCTACCTGCGGCGGGGCCCGAGCGGCCGCTGGCCCGCGGTGCGCGAGGACGGCAGCCTGGTGCTGTTCGACGCCGACGGCACCGAACGCGCGCTGGCGGGCGCGGACCAGGTCCTGGCCGCCGGGCACACCGCGCTGGTCCTCTCCGCACCGGAGATCACCGCCGCGTTCCCCGGTCTGACCGTGCCCGAGGACTTCGTCGGGGTGTACGAGCCGCGCGCCGGCTGGCTGCCGGCGCGGGAGGTCGCCGAGGCGATGCTCGGGGACGCCGACGGCGTCACCTTCCTCGGCTCGGCACGGGCCACCGAGGTGGTGACCTCGCGCGGGCGGGTGACCGGCGTCCGCACCACGGCCGGGCTCGTGTCGGCGCGCGCGGTCCTGCTCGCCGCCGGGGTCCACAGCACCGGGCTCGCACGGACGGCGGGCGTGGAACTGCCTTTGCGCACACGGGCGGTGAGCTACTGCGTCTTCACCCCGCGCGGCCGCCCCGGCGCGGGTCCGGGCACAGGCCCCGGCGCAGTCCACGGCGCAGGCCCCGGCGGGCCGTACGGGTTGCCGACCGTCGTCGACTCGACGACGGGTGCCTGGCTGCGCCGCTGGAACTCCGGCACCGGCGTGCTGGCCGGTGTGTCGTCGTCGGCGTGCGACGTCCCGCCGACCGTGACCGCGGGGGTGCCGATCGCCGAACAGCGGCGCATCCGCGAGGTCGTCCGGCACCGCCGGCCGCCGCTGGCCGACGCGGACGCCACCGGCGGGGTCACCGCCTACGACGTCCTCGGGCCCGGCGGGAAGGGCGCCGTGACCGTCTGGCCGGAGCCGTACGGGCTGGTCACCGCCACCGGGTGGAACGGCGGCGGCTTCAAACTGGCCCCGGCCGTCGGACGGCACACGGCGGCCCGGATCCGCGAGGTGATCGCATGACGCACCGGGAGGCCACCGCACGCCTCAACTCCACCGACGAGATGCTCTACAGCGCCGAACGGGAGCTCGGGTCCTCCCGGATCGTCCAGGTCCTCTGGCGGTTCCCGGTCGAGCTGTCCCCGGCCGCGCTGCGCGAGGAGTGGGAGCGGCTGGACCGCGGCAGGCTCAGCCGCCGGCCGGTACCGGCCCTGGTGCCCGGGGCCCGGCGGAAGTGGGTCGGCGCGCACAACGGGGAACCCCTGCGGGAGTACCCGGGGCGGCTGACCGACGACACGGTGACGGACTGGCTCGACGAGCAGGTCCGCGCCCCGCTCCCGGCCGACTCGACCGCGCTGTGGCGCCTCGCGGCCGCCCGGTACGGGAACGGCACGCTGCTGTCACTGACCGTGCCGCACTTCCGCTCCGACGGGCTCGGGGTGTTCACCGCGCTCGACCGGCGGGATTCCCCGGCCGCCCGCCGGGGCACCCCGGCGGGCGGCCCGATCGGCGAGGACCTCGGCGAGCTGCTGGAGCAGGGCGCACTCGCCGTCGCCGGTTCGGTCGCCCTGGCGGAACGCGTCCTGACGAATCGTCAGGAGTTCGACCGGATCAGGTCGGCACTGGCCGGCCCGGCGAAGTCCCCCCGGAGCGAGGCGACTTCGGAGCCCAGGTTCTTCACCACCGCGCTCTTCACCCTCGACGCCGCGTCGTGGGAGGAACGGGCGACGGCGTACGGCGGCACCGCGAACAGCCTGTTCGTGGAGATCGCCGCCAACCTGGTCCGCGCCAGGGTGCCGCTGGCCGACCGCGCGTCGGTCAGGGTCGGCATCCCGATGAACCTGCGTCGGCCGGACGGCGACGCCCGCGCCAACGCCCTCGTCGTCGTCCCGCTGGAGGTCCCGGCGGGCGCACCCCAGCACGAGGACCTGCGGCAGACCCGCCGGAGCACCAAGGCCACCCTGCGGGAGTCCGGCGAGCACAGCGGCACACTCGTGCCGGAGCCGCTGTGGCACCTGCTGCCCCGCCGGTACGCCGACCGTCTCAAGGCGCCCGGGGCGCAGCAGACCGACGTCGTCGCGTCCAACTTCGGCGTCGTACCGGAGGCCGCGGCGCGCTTCGCCGGCGAACAGGCGGACAGCGTCGCCCTGCGCACGATGAACGTACCGGGCCTGGTGCCGGAGAAGGCCGCCCTGCGCGCCTCACTGTGCATGGTGCGGTCGGGCGAGCGGGTGACCGTGACCGTCACCGGGATGCCCGACCACTTCGGCGGCACCGAGTCCCTGCGCCGGCTCGTCACCGACGAGTTCGCCGCGTGGGGGCTGCGGGCGCAGCGGTGGTAGCCGCCGGGTGAACGGGAATCACAGCCCAGTCGGAAGAGGGAGCACAGCATCATGACAGGAAGCACCGCATCACCGTCCGGCCTCTCCGGCCCGCCCGGGCTCTCGGAGCGCTGGTTCCGGACCACCCCCGACTCGTCCGTCCTGGACCGGCCACGCCTGCTCGCCCGGTCGCTGATCGACCTGGCCGACCTCGACGACCGGATCGCGTTCTACGAGCGGCTGCTCGGGGTGCGCGCGGATCTGCGGATGCCGATCCCCGACTTCGGCGGCCTCGAACTGGCCGCCGTGGGCACCGTTCTGCTGATCGCGAGCGAGCGGCCGTTCACCCCCGTCCAGCGGCGGACGGCGTACTCGCTGATCGTGCCCTCGCTGGCCGGCCAGCTCGACCTGCTGGGCCGCACCGGCACGACCGTGCTGGAGCCCCGCGAGGCGATCGTGCCCGGCGCGCGGGCCCGGGTGCGTTACCCGGACGGCTCGCTCGCCGAGCTGGTCGAGCACCGGCCCCGGCCCGGGGAGCGGCCCGTACCTCGCCAAGTCGGGCCCGGGGGCGGGGGCGTGCGCCTCCTGGTCCGGCGGGCCGTGCCGGCCGCTTCGCTCGGCGGGGCCGTCCGGTTCTACGAGACGGCGCTGGAGACGACGTCGGCGACGGCCCCGGAGACGCTGTCGGCGACTCCGGGGACGGCGGCCGCGACCGGTGCCGTGCCGCCCGCCCCGGGCCGGGCGGGCGGCGCCGGATTCGCGATCGTGGGCAACCTGCTGCTGGTCGGCTCGGACGAGGCCGCCCACGAGGACGCGTCGCCGGTCCCGTTCGCCCTGCTGGCGCCGTCGGTCGAGGCGGCGGCCGCCCGGGCGGGCGCCGCCATCCGCCCGGGCTCCGGCGTGGACGGCCGCCCGGTCGTGCCGCTCCCCGGTGGGGAGTCGGCCGAGATCTGGGCCGGCCCGCCCACCGCGTACCGGGCATGACCGGCTCCGGCCCGGAACGGCTGCGGCTCCGCCTGGTCCTGACCCGCCCTCCGTCCGAAACCGCGCGGGAGAATGGCGGCCGGGCCACTCCCGGCCGGGCCCGGACGACCGGTATACCTTCTCGTGGATCTCGATGAGGGGAGTCGGCGGATGACGCCGGATTCGGCGGAGTTGCCCGGGTCCTTCTACCGGGCCGTGGGCCACGGGCGCTACGAGAGCACGGCCGCCACGGCGGGGCCGTGGAGTCCGAAGGCGCAGCACGCGGGCCCCCCGTCCGCCCTGCTCGGCCGCGCCCTGGAACGGCACGGGGCGCGGGAGGGCTTCCGGATCGCCCGCATCACGCTGGAGATCCCCCGCCCGGTGCCCGTCGGCGACCTCCAGGTCGAGGTCCGCGCCATCCGCTCCGGCGGCCGCGCCGAACTCCTGGAGGGTGAGCTCACCTCCGGCGGTCGGCCCGTCCTGCTGGCCCGGGCGTGGCGCATCGCCGCGAGCCCGCGGGAGACCCCGCCGCTCCGCCCGGAGACGGCCCCACCGTCGCTTCCGGGCCCGCAGCCGCCGCCCGTCATGGCCGGCGCGCACCTCGGCGGGTACGTCTCGGCGATGGAGTGGCGCTTCCCGCCCGGCGGCGGCTTCGACACCCCCGGCCCCGGCACAGTGTGGGCCCGGCAGCGGATCCCCCTCGTCGACGGCGAGCCGGACACCCCGCTGACCCGCGCCCTCACCCTCGCCGACAGCAACTGGGCGGTCGCCTTCGAGCTCGACCACGTGGGCCGGCTCGTCATCAACACCGATGTCACGCTGGCCCTCCACCGCGACCCGGTCGGCGCCTGGCTCCATCTGACCGCCGCCACGGCCGCCAGCCCGGACGGCTCAGGCCTGGCCTCCGGCCGCCTCGACGACGCGGCCGGCGACTGCGGCCGGATCCTCCAGACCCTGCTCGTCGCCGACCGCTGACGCGGGAGCCCGGGCCGCCCTCGTCAGGGGGCCGGCCGCTCGCCCCGCTTCTCCCCGGCGTCCTGGCCCGGGCCGTGCGCCGGGCCGCCGGTCGAGTCGCCTGCCGGTCCGTCGGCCCGGTCGTCATCCTGGCCGGGTGTCACCGTGGGCGGCAGCACCAGGGTGGCCACCGCGCCGCCGTCCGGGTGGTTGGCGAACGTCAGGGCCGCGCCGATCACCCGCGCATGGCCGGTGGCTATCGTCAGGCCCAGGCCGTGGCCGCGCCCACGCTCGCGCACGCTCGTCCGGAAGCGCTTGGGCCCGTGCCGCAACAGGTCGTCCGGGAAACCGGGCCCGTGGTCGCGGACGGTGATCCGCAGTCCGTCCACGCCCAGCCGGACCGGACCGCCGCCGTGCCGGTCGGCGTTGACGAGCAGATTGCCCAGGATGCGGTCCAGCCGGCGCAGATCGGTGCGGACCGACGTGTCGGCGGCGCCCGGCGCCACCTCGACCTCCACGTCCAGGCCGGTGAGCGTGACGGTACGGCGCACCGCCCGGTCCAGCGGCACGGCCGACAGGTACGGCGTCTCGACGTTCGCGTCCAGCCGGGACACCTCCAGCAGGTCCTCGACCAGCGAACGCAGCACCTGCACCCGGTTCTGGACGAGCTGGGTGGGCCGGCCCGGCGGCAGCAGCTCGGCCGCGGTGACCAGCCCGGTCAGCGGGGTCCGCAGCTCGTGGGCGACGTCCGCGGTGAACTGCTGCTCGTCCTCCAGTCGGCGGTGCAGCGCCCGCGACATCAGGTCGACGGCCGCCGCGAGGTCGGCCACCTCGTCCCGCCCGTCGACCAGCTCTCCGATCCGGGTGTCCGTGCGCCCGGCGGCGATCCCCCGGGCGGCCGTCGCCGCAGTGCGCAGCCGGCGGCTGATCCGGTCCGCGACCAGCACCCCGACCAGCACCGTCGTGAAGACCGACGCGACGACGGTGATCAGGATGATCCGGTCCAGGTCGGCGATCGCCGCCCGGTCCGGCTCGAAGTCGACCCGGACGGAGACCACTCCGCCCTGGACCGGGCCGGCCGCCCACATCGCCTCGCCCTGCGGACCGCCGGCCAGCAGCGATCCCCGCCGGCCGTCCGCCACGAGGGCGCGCAGCCGGGGCGGCAGCGCCGGGTCGTCCAGGCCGGCGACCTTGCCGTCGCGCGCGTAGGCGCCCAGCGCCGAGTCCAGCGCGGTCAGCGCGGAGGCCCGGGCCTGGTCGACGTGCTGGCGGATCATCGCCTGGTGGACCAGCAGGCCGACGGCCACGGCGACCAGGACGGAGATGGCGGCGACGGCGGTGGCGATCTGGCGGCGCAGGGTCATGCCGAGCGCCGCAGCTTGTAGCCGAACCCGCGGACGGTCTCGATCCGGCCGGCGCCGATCTTGGCGCGCAGCCGCTGCACGTGGACGTCCACCACCCGGGTGTCGGCGCCCCAGTCGTAGTCCCAGACCCGCTCCAACAGGACGGAGCGCTCCAGCACGATGCCGGGCGCGGCGGTGAACTCCAGCAGCAGCCGCAGCTCGGTCGGGGTCAGCGGGACGAGCCGGCCGTGCACCCGTACCTCCATGCTCTCGGTGTCCACCTCCATCCCGTCGAAGCTGCGCACGGTCCGCGGCGCCGGTGCGGCCGGAACGGTCGGGGCCGTCTGCACGGCCGGGGCGGTCGGGGCGGTCGGGCCCGTCGGAACGGCCCGCACGGGAACCGGCGCGAGGGCCGGCGGGGCGTCCGCGGCGGGCGGCGGGGTCTCGGCCGCCGGGACCACGCGGACCCGGCGCAGCACCGTCCGGATCCGGGCGACCAGCACCGCGCTCTCGAACGGCTTGACCACGTAGTCGTCCGCACCGGCCTCCAGGCCGGACACCACGTCGACCGGATCGGTGCGCGCCGACATCATCAGGATCGGGAGCTGGCTCTCCTCGCGGATCCGGCGGCAGAGGCCGACCCCGTCGAGGAGCGGCAGCATGACGTCCAGCAGCAGCAGATCGGGGCGGACGGCGTGGAACGCCTCCAGCCCTTCCAGCCCGTCGGCGGCGGTGGAGACCGGGAAGCCGTAGCGCTCCAGGGCCATCCGGGTGGCCTCCCGGATCACCTCGTCGTCCTCGACGATCAGGATGTGCGGGTGGGTGGGTGCGGCTGCGGGGTTCATGGCTTCGCTTCCGAGAGCGCCGGGGTCGGTCGGGCGGTTGGACGGCTCGTGGGGGTGCCGGGGGCCGGTCCGGGAGGGACGGGGCTGGCCTCGCCGGCCGCCCCGGGGGTGCGGCTGACGCCCATGCCGGGGCTGACCGCCGGTCCGGTCACGCCGGCGGAGGGGCCCGTCTGTCCGGTGCCGTCGCCGGGCACCGGGACGATGCCCTCGACCTTCTGCTCCACCAGGCCGAGCCGGACCCCGTCCCAGTGGTAGTGGCTGCTGGTCCGGGCGGAGGCGGTGGTCAGCTCGTACAGCCACAGGTCGCAGCCGACGGTCTCGGCGCTGAACCCCTCCCGTGCCGTGACCTGGAGGACGGACAGGACCCGGTCGTCGGCCAGGGTGTAGACGTGCAGTACCACCGCCCCGGGGGTGGCGACGGCGACGAGCAGCTCGGAGCGCCCGTCACCGGTGAGGTCGCGGTACTCGGGGCTGCGGACCTTGCACTCGGGGCAGGAGTCGAGGGCGCGCCGCTCCTCCGGGCCCACCATGGGGTCCTTGGCGAGGACGGAGCGGACGTCGACCGCGGTGATGTCGTTCCCGGGGACGGTCACGTCGGGGACGGGGCGCGGCGTCGGCTGAGCGGTGGCGGTGGCGGGTGAGGCCGGCGACGGGGAGGCATCCAGGCCGGGCCAGAGCGGCTGGGGCTTCAGCGGCGGTGTCACCGGCTGGGACGCGCCGTGGTCCTGCAGCCCGCCGGGGGTGACACGGCCGACCGCCATGGCCACGAGGGCGGCGATGGCGATGAGGACGGCGAGTCCGGCCGCCGACACGGCGCCGGTCCGGCGGCGGGGAGTAAACGGTGCCACGGTCGGTGCTCATCCTCCTGGTCTGCGGCGATGCGCCGGGTCCGCTCCGTACCCGCCCCGGTAGTAGGTCGCGTGGACGGCTGTCGGTGGTTCCGCCCGGGCGGGTTGCCGGGCGGAACCACCGGCACCCGCCCGGCCGCCTCAGCCGGACGCGCCGTCCGGACCGGCCAGGTCCGCCAGGACGATGATGTTGTCGGTCCAGTGGCCGTCCGAGCCGATCCGCCCGCCACAGGTGATGAGCCTGAGCGTAGGCGTCGGGGTGTCACCGTAGACCGTCTGGGTCGGGAAGCGGTCCTTGGCGGCCTGCAGCAGCGTGCGGACCCTGAAGTCCACCGTGCTTCCGTCCGCGCGCCGCACCTGGATCAGCTCGCCCGGCCGCAGTTTCGGCAGACCGTGGAAGACCGCCGGGCCGTGCACGGTGTCGTAGTGCCCGATGAGGACGGCGGGGCCGGTCTCCCCCGGGGTCGGGCCGTTGCGGTACCAGCCGGTCTCCCCGGCCCGGTCGGCCGGCGGCACCTCGACCGTCCCGTCGGCGTTCAGGCCGAGGCTGGTCACCGGGGCGTCCACCCCGGCGGCCGGGATCAGCAGGCGGGTCGGCACCGAGGCCGCGAAGGGTCGCGGAGCGGTGGCCGGGGCAGCGGAGGCCGGGGCGGGCCCGGACACCGGGTTCGCCGCGGGCCCCGTGGCCTTCGCCGGGGTGTCCGCGCCGCCGTGCACCGAGGGCTCGATGCGCACCACCGGGGTGCGCTGGCCGGACAGCGCCACGGAGGCACCGACCACCAGGCAGAGCAGACCTGCGGCACCGAAGGCGCTCCGCCGCAGTGCGCTCGGGCCGGGTCCGGCGGTGCGGGACCGCCGGTGGCCGCTGCCGCGCGCGTGGCGGCGGCCGGTCGCCCGGGCGCCCCGGTCGCCGGATGCGGCCGTGTCGTCGGCGCCGGGTCTCCCGCTCTCCGGCGGGACCCCGGCGCCGCTCCCCTGCCTGGCCAGGTGCGGGGGAGCGGCGCCGGGGTGCCCGTTGGACCCGGGGCCGGTGTCAGCCGCGCGCACCGGAGCCGCGGCGCAGCAGGGCGAAGCCCAGCGCACCGGCGCCGAGGGCCGCGACGGTGCCGCCGCCGACCAGCAGCGGGCCGGAGACGGAGGTCGAACCGGATCCGTCACCGGCCTGGGCGGCACCCGCGGGCACCTCCCGGACCTGGGGCCCGGTGCCACCGGCGGTGGGCGTGGCGGTGGGGGTCCCGCCGGCGGGCGCGGCGGCGGGGGTGGCGGGGGTCGGGCGGGTGGGCGTGGCGGTGGGAGTCCCGCCGGCCGGTGCGGCGGTGGGGGCCGCGCTCGGGGCAGCCGGGGCCGAGACGCCGGCGACGCTCGGGGCAGCCGGGGCGGGGGCTCCGTCGGCCCATGCGTTTCCGCCGGTGACGGCGGTCATCAGCGCGGCCCCGGTCAGGGCACAGACGGCCAGGACCCGGCGGGCGGGCGAGCGGTGGGTACGGCTCCTGCTCATACGGTGTCTCTTCCTTCGTCGCGGACGCGGCCCGGCCGGTGCGGCCGGTGCGTTGACAGCGACGGTAGGAGGGCCGTGTCGCGGTCCCCGGCCGGTCGTGTCACGGCCACCCATCGGCTGCGTAACGACCGTGGGGTCAGCGCTCGGCACGGTCCGAACGCAGCAGGCTGTAGCGGACGATGTCGCGCCACTGCCCGTCGCGGAACACCAGGCTGCGCAGCACGCCCTCCTCGGTGAAGCCGCACTTCTCCAGCGCGCGCCGCTCGGCGAGGTTGACGACCTCGGTGTCCGCCTCCAGCCGGACCACCGGCGAATGCGCGAACAGGTAGTCCGCCAGGAGGCGTTGGGCCTCGGTGCCGATCCCCCGGCCGCGGGCCCGCGGGAGCAGCTGGATGCCGATGACCCAGTACGAGGACGCGGGCACGAGCCCCGCCCGGCGCCACTGGACGAAGCCGCACAGCTCCCCCGCGACGACCACCGCGAGCACTGAAATGTCCTCCCCCAGCAGGCCGTTCTCCGCCCACCGCCGCCGGCTTCGGCCCGGGTCCGACCACCCGAACCACTGGAGCGGCCCCACCGCCTCCGGGTCGAGCAGGAGTTGTTCGACGGTCACCAGATCGGCCTCGGAGAGAGGGCGGAGTATCACCGGTTCATCACTCATCCCGGCACTGTAACGGGCGGGTGCCGGAAGGGCTCCCGCCTCATCTCCACCGGCTGCCGGGCACCCCGGCACCCGTCGACACCGGGTAGCGGCCGGCACGACCACGGTCAGTGATCGTCGGCGATTCGTTTGCCAGTGCGACCAGTGGGAAGCAGAGTTAAGCGGAGGGGGCCTTACCGAATCTGGAGGTCACCGTGATTATTCTCGGAGTGATTCTGCTCATCATTGGCTTCGTCGCCCACATCTCCATCCTGTGGACGATCGGAATCATCCTGGCCGTCATCGGGCTGGCCCTGTGGATTCTCGGTTCCGTGGGGCACGCGGTGGGAGGCCGCCACCACTACTGGTGAGTGACCCGACGCGGGCACGGAACCGCGACCGGTCACGGTCGGTGAGCGTGGTGGCAGCCTGCGGCACACGGCTGTTCTGAAAGGGCTCCGCTCCCCGGACGGGGCGGGGGCGCCCCAGGGTGCCCCCGCCCCGGCGCCACGCGACACGGGCGACACGCCGACACGGGCAACACGGGCGACACGCCGGGCCCGGCCGCCACGACTGATCAGCACGGATGAATTACCGGCCGCTGCGGGCCTCATCCGGTATACGCGGGCCGCCGGTCGGGTACCCGTGTCCCGTTCACCCCCCAGCCCCACCCCCACATAATCCGGCCCTCCGAACCATGTCCTGGAGATCCGCATGACCACCGGCTCCAACGCGCGCACGTGCCCCTTCGACTTCGCCGACGCCCTCGAGTTCGACCCGACCCTCAGGGAGCTCCAGACACAGGAGTCAGTCTCCCGAATCCGACTGCCCTACGGCGAAGGGGAGGCGTGGCTGGTCACCGGCTACGACGACGTTCGCACCGTGACCACCGACCGGCGTTTCAGCCGCGCCGGCGTCATCGGCAAGGACTTCCCCCGGATGACCCCCGAGCCGATCGTCCAGGCCGAGGCGATCAACGTCATGGACCCGCCGGACAGCAGCCGGCTGCGAAGCCTGGTGTCCAAGGCGTTCCAGCCCGAACGCATCGAGCGGATGCGCGCCCGCACCCAGCACGTGGTGGACGGGCTGCTGGACCGGATGGCTCAACAGGGCCACCCGGCCGACCTCATGGAGCACCTCGCCCACCCGCTGCCGCTGATCACGATCTGCGAGGTCCTGGAGATCCCCGAGGCCGACAGCCCGCAACTGCGCGCCCACGCCCGGACGATGATGAACGTCACGGCCCAGAACCGCCCCGACGCGGTACGGGCCAAGTCCGACCTGCGCGCCTACTTCGCCGAACTGACCGCGCGGCGGCGCCGCGACCCCGGCGAGGACCTGATCAGCGCGCTGGCCACGGCCCGGGACGGCGACATGGTCCTGGACGACAAGGAACTGACCGTCATGGCCATGGTTCTGCTGATCACCGGCCAGGACACCACGACCTACGAGATCGGCAACCTCGCCTACGCCCTCCTCACCCGGCCCGACGAGCTCGCCCTGCTGCGCGAGCGGCCCGAGATGCTCCCGCAGGCCCTCCAGGAGCTGCTGCGCTTCATCCCCTTCCGCAAGGGCGTCGGCATCCCCCGAACGGCCCTGGAGGACGTCGAGCTGGGCGGGGTGACCATCCGGGCGGGCGACATCGTGCACGTCTCCTACCTGACCGCCAACCGCGACGGCCGCAAGTTCGACCGGCCCGACGAGCTGGACTTCGAACGCACCAGCCCGCCCCACATGACCTTCGGCTGGGGCGCCCACCACTGCCTCGGTGCCCCGCTCGCGACCGCCGAACTGGAGGTCGCCATCGGAACGCTCCTGGAGCGCTTCCCCCGCCTCGCGCTGGCGAAGCCCGCCGACGAGGTGCAGTGGAACACCACCTCGATCTGGCGGTACCCCCTTGCCCTCCCCGTCGTCTGGTGACGGCCGCACCCCCGGGCGCACCGCGCCCGGGGGTGCGCGCCGAACTCGCGGACGCATGCCGCCCGGCATGCGTCCGCGAGCCGTCTCCCGTAGATTGACTAAGGTGCCCAGGACCGGCCCCACCGCGGCACAGACGGCCCGTACGACGGGAACGCGGCCCTCCGGACGGCCGGCCCTCCGCCCCTCGGCTCACGCGAGGTCCACCACGCACAGGCGCGGCCGCGCAGCGTACCTCCGCAGCGGCTTCCGCCCATCGGTGGACACCGGAAGCGGTCAGGGCCGCGCCGGGACAATCGTCCGCCAGGAGGACATCTCATGGCAGTTCTGTGCAAACCGGCGATCGCCGTCCCCGAATACGTCATCACCAACGAGGAAACCCTCGAACTCGCCCGCAGGATCCACCGCGGCCACCCCCAACTCGACCTGGCCCTGCGCCTGATCGAGCACACCGGTGTACAGAAGCGGCACCTGATCCAGCCCATCGAGACGGTCCTGCGCCACCCCGGACTCGACGAGCGCAGCACCGTCTACGAAGCCCAGTCCAAGGCCCGCGTGCCCGCCGTGGTCTCCCGCGCCCTGGAGACCGCTCAACTCGAGCCGACGCAGATCGACTTGATTATTTATGTGTCCTGCACGGGCTTCATGATGCCCGCCCTGACGGCCTGGCTCATCAACAAGATGGGCTTCCGCCCGCAGACCCGCCAGATACCCATCGCCCAACTCGGCTGCGCGGCAGGCGGTGCGGCGATCAACCGCGCCCACGACTACTGCACCGCCCACCCCGACGACAATGTGCTGATCGTGGCCTGCGAGTTCTGCTCGCTGTGCTACCAGCCCACCGACCTCGGCGTGGGCTCACTCCTGTCCAACGGCCTGTTCGGGGACGGAATCGCCGCCGCCGTGGTCAAGGGCACCGGCGGCCACGGGGTCCGTCTGGAACGCAACGGCTCCTACCTCATCCCCAATACCGAGGACTGGATCTCCTACGCCGTCCGCTCCACCGGCTTCCACTTCCTGCTCGACAAGCGGGTACCGGGCACGATGGAGGACCTCAGCCCGGCCCTGCGCGCCCTCGCGGAGGAACACCACTGGAACGTCGGCAAGCTCGACTTCTACATCGTCCACGCGGGCGGCCCCCGGATCCTGGACGACCTCAGCCGCTTCCTCGACGTGCCGCGCGAGGCGTTCCGCTTCAGCCGCGCCACGCTCACCGAGTACGGCAACATCGCCAGCGCCGTCGTCCTCGACGCCCTGTCCCGCATGTTCGACGAACAGTCCGCCTTCGAAGGCCACCGCGGCCTGCTCGCCGGCTTCGGCCCCGGCATCACCGCCGAAATCGCCCTCGGCACCTGGTCGGCCCCCGGCAGCTAGGCCGCCCGCTCCGGAGGCGCGGCCCCGGCGTCCTCCACGGGGTCACCACTCCACAAGTAGGCAGGCTACCTGCTAATCTTTGTCAGGTGGCCTGCCTACTTCCGCCGGGATCTCCACGGTGGGCCCGCCTGTCGCGGAGGTCCCGGAGGACGGAGTCGTGTCGTGTCTGTCGCCGGTGACACCAGTGTTCCGCAGCGAGCGGTCGGGGGCGGTCCGGCCGTGGGCGATCCCTTCGGCAGGCGCTTCGTGGCACCGCTGTACCTGGGGGCCGCGCTCAATCCGGTCAACAGCTCGATCATCGCGACGGCGCTGGTCCCGCTTGCCGCGGCCCTGCACATCCCCGTCGGGGACACCGCGATCCTGATCTCCTGCCTCTACCTCACCAGTGCGCTGGCCCAGCCCGCCGCCGGGCGTCTCGCCGAGGTGTTCGGGCCCCGCCGGGTATTCCTCGCGGGCATCGTGCTGGTGCTCGCGGCCGGGGTCGTCGGGTCGCTGGCCCACTCGCTGCCGGCGCTGATCGGCGCCCGGGTGCTGATCGGCGCGGGCACCTCGGCGGGCTACCCGTCCGCGATGCTGCTGATCCGCCGCCGCGCACAGGGCGCCGGCCAGGACGGCCCCCCGCGCGGGGTGCTCGGCGGCCTGGCGGTCACCGGATCCGCCACCGTCGCCGTCGGCCCCGCCATCGGCGGGTTACTGGTCGGGTCGTTCGGCTGGCAGACCGCCTTCTGGATCAACATCCCGTTCGCGGCGGTGGCCCTCGTCCTGGCGCTGGCCGGGATCGCGCCGGACCCCGCTCCCGTGCGTACCGGATCGGTGCGCGCCCTGGCCACCCGCCTCGACCTGCTCGGCATGGTGGGCTTCGGCGGCGTGCTCACCGCCCTGGTGGTCCTCCTCTCCGCCCTGCCGCGCCCGGACTGGCCGGCGCTCGCCGCCACCCTCCTTCTCGCCGCGGCACTCACCGGGTGGGAGCTGCGCGCCCGCCACCCGTTCCTCGACGTCCGCCTGCTCGCCGCCAACGGCGCCCTGACCCGCACCTATGTGCGCAACGGCCTGACGCTGCTGGGCACGTACGTGATCCTGTACGGACTCACCCAGTGGCTGGAGGCCGCCCGCGGGCTGTCCGCCTACCAGGCCGGGCTGGTCCTGCTGCCGATGGGCGTGCTGTCCGCGCTGACCGCCCGGGTGGTGTCGCGGCGGGCGGGGGTGCGGTTGCCGCTGATCGCCTGCGCGGTGCTGCTGCTCGTCGGGGCGGGGGCCGTGCTCTTCGTGGACGGCGGCACCCCGATGGCCGCGGTCGTCGCCGCGAGCGCGGTGTTCGGCCTGACCTCCGGCGCCGGGTCGGTCGCCAACCAGACCGTCCTCTACCAGGAGGCCCCCGCCGCCACGGTCGGCACCGCCTCCGGACTGCTCCGCACCTTCGGCTACGTCGGGTCCATCGCCTCGGCCGCGATCACCGGCACCGCCTTCCACCGCGGCGTGGACGACAGCGGGCTGCACCACATCGCGTGGGTGCTGGTACTGATCGCCGTCCTCGTCCTCGTCCTGACCGTGTGCGACCGTCGGCTGGCCCGGGCCGACCGGCAGCAGGCGGATTGACTCCGCACCGGCCAGGGCCCGAATCCCGCAGTGCCAAGAGAAAGCAGGTTCACCGAGATGACCACCGACATGACCGCCGCCGCGAACACCGCCGCGGCAATGGACCCGGCCCGTACCGCGTTGTTGCTGATGGACTTCCAGCCCCTCGTGCTGGGCGCCGTCCCCGACCCGGAGGGTGTGCTCGCCCGCGCGGGCGAGGCGCTGGCCTGGGCCCGCACCCACGGTGTGCAGGTCGTCTTCGTACGCGTCGCGCTCACCGAGGAGGACGCCGCTGCCGTGCCCGCCCGCAACAAGACCTTCGCCCAGGTCGCCGCGGCCGGATCCCTCACTGACGGCACCTCCACGACGGCGGTGCACCCGTCCCTGGAGATCCGGGAGCAGGACCTGGCCGTGCGCAAGATCCGGTTCAGCGCGTTCGCCGGCGACACCGATCTGCGCGCCGAGCTGGGCGCGCGGGGTGTGGACACCCTGGTGCTCGCCGGGCTCTCCACCAGTGGCGTGGTGCTGTCGACCCTTCGGCAGGCGGCCGACGAGGACTACCGCCTCTTCGTGCTGGCCGACGCCACCGCCGACCCCGACCCGGAGGTGCACCGGGTGCTCACCGAGAAGGTCTTCCCGCGCCAGGCCGAGGTCGTCGCCACCGCGGAACTCGCCGCACTGAGCACGGCCGCTGAGCCGGTTTAGCGTTCGGAGTCCGCCAGCCGGTTCATGATCTCCGCAGCCCGCTGGAGCGTCCTGCGCTCCTCGGCCCGGAGCATGGAGCCGATCGCGCCGGACAGCCAGGCCTCCCGCGCCGCCGGGATCCGCTCGCACAGCTCCTGCCCGGCACGGGTCGCGCTGACCAGGGACTTGCGCCCGTCGTTCGGATCCTTGGCGGTGGCGACCAGCCCGCCGTCGCGGAGCGCGGCCAGCGTCTCCGCCATCGACTGCCGCCGGACGTGCTCGGCCTGGGCGAGCTCGCTCGCGGTCATCGGACCGTTCTGCACGATCCGGTGCAGGGTGGTCAGGTGGGACCAGTTCCACGGCAGGTCGTCGATCGGGGCCTCGGTGCGCAGCCGTGCCCGCAACCGCGTCATGGCCCGCATCAGCTCGACGGCGGTGCCCTCGGGCGGAACCGGTTCGCTACTCACCGGGCCAGCATAGGACAGGGCCCAGGCCGCCTGAGCAGGGCCGCGACCCGGGTGCCCACCCGGCCGGCCTCTCGACCGGTCACGCGACCGTGGCGAAATCTCGGGAACCGAAGTGATCGTTTCTTCGGTCAACACGGCTGAAGGTGAGCTCGGTGGCAGCGCCAGAAGTCGGCCGGTCCGACTTCTGGCGCGGTGGTTGTCGGCGGGGAGGCAAGGGGATGCGGGAGTCACAGGCACGGGGCGCGTCGGCTTCCTCCGCGCCGGGGTGCGGGTGGTACCTGCTGGCTCCCGCCCTCTCGGGCGTCGGTGTGTGCGTCGGCACGGTGTGGACCGTCAGGTCGTGGGCGGGCTGCCCGCTCGGAAACAACTTCAGCAACAACATCGGGCTGCAGATGATGACGATGCCTGCGGTCTGGCTCTGCATGACCCTGCTGCTGTTTCTCCTCCAACTCGCCCTGCGGAGGCGGCCCCTCCCGGGCGGGCGGGCCACCAGGTGGCTCGCGCCCTTCGCCGCCGCCGTCCTGCTGACCCTGGTGTACCGGATCGGCATGGACTGGCCGTACTTCCCGCCGGACAGCGCGTGCCTGGAGGGCTATCCGCTCTTCCCGTTCACCGGCAAGACCGGCCCGCGCTTCAGCCTGTGATACCGGGCCCGCACTTTCGGCCGTCAGGGCCGCCCGAGGGCCCGGTAGGTCCATCCGGCGGCCCGCCGGCGGACGGGGTCGAGGGTGGCCACGGCCGTCGACGATGCGGGAGACGGCGGCGCGGGCGGCGACGGCCTCCAGGACGCGCTGGCGGACGCGGGCCGAGGCTTCGGGGAGCCACTGCGCGAACTCGGCTTCGAGGCAGCGGCGTTCGGACCGGAGGAGGCGGGTGACCGGGCCCCGAGACGGGGCCCGGGAGTCTCAGTGCCAGGTCGCCGTGACGATGCCGTGGCGTCGCAGGACGGCGTTCTGGGGCAGGGGGGTGGGCGCGGGGCCCGGCAGGTAGCGGAAGGTTGCGGCTCCCCGGTGGCGGTGGTCGTGGGCCCAACGCCGCAGCAGCGTTACGTACTCGTCCGCGAGCGTTTCGGCCTCGGGCCCGTGGGCGATCACGCCGCTCTCGAAGCCGCCGGTGTCCTCGTTTTCGCGGCGGGTGCGGTAGGCGATGCTGTCCTCGCTCACCAGGGCGGGCACCCCGAATAGCGCGGACGCCTCCACCACGCCGCGCTCCACCACGTCGTTGGCAGCGTGCAGGCGGGCCGGGCTCGAAAGGTTGAGCGTGAGGTACAGCTCCAGTTCGTCGGGCAGGTCGTACGCCGCTCCGGACCAGCGTTCCAGCCTGGGCGTATCCAGTACGCCGTTCAGCGCCTGGGCGTTGAGCGGCACCCGTACGTCGTCGGTCTGCAAGGCCACGCCCTCCCGCAGCATCGCCTTGCGTTCCTCGGCTGCCCCTTCGCCCTGCATGGGCACGAATCGGGCCAGGCTGTACGAACGGCTGACCAGGCCGTCGCCGTCGCGGTCGAAGGCGATCGAGCGGGTCGTGCCGCACAGTGTCAGCGGCACGACGAGGCGCCCGGCCGCCGTCAGCCCACGGATCCACGACGGGGGGACGTCCCACGCGGCCGCCGTCACCATGATCCGGTCGTACGGGGCGCCGTCGGGCACACCGCTCTCACCGTCGGCCAGGACCGTCCGCACCTGCGGGTATCCGGCGCCGTCCAGGCACCGCCGGGCCCGGTCGATGACATCGCGGTCGATGTCGACGGTGGTGACCTCGCCCTGCTTGCCGACGAGTTCCTGCAGATAGGCGGCGTTGACGCCGCCGGAGCCGATTTCCAGGACCTTCATGCCGGGTTCGACGCCGGCCTGCTCCAGCATCACGGCCTGGAGGTGGGCCGCGGACATGACGCTGAGCTCCAGGCCGTTCTCGTCCCTCTTGACCGGCACGGTGCGGTGCAGGTCGTAGACGACCTCCACGGGCGCGTCCGGCGCGAACCGGTGACGGGGCACTGCCGCGAAGGCGGCGGCGACGGGCTCGGACTTGATCCCGTCCTGGTCACGGAGTGCACGGACCATGCTCGCGCGTAGCACGTCGGGATCGCGGGCCGGTGAGTCATCAATGGCAGTCATCCGATTACCTGTTTCTGTCGGGAGGTTGGTGCTTGCGGCAGCCCGGCTCGGCGCGGTGCTCAGCGAGGACGCTAGCCAGGGCGCCAGGCCTTGCGGGCGGATACGCGACGCCTGAAGGGGTGGCCTTCGGAGTTCGGCCGAAAAGCAGTCCCGGGATCGGAGCCCGTTCGCGTCGGGGGTGGTCGCGTTCGGGTGGAACCTCGCTCCGTGCCGTGTGTCGTCAGCGCTCGGGGGCCGGCACGGGAGTGTGCCGGCCCCAGCGGGTCGGGGCTCGGCGGCCTCCCGCGTCAGCGGGGATCGTCGGTGATGGCTTTCAGGACGTGTTGGCGGACGCGGGCCGAGGCTTCGGGGAGCCACTGCGCGAACTCGGCTTCGAGGCGGCGGCGTTCGGCACGGAGGAGGCGGGCGACCGGGGCGCGGGAGCAGTGGAGGAACCACCAGTCGCCCGGGGCGTGGAGCAGCCGGAGCAGTCTGCCGCGGATCACTGGTCACCTTCCGGGGTGGTCCAGCGGATGCGCAGGTGGTGAACGCTCTCGGGGAGGATCACCGGCAGCGACAGCGGGCCGGTGTGGTTGAGGTACTCGACGACGAAGCGTTCGGCGCTGGGGCCGGTGAGGTAGCGCTCGAACCACTCCCACTGGGGTCTGCCGAGAGAGCGGAACTGGAGGGAGAACCAGAGCGCCGAGAGCGCCTTGGGGAGGAGGAAGTAGATCGTCGGCGGCATGATGCCGGTGATCTCGGCCGTGACCAGGCGGTTGTCCCTCACGCGACGGCCTCCGCGCGGTCGGCCGTCGGGGCGCACTCGCACCAGACGATCTTCCCGATGGGGAAGCGGGGGCAGCATCCCCAGCGCTGGGAGAGGGACTTGACCAGCAGCAGGCCGCGCCCCGACTCGTTGTCCGCGCCGGTTGCGGCGCGAATCACCGGTTCGCGCTCCCCCCGGGCGTCGTGCACCTCGATGCGGAGGCGGAGGTCGTTCACGTCGAGCGCGAGCCAGATCTTGTTGTCGACGGGCGTGCCGTGGAGGACGGCGTTGGTCACCAACTCGCTGACCAGCAACAGCCCGTCCTCGGCGAAGCGCTGACCGCCGGGGAAGCCGGCGAGCAGCTTCTCCAGGTGACGACGGGCCCCCTCGGGCGAACGCCGACTGCGGGGCAGCCAGCAGCTACTGCTCACGGAGGGGTTGGGGGCAGGGGTGGGGGTGGGGAGCTTGTGGGGGGTTTGAGGCATGGCGGAGCCACCTTCCGAAGTACAGGGAGTTGAAGGCGTGGTGAGGCCAAGCAGCAGCCCGGCCGGGGCAAAGGGATGCCCGGCCGGCAGCTCGCTTGATCACTCAGGCGAACCGTTGGGCTACTCCGTGTAGCATGCCCTTGAACAGTGATTGCATGCAACTGCTTCCATCTGGCAATTGCTTGATCTAGAAAGAGGATTGAGCCCCAGGAGGAGGTGGCAGACTATGCAAGGAACCAACCAGCCAGGGAGTGTGACGAGTGGGCAGTCCGACCGTGCTGCGGCGTAGGCTCGGCGGCGAGCTTGGCAAGTTGCGCGCATCGCGCGAGCTGAACGCCAAGGATGTGGCCGCTGCGCTCGGCTGGTCCGCTTCGAAGCTGAGCCGCATCGAGAGCGGCCAAGTCCCGCTACAAGAACGAGATGCCGCGAAGCTGCTGACTCACTACGGCGTGAGTTCACCCGATGAGGTGAAGCACTTCCTCAGTCTGACCCGGCAGAGCCGGCAGCAGGGCTGGTGGCACGCCTACGGTGATGCGCTGCCGGAGTGGTTCCGCGCCTATGTGGGCTTCGAATCGGACGCGGCGAAGATCGCCACGTATCAATGCGAGTTGGTCCCGGGACTGCTTCAGACCGAGAAGTACGCGCGGCATGTCATCAGGGCGATGAATCCGACCGAGTCAGCTGACGGAGTGGAACGAAGAGTTGCACTCCGCATGGAGCGTCAGCACATCCTCGATCGCCCCGACCCGCCTCAGTTCTGGGCCATCATCGGCGAGGCCGTCATACGGCGACCAGTAGGTGGCGTTCCCGCCATGAGCGAGCAGTTGAACCATCTCGCGACCATGGCGGACGAACGACCCAACATCACGATCCAAGTGCTCCCGTTCTCGGCCGGAGCACATGCGGCCATGGGCGCATCGTTCTCCGTGCTGTCGTTCAGCGACATCCCGGGGAGCGTGGCCTACACCGAAGCAACGACCAGCAGTATCTACACGGAGCGGCAGTCTGAGGTTGAGCGCCACGAGGACGCGTTCCTACGCCTCATGGCATCTTCGGTCCAACCCGAGAAATCCATCTCATGGTTGAGGAAAGTCGCAAAGGAGTACACGGAATGAAGCAGAGCTTCCAGGGCGTCCGGTGGCGCAAGAGCACATACAGCAACGGCCAAGGCGACTGCGTCGAGATCGCCGACGGTTTCACCGGAGTAGTCCCTGTGCGAGACAGCAAGGACCCCAACGGACCCGCGCTGGCCTTCAGCACCGACGGCTGGCAGGCGTTCGTCGCTGGCGTCCGCGCCGGCGAATTCGCCGCCCGTTCCTGAACTTCCCCTCCTCCGTGGGCCCTGCGCCACGGCGTAGGGCCCACGAAATCCATACAGGCCTCGGCAGTACAAGCGGGAGCAGGAGGACATGAACGTGGCAACCGACCTGACATGGCGCAAGAGCAGTTACAGCGGCAGTGAAGGCGGCAACTGCATCGAGGTTGCCGAGAGCCTTCGGGGTGCCGTGCCAGTGCGAGACAGCAAGGACCCCGACGGGCCCGTGCTGCCCTTCACCACCCACAGCTGGCAGGCCTTCGTCGCCGGCATCCGCGCCGGGGACTTCCCCGGCCACCTCTGATCAGCCTCCGTTCAGCAGCCCCGCGCCACGGTGGCGCGGGGCTGCTGCATGCCCAGGCCGCCCGGGGGTGAGATGATCGGCCCGACCCGGCGTGGGGCGAGGTGGAAGAGGCCTCACCTCGCGCCGGGTCGCCGCCGTCCGGACGAGGAGAGCTGAACGCGCCCGCTCTCAGCAGCTGATGTACCTCATCGAGAGGGAGGTGAAGTGCGTGCCCGACGGCGCGTAGAGGGTGAACGCGCGGGACTTCCCCTTGCCGCCCGCCCAGTTGCTGTCGGCGTGGCCCCCGTTCGAGAGATTGCCCTGCACGTAGGGACAGCGGCCGTCCGCCTTGGTGTCGTGCACGGTGCCGATGACCTTGGTGTTGTTGTTGCACCACTTTCCGTTGGCGTAGCCCTCGCCCGAGCTGATGCTCCAGTTGTTGGTGCAGGAGTCGGCGGGCGTGGCCGCCGAGGCGGCGGGGGCGCCGACGACCGGCACCAGCAGGGCGGCCAGGGCCACGGCCCCGGTTCCGAACCTCACGAGAACAGCACGGCTCTTGGACACGAGTTCCCTCCACAGGTAGGTCAGCACGAGGCCCGACCGGCCGCGGCAGTCCCCCCGCGGATTCGTCCTCGGCACTCTTCGAGAGTGACGAGACCGACAAATGGCGTCAACACCGAAATAGAGCGGATGTCCGTTTCGCGGCAACGGGCGGAAGCACCCGTTTCCCACGCAAGCCGGGAAAGTGCTCCGCACTCTCTTCGGCGCGCTCCTGTGCGAATCCGCGACAACTGGTAAAACCCAGCCCTGCAACGGGAAAAGGAACGTTCGGCTGCCCGGCGGGGAATGTCAGGGCCCGAACAGCCGGGCCCCGACGCATGGCCGCGCTCGCCGACACGTTCGGGCCGACCACGCTCTCCACCCTTGCAGAGCAAGTGGCCCTCGATCGACCGGGTCACCGCTCCGCCGGCCAACGTCGCGCGGGCTCAGTCGCGGTCGCCCCCTTCGGCGACTGCGGCCTCGTACGCGAGCAGTGTCTCCACGAACATCCGCCGCTGCTCCGGCGTCAGCGGCTCCAGCGCCTTCCGCCAGGCGGCCGCCCCCGGGGCCAGCCAGCCGGCGATGGCGGGCCGATGCCCGGGGGCGATGCCGACGATTCGACGACGTCGGTCGGCCTCGTCCTCACGCCGCTCCAGAACGCCCATCCGGCTCAGCTCGCTGACCATCAGGCTCACCGTCGTCGGCGCGACCTCCAGCCGGGCGGCCAGCTCGTTGACGGTCATCGGCCCGTCGAACAGCAGGTACGACAGCAGCGACAGGTGTCGTGGCGCCAGCGGGAACGACCGCAGCGCCTCGGGAACGGGGATCCTCTTCACCCGGCCGACCATCCGGGGCATGAGCAGCAGCAACGCCCTGACCGCGTCGTCGGCCCCACCGCCGCCGGGCCAACTGCCCCCGGTTTCCCGCGCCTTCGGCGTTGACATCACGCACTCCCGTCCACTTACCTTTGAAAGCAAAGATGTTTTACATGCAAAGCGAACGCGCACCCATGGTACGAACCGACCCGAACGGAGCTCCGCCATGCCGCACCTCAGCCTGCACCTCCGCGAGGAAACCCTCGACGGAACCGTCGAACCGAAGCTCATCGGCGCCCTGACCGCCGCCGTCACCTCCGTCTACGGCGAGGAGGTCCGCCCCCTGGTCGCCGTAGAGCTGATCGGCGTCCCGCAACACCGTCGGGGCATCGGCGGCACCCCCACCAACGACGACGCCCCGCTGGTCACCCTCGCCATGCGCGAGGCCGCCTACCACCTCACCCACGTCCCGGACGCGCCCACCAGGCTGGTCACCGCCATCACGGACGCCGTCGCCGGGGTACTGGGCGACGGCGTCCGGGCACAGACCATGGTGACCGTCGAAGGGGTCCCGGCCGGCCGCAGCGGAGTGGCCGGAGAGACGGCCTGAGCGCACGGCAGGACCACCCCCTGACAGCCGCTCCCGGCGCGCACCGGGTACTCAACCCGGTACCCGCGGATGACGTCATCCGCGACAGCACCGAAGCACACCGGCGCTCCGGCCCGTCGACGGCCCTCCAACAGCACGGACGGGGCGGGGCAGGGCAGTTGGAGGTTCACCCCTGCAACAGCACCCAGCCGCCCTTGACCCGCGAAGGCCGAACCCGTGCGGCCGTGTAGATCGACTCCGCTTCAGTGCTGGGAGTTGAGGCCTTGCTAGAATCATCAAGCACAACCTGGTTGTAATGGTCCCCCATCACGTCCCCTACTGACCGCCCCGCCGCAAAGGCGCTGGTCAGGAGGGCGGATGGTAAGACTTGATCACCGCTCCGGAAGCCCTCGGGAGAGGGCCGGCCCTCTGCTCTCGGAGGGTGAATCCGGTAGGTGGGTTCGTCCGCATCCGGTCAAGGCGCTTGGACGACCCGCGAGTTGGCACGCTCTCGGGCTGCCGTGACGCTCAGTGGGATGGCAGTCCCGCTGAGCGTCTCGCACATCTGGACGCTTGGGAAAGACCGCCGCCGTCGACGGCAGTCGACTCGCAGGGAGGGGTGCACAAGGTCGTCTCCTGCTCGGTTCTCCTCATCACCAGCTCCTCCCGCACGGCAGGCATCGCGCACGGCCCACGAAGACAGCCGAGGCCACACCCAGGGCCGATCAGGGGCAAGGCATGCCTCCGGCCATATCGCCTGAGGGTTCGTCATCAACCGTCCGTTACATCATAGATGACTGTTTCACCGAAGCGAGACAATCCGAGAACAGAGGCGATGGCACCCGCCTGTCGAGCAAGGAGAAGCGCATGGGCCGCCCCCACTCACTCAACGAAACCTCGGGCCCTCTCGCAGAGTTCGCGAGCGAGCTGCGGGCCCTGAGAGAGGCCGCGCACCTCACGGTGGCCGAGACTCATCAGGCCACCGGCATCCCCGTCTCGACGATCTACGCCGCACTCAGTGGGACCAGAACGCCGTCCCGGGAAGTGCTGGCAGTCCTTGTCACCGCATGGAACGGTGACCGCCGGGCATGGGCGGAGCGTCGTCGCGAGCTCAATCTCGAACTCCGGATCGAATCAGGCCTGCACGGCCTCATCGCAGCCGTGTCGGACACCTGCGAGGGCTGTGGAAGCCGGTTCGGCACGCGAAGGCCCGCCGACCGGAAGGGGAGCCGCTGCCCCGGTTGCCACGATCCCGCGCTTCGCGATCGCCGCCCGGACGGCACCACACTCGGCGACCCCGCTTCGGAGCAGCAAGCCCCTGTCCGACACGAGACCCTCACGGCGCTCCTGCTCGCGCTTCGCGAGGCCGCCGGGCAGCCCCCCCTCCGCAAGCTCGCCGCAGACACCGGCATCAGCACCTCCACCCTGAGCCGCGTCCTGAGGGGTAGAGGATCACCACCCTGGCGCGTAGTTGACGCGATGGCCAGGGCACTTGACGCAAGCGCCGATGACCTGAAGGCCCTTCGGCGACTGTGGGAGGCCGACCTTGCCGAGTCGATCGGCGCGCCCGAGAGCGACGCCGATGAAACCGTGGACGCCCTCCAGGCCCGGATAACCGAGCTCAGGCATCAGCTAAGCACCGCCGAAGAGGAGTTGAAACACCTTCAGGAGAAGCCGACTGTTCCGGCGGGAGGCCTCGGCACGGCAACAGGGCCGACCCACCACTCCGCGACCGCTCCACCCCTTCCTCACGGGCCGGCAGCGGAAGCCGGGACCACGAATCCCACAGTGGCGGCGATGCTCCTGGGCGCACGCCTGCGCAGACTCCGTCTGAACCTCGATCTGAAAGCGGCCGCCGACGCTGCCGGTATGTCCGCTTCCAAGCTGAGCCGCTTGGAACGCGGCCAGAGCCGCCCGCAGCTGAGCGATGTCCACAGGCTTGCCACGCTCTACCGGCTCCCTCCCAAGGAGGCCGCGGAGCTGGAGTCGCTCACCGCGCAGGCGAACCAGCCCGCCTGGTGGCACGACTATCTCGACGTAACACCGGGCTGGCTGACCCGGCTCATGTCACTGGAGACCGTGGCATCCGAGCTGCGGACCTACGAGGCGCGCGCGGTGCCCGGTCTGCTGCAGACCGAGGACTACGCAAAGGCCGTCCTGGCGCAGAGCCTCGGCGAAGCAGGCCGGACCAGGGCCAACCGCCTGGTCGAGTTGCGCATGGAACGCCAGAGGCGATTCTCTGCAGGCACCACACGGTCGGTGTTCATGCTGGACGAGAGCGTGCTGCACCGTCGGGTCGGGAATGCCGAGGTGATGGCCTCTCAGCTGCAACGGCTGATCGACACGTTCGACAGACCGGGTACGAATGTCCGGATCATCCCTCTCGACAGTGTGGTCGCTCCCTCACTGGCCTCACTCACACACCTGGTGTTCCAAGAGGCCGAACTGGCGGAGATGTTCTATCTGGAACAACCCGACTCGGCGGATTACATCATGGAGTCGGATCCGACACCGGGCCCCTATCGGGATCTCACGGCTCGAACGACACGGTCGGACTTCTACCGGGAGATCCACGTCCGACTTCTCATGCAGGCCAGGAGCAGATGGGAGAGTCTGGCCGCGCTGACGGAGGCCCGCGACCGGTTCACCCACCAGCCGCCCTGAGCACCGCCCGAGCCGTCCACCCCGACGGCAGGAGAGAAAGGAGTCGCCCCTCCTCCTGAGGGGCGACTCCGGTAGGGAGATCACTTGCATCCGGTCAAGGCGCTTACATGATCTCGGAGTTGGTCGACCTTCGAACTGCCGCGACGCCCGGCCCGGTTGGCAGACCGGCCGAACGCCCCGCAGCCCGCAGGCGGGTCAGAGCTCTTCGAAGAACTCCGCGACGGGCGAGCGCTCATCGGTCGAGGAAGGATCATCGAGTCCGAACACGCTCTCGACGGCTCGCCAGGCCTTGTGGACCTTGTAGAGGCCGATGCCGACCCCCAGGGCTCGCCGCCCCCACCTGACCCACGCGGGCCTGGCAGATTTCGGTCCACCCGGCTTCTGCCCGGCCCCGGGGTCCGGCGCCTTCCGGCTCTCTTCGCCTTCGGGCTGCTGGTCCTCGCGTTCCGCGCGATCTGCCACGGTGGTCCCCCTTGCTATGTCGGCGGTGTACATGACTCCGACCGGCGAACGGCCGGGCCGACCGCCAGGACCGGGGTACTGGCGACCGGCTCGACCGTCCGACCGAGCAAGGACCCGGGCATCCCACAGGGGCCCCGAGGACCCCCACTCTACCGCCGCCACCGGGCTGCCTCCGCGCGCCCGGCGAGCACCGACGCAGCGATCAGCGACTTTGCTGGTCAAGATATTTGACGGTCAATCAGTTTGCCCACAACCCAGTGCGGGGGCTCACGTCCGGTCCCCGTCCAGCAGTCGGGCCAGCAGGGCGGCCGGGCCCTCGGGGAGGCTGCCGTGGACGAGTTCCGTGCGGTGGACCAGACGGGGGCTGCGGACCGGGACGGCGGTGATGCCGGGGGCGGCGTCCAGGGCGGAGACGGGGAGGACGGCGAGGCCGTGGCCGGCGGCGACCAGGGTGAGCAGGCCGCGCAGGTCGGTGCCCTGGTAGCGGGTGGCGGGGCGGAAGCCGTCGATGCCGGTGGCGGCGCGCAGGCGGGCGGCGGCGGGCGCGAGGTCCGGGGCGTCGAGCCAGCGGGCGGAGGAGAGGTCGGCGAGGGCGAGCCCGGGGCGGCCGGCCAGCGGGTGGCCGGTGGGGAGCGCGACGGCGAGCGGCTGCTCGGCGACCGCCACCGTGGCGAGCGGGCCGACGTCCGGGAGCGGCAGGGGGTCGCTGGGCGCGGCCAGGCCGTCGATCAGGGCGAGGTCCACCTCGCCGGTGGCCACCTGGGCGGGCAGCGCGCCCTGGGACAGCACCCGGACCACGAGGTCCACCCGCGGGTACACCCGGCGCACTTCGGCGAGTGCGCTCCCCAGGGCGGCGCCCATCGCGAGCGGGGTGGTGCCGAGCACCAGCCGGGCGCTCGGAGCACCCGCCAGGCGTGCGACATCGGCGCGCGCCGCGTCCAGCCGCACCAGCAGCGGACCGGCGTGCTCCAGCAGCCGCCCGCCCGCCTCGGTGGGGCCGACCGGGCGGCGGTTCAGCAGGGCGACCCCGAGGTCGGCCTCCAGCACGGTGATCTGCTGGGAGACCGCGGACTGGGTGTAGCCCAGCTCCCGGGCCGCCTCGGAGAACGAGCCGAGACGGGTCACGGTGACGAAGGTGCGCAGCAGGTGCGGATCCACGGCTATCAGATCCTCTGATCAGAGAGTAAGAAATCATCGTTGGCACTGATGTCGGCCCGGGAGTGAGGATAGCCGCATGGCCTATCTGACCCCCCGCATCGCCCTGGTCGGCGACCGCTCCCCCGCCGTCCGCTCGCACGCCCGCGTCCCCGGCCTGCTCGACGCGCTCGCCGAGCACGACCAGCTCGTCCTGGACGCCTACTGGATCCCCACCGAGGACGCCGGAACGCCCACCGCGCTCGACGGCTTCGACGCCATCTGGCTGCTCCCCGGCAGCCCGTACCGCAGCGAGGCGGGTGCCCTGGCCGCCGTCCGGACCGCCCGGGAACGCGGCATCCCGTTCCTCGGCACCTGTGCGGGCTTCCAGCACGCGGTGCTGGAGTACGCGCGCGACGTCTGCGGGATCGGCGGCGCCGCACACGGCGAGTCGCACCCCGAGCGGGACGAGCTGCTGATCGTGCCGCTCACCTGTTCGCTGGTCGGGCACGAGGGCACGGTGGAGATCACTCCCGGCTCACTCGCCGAGCGGGTCTTCGGAACCACCCGCACCCTGGAGCGGTACCACTGCGCGTACGGACTGAACGCCGACTACCTGGCGCGACTGCGCGGGCGCGGGCTGCGGTTCAGTGGTGTGGACGGCACCGGCGAGGTGCGGGTGCTCGAACTGCCCGGCCACCCGTTCTTCCTGGCCTCGCTGTTCCAGCCCGAACTCGCCGGGGACGGCACCCGCGCCCACCCCGCGATCCGCGCGCTCGCCGCAGCCGCGGTCGAGCACGCGTCCGCGGTCGAGCACGGAACCGGCGTCGGCGTCTGACCGGAAAAGCAGGAAAACCGGAAACCCGAAACGAGCCGAAGAACCGAGGAGAGACCCGCATGACCACCGAGATCGCCGGGGTGAAGATCCCCGACAGCAAGCTCGCCACCGAGGCCACCGAACTCGTCCGCGATGCCACCACCGAACTGCTGTACCACCACTCGCGCCGGGTCCACCTCTTCGGCGCCCTCCAGGGGCAGCGGCGCGGCCTCACCTTCGACCCCGAACTGCTCTACCTCGCCGCGATGTTCCACGACCTCGGCCTCGGGCCCGAACACCGCGCCTCCGGGCGGCGGTTCGAGGTCGACGGCGCCGAGGCGGCGGCCGCCTTCCTGCGCGGGCACGGGGTGGACGAGCGACGGGTCCGCCTCGTCTGGGAGGCCATCGCCCTGCACACCACGCCCGGGATCCCGGAGTACCTGGAGCCCGAGATCGCCCTCACCACCGCCGGTGTCGAGCTGGACGTGCTCGGCATCGGCTACCACGACATCGACGCCGGCGCCCGGGACGCGGTCGTCGCCGCCCACCCCCGGCCGGACTTCAAGCGCGGCATCCTGCGCGCCTTCCACGAGGGCATCGCGCCCAAGCCGGAGACCACCTTCGGCAACGTCAAGGCCGATGTGCTGGCCCGGTTCAGCCCCGGTTTCAAACGGACCGACTTCGTCGAGGTGATCGAGCGCTCCGACTGGCCGGAGTGATCGCGGAGGCGGACAGTGCGCCACCGCGGGTGGCGCGAAAGTGCCGTGACCGTCCGTCCGCAGTCCCCGCCGCGGAGGAGTCCGGCCGGATCAGGCCCGACGCGTCTTCAGCCCGTCCCAGACCTCGGCGACCCGGGGAGCCAGGACGTCCAGCGGGCCGCTGTTGTCGATCACCACGTCCGCGACGGCGAGCCGGCCGGCCCGGGTGGCCTGGGCGGCCATCCGGGCCCGGGCCTCCTCCTCGGCCATGCCGCGCAGGCGGACCAGCCGGTCGACCCGGACGTCGTCCTCGGCGTCGACCACGATCACCAGGTCGTACAGCGGGGCGAGACCGTTCTCGGCGAGCAGCGGGACGTCGTGCACCACCACCGCGTCCGGCGCGGCGGCCTCCTCCAGTTCGGCGGAGCGGGCCCGGACCAGCGGGTGGACGATGGCGTTCAGCGCCTTGAGCCGCTCCGGGTCGGCGAAGACCACGGCGCCCAGCGCGGGGCGGTCCAGCGAGCCGTCCGGCCGCAGGATCTCCGGGCCGAACTCGCCGACCACGGCCGCCAGGCCCGGCGTGCCGGGGGCGACCACCTCGCGGGCGATCACATCGGAGTCCACGATCACCGCGCCATGGGCGGCGAGCAGCCGCGACACCTCGCTCTTGCCCGCGCCGATGCCACCCGTCAGTCCGATCTTCAGCATGGCGCCAGGCTACCGGCGCGGGCGAAGCGGCGTCGGGCCGCCCACGGCGACGTCGGCCCGCCCACAACGGCGTCAGGCCAGATCGAGGCTCTCGCCCTCCCCCAGGGTCCGCAGCTCCGCGCCCGTCCCCGGGCCGCCGGGCCCCACCAGCCGGGTGTGCAGCGCCAGGCCCACCGGGCTGAGCACCGCGTCATGGATCGGGAGCGCCTGCCGCGGGCCCGCCTCCCGGACGTAGTCGATCAGCTCGGAGATCTTGGTCCACGGCGCGGCGATCGGCAGCAGCAGCGTCTCCACGGTGTGCGGCGGCACGGTGAGCGCGTCGCCGGGGTGGAAGAGCCGGCCGTCGAAGAGGAAGCCGATGTTCTTCACCAGCGGGATGTCCGGGTGGATCACCGCGTGCCACTCGCCGTGCACCGAGACGTCGATCCCGCCGACCTGGAAGGCGTCGCCCTCGCCGACCACCGTCACCCGCTGCGCCGCACCGTCCAGCTGCGCGGCCACCGCGCTGTTGGTCCACACCCGCAGCGCCGGGTCGGCCTCCAGCGCGGCGCGCAGCCGGGCCTCCTCGAAGTGGTCCACGTGCTCATGGGTGATCAGGACGGCATCCGCCCCCGCGAGGGCGGCCGGATCGGTGAACACCCCGGGGTCGACGACGACGGTGGTGCCGCCGTGCTCCAGGCGTACGCAGGCATGTCCGAACTTGGTGATTCGCATGGCGAAAACAGTACAGCAAGGCTGTGCAGTTTTGCTGTACAACCTGACGATAGACTTCTCCTATGAGCAGCCCCCAGCCCACCGACGGCCCCGCCCCCCGCCCCGACACGCTGGAACTCGCCGCCGACCTCCGCGCCGCCATCGGCGACCTGGTCCGCGCGATGCGCCCCGGCGACACCCTGCCGCAGAACCAGGCCGGCGTCCTCGGTCTGCTGGTCCGTGACGAGCGCGCCTGCACCGTCAGCGAACTGGCCGCCCTCCAGCGGGTCCGCCACCAGTCGATGGCCCGGACGGTCGCCCTGCTGATCGAGGCCGGCCTGGTCACCCAGCAGCCGCACGCCACCGACGGCCGCAAGCTCCTGATCACCGCCACCGACGCCGGCCGCGCCGCCCTGCACGACCAGCGTGCCCGCCGCGAGGCCTGGATCGCCGACGCCATCGAGACCCGCCTCACCCCCGCCGAGCAGCAGACCCTCCGCGACAGCGTCACGCTGCTGCGCCGGCTCCGCTGAGCGGCCCGGTCGGGGCAGCCGAGTCAGGACAACAGGATCAGGGCGTCGAGCCGACCAGCGTCTTCTTCGGCTCCGGCCGCGGCGCCGGGAGCGCGGCGGGCTCGATGGCGGGCTCGATCGCGGGCAGGTCGACGTGCTCGCTGAGCCCGAAGCGGCGGTGGAGGCGGCGCAGCGGGGCCGGGGCCCACCAGTTGAACTCGCCGAAGAGGCTCATCGCGGCGGGGACGAGCAGGCAGCGGACCAGGGTGGCGTCGACGGCCACGGCGACGGCGAGCGCGATGCCCATCTGCTTGACCATCAGCATGTCCCCGGCGGCGAAGCCGGCGAAGACGATCACCATCAGCAGGGCCGCCGAGGTGATGATCTTCCCGCTGCGCTGGACGCCCAGTTCAACGGCGCGGGTGCAGCTGTGTCCCTTGTCACGCAGCTCCTTGATCCGCGCGAGCAGGAAGACCTCGTAGTCCATGGAGAGCCCGAAGGCGAAGGCGAAGACCAGGACCGGGATGAAGGTCTCCAGCCCGCCGGTGGGGCTGAAGCCGAGCAGGCCGCTGAAGTAGCCGTCCTGGAAGATCAGCGTGAGCGCGCCCAGCGAGGCGCCGAGCGAGAGCAGGTTCATCAGCAGGGCCTTGACCGGCATCACCACCGAGCCGGTCATCAGGAACAGCAGGATCAGGGTCCCGACCGCGACCAGGCCGAGCGCCCAGGGGCCGCGGGTCAGCAGCTCGTGCTGGAAGTCGACCACGGAGGCGGCTCCGCCGGTGACGTAGGTGGTGAGCCCGCCGCGGTCGGCCCGCAGCTCCTCGACCACCTGCTTGGCCGGTCCGCCCTGGGGGTCGCCGTGCACCAGCACGTCGATGGTGGAGAGGGTGTCGGTGACCGGGGTCACCGCCCGGACCCCGCTGACACCGGGGAGCTTGGCGACCACGCTGTCCGCGTACGCCTGGGCGGCGGGCGCGCCGCTCTCGACCACCACGGTGACCGCCGCCGGCGAGACCTGCGGGAAGCGCTGGTCGATGGTGTCGGCGACCTGTCGGCCGGCCGAGGCGGCCGGCAGCACGGCGGCGCCGGAGTTGCGCATCTCGGCGTGGAGGAACGGTGCCCCGGCGGCCATCAGCAGCGCGGTGCAGGCGAGTGCGACGGGCACCGCGCGCTTGCGCACCCGCCGGACGGTGCGGCTGAAGAAGCCCTCGTCGGGGACGGGCGCGGCGGGCGCCTTGATCCGGCGGCCGGCGAAGCCGAGCAGGGCGGGGATGAGGGTGAGCGCGGCGGCGACGGCGATCACCACCACGCTCACCCCGGCGGCGGCGACCGCCCCGAGCACCGGGCTGGTGAAGATGAAGAGGCCGGAGAGCGCGACGGCGACGGTCAGCCCGGAGAAGGCGACGGTCCGGCCGGCGGTGGCGGCGGTCCGTTCGACGGCGGCGTCGATGGACGCGCCCTGGCCGCGTTCCTCGCGGAAACGATTCACCATGAGCAGCGCGTAGTCGATCGACAGGCCCAGGCCCAGGACGGTGGCGATCGGCAGCACGCTGGTGTCGATGTCCATGAGCTTGCTGAAGCCGAACATGGCCAGAAGTGCGCCCCCCACCGAGGCCACCGCGCCGATCACGGGCAGGCTGGCGGCGGCCAGCCCGCCGAAGACCAGCACCATGACGATCAGGGTGAGCGGCAGGGTGACGATCTCGCCGAAGCGGGTGTCCCGCTCGGTCTGCTTCTTGACCTCGTCCTGGAGCACCAGGTCCCCGCCGACGGTGACGTGGGCGCCGTCGGCCTTGAGGTCCGCCAGCCGCTGGGTGACGGCGCCGGTCTGGGCGTCGGTGCTGGTCTCGGCCATCCGGACGGAGATCAGGCTCGCGTTCCCGTCGGCGGAGCGCAGGGCGGCGGCGGCCGGGTCGGTGCCGTAGGCGTCGGTGGCCGAGGAGACCCCGGGCAGCGCGGCGATCTCGGCGGTGGCGCGGGTGACGGCGTCCCGTACCGCCTGGTCGTCGACGGGCCTGCCGTCCACCACGGCGGTGACGGTGCCCCTGACCGGATCGGCCGCGGCGACCACCGCCCCGCCGCGGTCCGCCTCGGAGCTGGCCGAGGAGGCGCCGGCCACCGAACCCGCGAAGACCCGGCCGCCGATCAGCACCCCGACCACCAGGACCACGGCCCAGAACCCGAGCACCCAGCGCCGGTGCCGGAAGCAGAACCGGCCGAGGGCGGCGAGCCGCCCGTCGACCTTGTTGTCGGCGGAGGCGGAAACAGCGGCGGAGGCGGCGGCGGGGAGGGGGGTCACTGCGGTGCTACGGCGCATATACAGGGTGCCTAGCGTGCGGGGCCGGTGAGCAGCCCGATCGGGCAACTCATCCCAAGGTAGGTCCTAGGTCCCGAACGGCACATAGTGAACAGATGAGCCCCTTATCACAAAAATCCTTCACATAAGGGACAAATAAGTGAAGAGGAAAAACAATGCGCCCCACCCGGAAATCCGGGTGGGGCGCATCGCTCAAGCGGTGTCGCTATGCGCTAGCGACCGGCAGGGTCAGAGCCTCAGCTCTGGCCACCCGCCAGCTTCTCGCGCAGGGCGGCCAGGGCCTCGTCCGAAGCGAGAGCGCCGGAGCCCTCGTCGCTGCTGGAGGAGTACGAGCCACCGGCGGCGGCGGCAACAGCGTCGCCACCCTCGGCAGCGGCCTCGGCGTCGGCCTCACGGCTCTTGATGACCTGGGCCTGGTGCTGCTCGAAGCGGGACTGCGCCTCGGCGTACTGGCGCTCCCACTCCTCACGCTGCTTCTCGAAGCCGGGCAGCCAGTCGTTCGCCTCGGGGTCGAAGCCCTCCGGGTAGATGTAGTTGCCCTGGTCGTCGTACGAAGCGGCCATGCCGTACAGGGTCGGGTCGAACTCGACCTCGGCCGGGTTGGCACCGAGGGCCTCGTTGGCCTGCTTCAGCGAGAGGCTGATGCGACGACGCTCGAGGTCGATGTCGATGACCTTGACGAAGATCTCGTCGCCGACCTGGACGACCTGCTCCGGGATCTCGACGTGGCGCTCGGCCAGCTCGGAGATGTGGACCAGACCCTCGATGCCCTCGTCCACGCGGACGAACGCACCGAACGGAACCAGCTTGGTGACCTTACCCGGGACGACCTGGCCGATCTGGTGGGTACGGGCGAACTGCTGCCACGGGTCCTCCTGGGTCGCCTTCAGCGACAGGGAGACGCGCTCGCGGTCCATGTCGACGTCGAGAACCTCGACGGTGACCTCCTGACCGACCTCGACAACCTCGGACGGGTGGTCGATGTGCTTCCAGGACAGCTCGGAGACGTGAACCAGACCGTCGACGCCGCCGAGGTCCACGAACGCACCGAAGTTGACGATCGAGGAAACGACGCCGGAGCGCACCTGGCCCTTCTGCAGGGTGGTGAGGAAGGTCTGGCGGACCTCGCTCTGGGTCTGCTCCAGCCAGGCACGGCGGGACAGGACCACGTTGTTGCGGTTCTTGTCCAGCTCGATGATCTTGGCCTCGAGCTCCTTGCCCACGTAGGGCTGGAGGTCGCGGACGCGGCGCATCTCGACGAGCGAGGCCGGCAGGAAGCCACGGAGGCCGATGTCGAGGATGAGACCACCCTTGACGACCTCGATGACGGTACCGGTGACGATGCCGTCCTCTTCCTTGATCTTCTCGATCGTGCCCCAGGCACGCTCGTACTGAGCGCGCTTCTTGGACAGGATGAGACGACCCTCCTTGTCCTCCTTCTGGAGAACCAGGGCCTCGATGTTGTCACCGACGGAGACGACCTCGTGCGGGTCAACGTCGTGCTTGATCGAGAGCTCACGGGACGGGATGACGCCCTCGGTCTTGTAACCGATGTCGAGGAGCACCTCGTCACGGTCGACCTTCACGATGACGCCCTCGACGATGTCGCCATCGTTGAAGTACTTGATGGTCTCGTCGATCGCGGCGAGGAACGCCTCAGCGTCGCCGATGTCGTTGACCGCGACCTGCGGGGTGGTGCTGAGGGAGGAGTCGGTGGGGCTCGTCATTAGGAAAAGGGCTCCGGTACGGACATGAAGTCGTAGGTAATGCCACGCGGAGGGCCCGTATCGCTCCCACCGAAAGCCGGACAGCCAAGAACACGGCGCACCGGAGGTTCCCGCACAGCGAGAAAACCGGTGTCCGTCTTGCGACCGTGGGGTCTTCGACAGATGCGAGCGCGACCTGCTCCGTCCGAGGCGCGCAGGCCCGCAGCGCAACTTGTAGCATACGGGGACGGCCAGGAACGGTCAACGCCAAGGGCGTCAAGACGGTGGAGGCCGGTATGGATCAGGCCATATCCTCCGATTGCGCACCTCATGGGTGGCGGCCGCAGGAAGCCTTCCCCGGATGCCACCGCCAGGATCCGGGCCTTTCGGGCCGGGTTCGCGGCAGCGGCGCTTCCGCAGACCACACCCTACGCGATGGGCATTATCACCGTGGCCACCACCCCCCAGTCCGACCTGCATGATCTTGACGACGACGGCGACGACGCGGTAAGGCGCGCGGCCGAGGCCGGCGAGAGCAGCCGGGCCAGCCGGCACTGGTGGGACCGCAACGCGGACGAGTACCAGGACGAGCACGGGGAGTTCCTCGGCGACGACCGGTTCGTCTGGTGCCCGGAGGGCCTGGACGAGGCCGACGCCCGGCTGCTCGGGGACGTCCGGGGGCTGGCCGTGCTGGAGCTCGGCGCCGGCGCCGCCCAGTGCTCGCGCTGGCTGGCCGGACAGGGCGCCCGCCCGGTGGCCCTGGACATCTCCTTCCGCCAGCTCCAGCACTCCCGCCGGATCGACCTCGCGCGCGGCGCCTCCCCCGTGCCGGTGGTGCAGGCCGACGCCGCCGTGCTGCCGTTCGCGGACGGCTCGTTCGACCTGGCCTGCTCCGCGTACGGGGCGGTGCCGTTCAGCGCCGACACCGCCGCGCTGATGCGCGAGGTGCACCGGGTGCTGCGGCCGGGCGGGCGCTGGGTGTTCTCGGTCACCCACCCGATCCGCTGGGCCTTCCCGGACGAGCCCGGGGTCGAGGGGCTGACCGCCGTCGCCTCCTACTTCGACCGCACCCCCTACGTGGAGGAGGACGAGCACGGCCGGGCCACCTACGTCGAGCACCACCGCACGCTCGGGGACCGGGTGCGCGAACTGACCGGCGCAGGCTTCCGGCTGCTGGACCTGGTCGAGCCGGAGTGGCCGCAGGGGCACGAGCAGGAGTGGGGCGGCTGGTCGCCGCTGCGCGGGCGGCTGATCCCGGGCACCGCGGTCTTCGTCGCCGAGCGGGGCTGACGCATCGGGGAAACTGTCCGGGTGAACCCCGTCTGGCGCGAACTGCCCGTCCGTACCGCCCTGCCCGCGCTGCACCGCGCGCTCGACGAGCGCGGCACCGCCGTGCTGGCCGCCCCGCCCGGCACCGGCAAGACCACCCTGGTGCCGCTGGCGCTGGCCGGGCTGGCCGGGGACGGCGGCGAGGGCGGCGGCCCGGTGCGCCGGGTGCTGGTCGCCGAGCCGCGCCGGCTGGCGGTACGGGCGGCGGCCCGGCGGATGGCCTGGCTGCTCGGCTCGTCCGTCGGCGCCGAGGTCGGCTACACCGTGCGCGGCGAGCGCCGGGTCGGCCCGGACACGGTGGTCGAGGTGGTCACCACCGGCGTGCTGCTCCAGCGGCTCCAGCGCGACCAGGAACTCCCGGGCGTGGACGTGGTGGTGCTGGACGAGTGCCACGAGCGGCACCTGGACGCCGACACCGCGCTCGCCTTCCTGCTGGACGTCCGGGCGGCGCTGCGGCCGGAGCTGCGGCTGGTCTGCGCCTCGGCGACCTCCGACACCGCGGCCTGGGCCGAACTGCTGGGCGGCGGCGGGGCGGTGCCCGCGCCGGTGGTCGAGGCGCACGGGGTGTCCCACCCGGTCGAGGTGGTCTGGGCACCGCCACCGCGCGCCGTCCGGCCCGCGCACGGCACCCGGGTCGACCCGGCGCTGCTGGAGCATGTCGCGGCCACCGTCCGGCGGGCGCTGGCCGAGCGGTCCGGGGACGTGCTCTGCTTCCTGCCCGGCGTCGGCGAGATCGCCCGGGTGGCCGGACTGCTCGCGGGCGCCCCGGCGGAGGTGCTGCAACTGCACGGCCGGGCACCGCAGTCGGTGCAGGACGCGGCGCTCACCCCGGCCGCCGGGCGCCGGGTGGTGCTGGCCACCTCGGTCGCCGAGTCCTCGCTGACCGTGCCGGGCGTACGGGTCGTGGTGGACGGCGGGCTGGCCCGCGAGCCGCGGACCGACCACGCCCGCGGCCTGGCCGCCCTGGTGACCGTCCGGGCCTCGCTGGCCGCCGCCCGGCAGCGGGCCGGCCGGGCCGGGCGCGAGGCGCCGGGCGCCGTCTACCGGTGCTGGGCGGAGGCCGAGGACGCCCGGGCGGCGCGCTTCCCGACCCCGGAGATCGCGCTCGCCGACCTCACCCCGTTCGCCCTCCAGGCCGCCTGCTGGGGCGACCCGGACGCGACCGGGCTGGCGCTGCCCGACCCGCCGCCGGCCGGGGCGATGGCCGCCGCCCGGCAGACCCTGCTGGCGCTGGGCGCGGTGGACGCCGACGGGCGGGCCACCGCGCGCGGTGTCCGGCTGGCCCGCACCGGGCTGCACCCGCGGCTCGCCCGCGCGCTGGTGGACGGCGCCCCGGCGGTCGGTGCCCGGCGGGCCGCCGAGGTGGTGGCGCTGCTGTCGGAGGAGCCCCCGCGGGCGCTCGGGGACGACCTCGGCGCCGTCCTGCGGACCGTCCGGGAGGGGCGCGATCCCTACGCCGGCCGCTGGCGCGAGGAGGTCCGGCGGCTGCTGCGCGGGGCGGGCGACGCCCCGGCGACACCACTGCCGGACACCGCGGCGGTCGGCCTGGTGGTGGCGCTGGCATTCCCGGAGCGGATCGCCCGCGCCCGGGTCGAGAAGCCCGAACCGGGCGCGCGCAGCCCGTATCTGATGGTCTCCGGCACGGCCGCCGAACTGGCCCCCGGCACCGCGCTGGGCGCCCTGCCGTGGCTGGCCGTCGCGGTGGCGGACCGCCCGGCCGGGTCGCCGTCCGCGCGGGTGCTGCACGCGGCCGCGCTGGACGAGGAGACCGCGCGGCTGGCGGGCGCGCCGCTGCTGGCCGCCCGGGAGGAGGTGCGCTGGGACGCCCGGCGCGGCGAGGTCGCGGCCCGGCGGGTGGAGTCGCTGGGCGCCGTCGAGCTGGCCGCGGCGCCGCTGGACCGGCCGGACCGGGCGCTGCTGCGCGCCGCGCTGCTGGACGGCCTGGCCCGCGAGGGCGTGAGCGGTCTGCTCTCCTGGCCGGCCGGCGCGGCCGGGCTGCGGGAGCGGCTGGCCTTCCTGCACGCGGCGCTCGGCGAGCCGTGGCCGGACGTGGGCGACGAGGCGCTGCTGGCGGCGGCCGACGACTGGCTGGAGCCGGAACTCTCCCGGGCCCGGCGGCGGTCCGACCTGGCGCGGATCGACACCGCGTCGGCCCTCCAGCGGCTGCTGCCGTGGGCGGGCGGCGAGGCCGGCCGGCTGGACGAACTGGCCCCGGAGCGGATCACCGTCCCGTCGGGTTCGCGGGTCCGGGTCGACTACAGCGGCGAACGGCCGGTGCTGGCGGTGAAGTTGCAGGAGCTGTTCGGCTGGGCGACGGCCCCCGCGCTGGCCGGCGGGCGGGTGCCGCTCACCGTCCACCTGCTCTCCCCGGCCGGCCGCCCGGCCGCCGTCACCGGGGACCTCGCCTCCTTCTGGCGCGACGGCTACCGCGCCGTCCGCGCCGATCTGCGCGGCCGCTACCCCCGCCACCCCTGGCCGGAGGACCCGACCACGGCGGAGGCCACCCGGCGCACCAACACGCGCAGATGAGGGCCGGGCCGCCCTGCCCCACCCGGAAGACGGCCGCGGGCGCGGACCGAGGCCCGCGCCCGCCGCCGTCCGGACGCGTGTCAGTGCGCGGCGGCCTCCCAGTCGGCGCCGACGCCGACCGAGACGTCGAGCGGGGCACGCAGCGGGTAGGCGCCGGCCATCTGCTCGCGGACGACCGCCTCGACCCGCTCGCGCTCGCCGGGGGCCAGCTCCAGCACGATTTCGTCGTGCACCTGGAGCAGCATCCGGGAGCCCAGGCCGGCCGCGCGCAGCGCCTCGTCCACCCGCAGCATGGCGATCTTGACGATGTCGGCGGCCGAGCCCTGGATCGGGGCGTTGAGGGCCATCCGCTCGGCCATCTCGCGGCGCTGGCGGTTGTCGCTGTTGAGGTCCGGCAGGTAGCGGCGGCGGCCGAGCAGGGTCTCGGTGTAGCCGGTGGCGCGGGCCTCGTCGACGACCCGGCGCAGGTAGTCGCGGACGCCGCCGAAGCGCTCGAAGTAGGTGTCCATCAGGCCCTGCGCCTCGGCGGGCTTGATGCCCAGCTGCTGCGAGAGCCCGTACGCGGAGAGCCCGTACGCCAGACCGTAGGACATGGCCTTGATCTTGCGGCGCATCTCGGCGTCGACGGAGCCGCCCGGGACCTCGAAGACCTGGGAGGCGACGGTGGTGTGCAGGTCCTCTCCGGTGGCGAAGGCCTCCAGCAGGGCCTCGTCCTCGGACAGGTGCGCCATGATGCGCAGTTCGATCTGCGAGTAGTCGGCGGTGAGCAGCGACTCGTAGCCCGCGCCGACGACGAAGGCGCGGCGGATGGCGCGCCCCTCCTCGGTGCGGACCGGGATGTTCTGCAGGTTCGGGTCCTGCGAGGAGAGCCGGCCGGTGGCGGCGACCATCTGGTTGAAGGTGGTGTGGATGCGGCCCTGCGGGGAGACCGTCTTGAGCAGGCCCTCGACGGTGGTGCGCAGCTTGGCCTGGTCGCGGTGGCGGAGCAGGATGACCGGCAGCTCGTTGTCGGTCTGGGTGGCGAGCCAGGTGAGCGCGTCGGCGTCGGTGGTGTAGCCGGTCTTGATCTTCTTGGTCTTGGGCAGGGCCAGCTCGCCGAAGAGGATCTCCTGGAGCTGCTTGGGCGAGCCGAGGTTGAACTCGCGGCCGGCCGCGGCGTGCGCCTCCTCGACCACGCGCTGGATCTCGGCGGCGAACTGGGCCTCCAGGCCGGTGAGCCAGGCCCGGTCGGCGGCGATGCCGGTGCGCTCCATCCGGGCCAGCAGGGCGGCGATGGGCAGCTCCATGTCGCGCAGCAGCTCGGTGGCGCCGACCTCGGCGAGGCGGGTGTCGAAGAGCGCGGCGAGGTCGAGCACGGCGCGGGCCTGGAGCATCAGCGCCTGGGCGCGGGCGGCCGTGCCGTCGGTGCCGTCCTCCTCCTCGGGGGCGTCGAAGGCGAGTTGGCCGGTCTCGGCGACGGGGGCCGGGGTGAGCGAGCGGCCGAGGTACTCCTCGGCGAGCACCTCCAGGCCGAAGGTGCGCCGGCCGGGCTTCTCCAGGTAGGCGGCGAGGGCGGTGTCGGCGGCGACGCCCTCGATCCGCCAGCCGCGCTCGGCGAAGGCGCGCATGACCTGCTTGGCGATGTGCAGGGCCTTGGGGGCGGCCGGGTCGGCCAGCCAGGCGGCGAAGGCGCGTTCGTCCTCCTCCGCGAGCAGGGCCGGGTCGAACCAGGCGGCGCCCTCGCCGACGGCGAGCGCGACCTCGGTGACCTCGCCGGTGCCGAGCGCCCACTGGTAGACGGCGGCGAGGGCGACCGGGGTCTTCCCCGCGGCGTGCTGCCGGAGCCAGGCGGCGAGCGTGCCCGGGTCGGTGAGCAGTTCGCCGTCGACCTCGACGCCGGGGGCGAGTTCGGCCTCGGCGGCGGGCTGCTCGGCGCCCGGGTCGATGCCGAAGACGCGGTCGCGGAAGTTGGCGTTGCGGAACTCCAGCGACTCCATCAGGGTGCCGACGGCCTCGCGGTCGAACGCGGCGCGGCCCAGGTCGTCGACGCCGAGCGGGAGTTCGACGTCGCGGACCAGCTCGGTGAGGACGCGGTTGCGCTTGACCGAGTCCAGGTGCTCGCGCAGCTTCTCGCCGATCTTGCCCTTGACCTCGTCGGCGCGGGAGACCAGTTCGTCGAAGGAGCCGAACTGGTTGACCCACTTGGCGGCGGTCTTCTCGCCGACGCCGGGGATGCCGGGCAGGTTGTCCGACGGGTCGCCGCGCAGGGCGGCGAGGTCGGGGTACTGGCGGGGGGTGACGCCGTACTTCTCGGCGACCTTCTCCGGGGTGTAGCGCGTCAGCTCGGAGACGCCCTTGGTCGGGTAGAGGACGGTGATGTGCTCGGTGACCAGCTGGAGGGAGTCGCGGTCGCCGGTGACGATGTCGACGTCGTAGCCGGCCGCCTCGGCGGCGGTGGCCAGGGTGGCGATGATGTCGTCGGCCTCGAAGCCCTCGGCGGTCAGCCGCGGGACGCGCATGGCGTCCAGCAGTTCGCCGATCAGCGGGACCTGGCTGCGGAACTCGTCCGGTGTCTTGGCGCGGTTGGCCTTGTAGTCGGGGAACTCGACGGAGCGGAAGGTCTGCCGGGAGAGGTCGAAGGCCACCGCGACATGGGTGGGCCGCTCGTCCCGCACCGTGTTGGCGAGCATCGAGGCGAAGCCGTACACCGCGTTGGTGGGCTGGCCGGTGGAGGTGTTGAAGTTCTCCACGGGCAGCGCGTAGAACGCCCGGTAGGCCATCGAGTGCCCGTCGAGCAGCATCAGCCGGGGCCGCGATCCGGCCCCGCCGCCACCCGTCGCGCCCTTGTCCGTACTCTGCGTAGCCACGTCAACGTCCGTTCCTGCCGATTCCACTACCGGCCCCCGATCCTATGGCCCGGCACCGACAAAAGGGACGCCGCGCGGGGCGGGGCCGGGCGGGCGACGCGCCTGCCCGCCGCCGCGGTCGCTACCGCCCAGTAGCACGGTCGTACGATCGCAGGCAGCACGACGACGTGACCCCGAGCGGCAGGAGCTTCCCCATGACCGGCGCGACCCCCGACGCGTCCACCGTCCTGAAGGTCCCCCAGGACGTGCTGGACCACTTCGCCAAGCTGGGCGTGGAACCGGCCACCTTCTCCGGTGGCCACCTCGGCGAGAAGCTCGGCATCCGGATCGTCGAGGCCTCGGGCGACCGGGTGGTCGGCACCATGCCGGTCGAGGGCAACCAGCAGCCGTACGGGCTGCTGCACGGCGGCGCCTCGGCCGCGCTCGCCGAGACCCTCGGCTCGATCGGCGCGATGCTGCACGCCGGCCCGGGGCGGTACGCGGTGGGCGTGGACCTGAACGCCACCCACCACCGCTCGGCCACCTCCGGACTGGTCACCGGGGTCGCGACCGCCGTCTTCAAGGGGCGCACCGCCGCCACCTACGAGATCGCGATCACCGACGACACCGGCAAGCGGATCACCAGCTGCCGCCTGACCTGCATGCTGCGCGACCTCTGACCCGAATCCTCAGGTAGTGGCGAAGTCCGGCGGCGGATACGGCGACAGGTGCGCTTTCTGTTTGAGAAGATCGAGGCTCCTACGCCTAATCGACTCGAACATGAAAGCGCACCTGTCTGGCGAAGAAGTTATCGCGTCGCCGTACTGTCTCCCGTGCCCCGGGCCCGCGCCGGGCCAGGCTGGAGGCCCGGGCGGGTCCGCCGGATGGGTCGCTGACGGAGAACGGCGGCCTGGTGCTGGTGGCCGAGCTGGACCGGGCGCTGGGCGTCACCCGCGCGTTGGACGCCGGGATCAGCCCCGGTCAAGGAGCGTGACCGGGGTCTGTCCGGGGGCGAGTTCGCGCTGGCGATGGCGGTGGTGCAGCTGACCGACGAGAACCACCTGGTCGGCTTCGACCGGTTGCGCGCGGACGCGGTCGACGAGGGGCTGCTGCCCGCGCCGGTCCCCGTCGCGACCACCGCCGCCACCTTGGCGACCCGCTTCGGCCAGGCCCGGCGTGATGGCATCGAGCGGGCTACGGCCCAGATCGGCGCCCGTACGCTCGCCGCTCCCACGGCCGCACCGCGTCCCAGGCCCAGATCGACCCGGCGGTGGACGCCGTGCGCGCGAACGGGGCGGGCGGGCGGACGGGAAGATCCTGTTCCAGGGCAATTCCGGCTACTACGCGGGGAAGGTCGCCGAGAAGATCGTGGCCCGCGAGGCGCTGTTCCGACTCGGGGTGCCGCGCTCTCGGCCGTTGTGCCGGGCAGTGGCCGCCGTACGCGAGGACGACTGGATCGACGCGCTCGACCACCCGCACGCGCAGGTCGCGTTGCTGGACTACGTGCCGTCCGGCCGGCCCGGGGTGCCCGCGTGATGGCGCGCCGGGTGCCCTACGACGGCGCCGAGTTGTCCGCCGACCCGCGCTCGCACCGCTCGCGGACCGTCGGCAAGGACCAACTCGCCCTGGTCCTGGACGGCATCGCCGACCAGGCATACGCCTACTCGTTCATCGCCACCAACGAGGAACCGGACCTGGACGAGGAGATCGCGACGGCGGAGTGGGAGTTCCGCCGCCGCACCAGGATCGAGGAGCTGTTCCGCGACACCGCCCACGGCGCCAGGCTGGGCCATCTGCCGTCGGGCTCCCACTCCGTCAACAGCATGTGGATGTGGGGTGCCCCGCCGGCGTGCAACCTGTCCGCCTGGCTGCAGATGCTCGGCCCACTCGGCGCCGCGAAGCGTCGCATCGCCACCGGGCGCCGGCTGCTGATCCGCCGCGCCGCCCGCTGGACCACGACCGGCCGCCGCCATGAAATCCACTTCCCCGCCGAAGCAGGCGAGTTGACCGCCCAGGCCCTGGCCCGCATCCGCAGCACGAGACCACTCCTGGCAGACTGACCCAGCGCCTGAACGGCCCCGAACCACCCGCACCAGCCCTGGAAAGCCGCCCACCCGGCACGACAGCCGGGCCACACACCTACCCGCACACCCCGGAACGACACCGACGGCCAGCGCGGAGATCAACTGACTGACCGTCGGCCACTACCTGCGGATTCGGATCAGAGATGCGCGTACCACATCAACGAGTCGCAGAACGGGAAGCAACACGTTGATTCTCTGCGAGCCCTTACTCCTTGCCGCGTCGCCCGCCCGGAACGCGGCTGCCGCCGCCCAGGGGCGGGCGGCGGCAGCTGGTGGAACAGGGCGGGACGGCTCAGGTGAGCTTCTCTGCGGTGGCCGTCCAACGCTGGTTGTTGCCCTGGTTGCAGCCCCACAGGACCGGCCGGGTGCCGGGGTCGGTCTTCCAGGACGGCAGATCGACGCAGAGGCCGGAAGCGGTGTTGCGCAGGGTGCCGTCGGAGTTCAGCGCCCACTTCTGCCCGTCGAGGTTGGCGCACGCCTGCATGATCAGCCCGGTGCCGGGGGCCAGCGCGTTGTCCCGACTGGAGAGGCAGAGGCCGTTGTTGCGCAGGGTGCCGTCGCCAGCGAAGTTGAAGTGCTGGTTGTCGCCGCCCCAGCAGCCGTAGATGGCGATGGGGGCGCCGACGGAGACCCCGCCCACGGCGTCGAGGCAGCTGGCAGGTGCGATGGCGGACCGAATCGAGGTGGTGGCGCCGGACTTGCCCATGAAGGCGGGCCCGGCGAAGCCGTCGACCCGGCCTTCGATGCCGCCGCTGCTGAGGCCGCGCCAGATGTGGACGCTGCCGGAGGTGTCGATGCCCCAGAGGTCGGCCAGTCCGTCGCCGTTGAGGTCGCCGGAGGAGCCCATCTGCGGGTAGGCGGCGGTGCTGGTGCCGCTGGCGCCGAGGATAAGGCGGCCGGTATCGGGCCGGGTGAGGGCGGTGTAGTCGGGCGTCACGGACTTGTCTGCGTTGACGGTGCCGGTGATGGCGTACGCGTAGACGTTGCCGTGGCGGTCGCCGGGGCCCCGGTAGCGGGCCCAGACGGTGGCCTGCTGGACGGACTCGGTGTCGGAGATCTTCAGGGCGCCGTTGGCCGGTCCTGGGTTGATGAGCTCATAGTCGTTCCAGGTGCCGTGGCCGGCTTCGGTGGGGATCAGCTGGGCGGTGGGGCTGAGATCGTTGGCGCCGCCGGGGCGGTACAGCCAGAGCCGACCGTCCCGCTCGACGGTGAGCAGCGAGGTGCGGGTGGTCATGACAGCGCCGGACTTGCGTTCCCCTTCGGGGGTGCCGATGGCGATGAGCTGGGTGACCGTGGACCAGTCCTCGGCGTAGGCGCCGGTGGTGGAGCAGGTGGTGAGCGGTCCGCCGAGGGTCAGCTTGCAGTTGGCGGGCCGGGTGAGGCTGGTCGAGACGAGGTTGTCGAAGTGGCCCGCGCCGTCGTTGTAGACGAGGTTCAGCAGCTTCTTGAGCTCGGGGTCGGTGGTGTTGTGGGTGATGATCTGGTCCACGTCGGCTCCGCTGATGAGGGCGCCGCGGTGGGTGATCAGGTAGTCGTTCCAGGTCGGGTGGTGGTCCTGGTCGTTGCCGGGCGCGGAGGCCGCGACGGCGGAGTTCGTGCGGGTCGGGTCGGTGTTGGCGCCAATGGCGTTGAGGTTGCCGGCAGCGTCGGGGAGCAGGATGTCGGCCTTGCGGTCGCCGTCGACGTCACCGAAGACGGGCAGCGAGCCGGCCCGCCAGGGAGCGTAGTAGCTGTAGCTGGCGACGTCGCTGTAGTTGCCTGCGTTGTCCTGTGCCTGGGCGTAGAGGAGGTTGGTACCCCAGTTCCCGGGAGTGTGCCGGAAGGTGCCGTTGCCGTTGCCGTCGGCGGTGACAGTGCCGGCGTCGCCGCAGTGCCAGCCGGTGACCGGGGTCGAGTCGGTGCTGACCCGGAAGCAAGCCAGCCCCGAGGCCTGGAGACCATTGGTCGGCGCCGGGTCGGTACCACTGAGGGTGAACGTGGCGTTGGTGTCGGAGAAGGCTGTGGGGTTGTCGTTCGGCGTGCCGGATGGCGGGAAGTCGGGCGAGCTGATGCTGGCGCGCGGGTTCGTCCGGTCGACGCGGAAGTAGCAGAGGGCTGTACTGGCGGAGGTTAGCGTGCCGTCGGTGGACCAGGCGTTCCAGCCGTACTGGTGGCCGTCGGCGAGGCTGCCGACCGGGACGGAGGCGGGCGCGTTCCAGGCCCCGCCACCGGCGGAGGGAGTGGAGCTCCAGCCGGCGTCGTTGTCGTCCCAGACGTGGAACTGGTTGGTGAGGTTGAACCCGGCGGGCGACCAGCTGTTGAAGCTGAGCCAGATGTTCTGGTTGGCACCGATCCAGCCAGGGTTGCTCCAGGGGTGGCTGCCACTGATGCCGACGGTGCAGTCGACGGAGCGGTTCTCCTTGGCGTAGTACGGGTACGGGCCGGTGCGCGGGTACCAGACGCTCGGGGTGTGGTCGTACTCCGTCGTGATGGACGGGTTGTTGGCGAACCGGTGCCGGTAGAACATGTTGTTCTCGTCGTCCGGTGCGATCCCGATGATCATGTGGGTCTTGCCTTGGGAGACCGCCTGCTGGACGGCAGAGGTCACGGTGACGTTCAGAGCGCCGGCGCCGGTGATCGAGCCGTCGCCGATCCGGGGGCAGTTGTCCATCCTGCCGGCGTAACCGCAGGGCTGGCTGCCCCAGTCGGTGCCCGTGTTGATGTCGCCGTTGGGAGCCCAGTAGAAGCCGAACGGAGTTGGAGTGCCGGTGCTGGCCGCCCAGGTGACGGTGGTATTCAGGACCGAGCCGAAGATGCTCGGCGGGTTCGGGGCACCGCTGGGCCAGACGCGGAGCGCATCGTTGATCGCGATCTTGAAGTAGGCGCGCTGACGACCCTTCGGGACGCAGTCGCTGTAGCCGCAGAAACCGGTGGAAAGGTTGGCGTAGGCGTCGTAGTTCTTGGCGCCCGGGTGGTTCTCCTGGACCTCGACCGAACCCTGGCTGCTGCTGGTGGCGACCAGGGTCGGGTCCAGGTACCAGGGGCCGGTGCCTTTACCGAGCGCGTTCTGGTCCGGGGTCAGCTCGATTGCGCCGTCAGTGACCTTGGTGGCCATCCGGGCGACGATCGCGTGGTCACCGGGGCTCTCGGCGGTGGACGGGGCCGGCGTCTCCCGCAAAGCCTCGGACGCCTGCGCGGACTCGGCGTCGCGTACGGCCTTCGAGGCGGGAGCGGGATCAGTGGAGGGCGAACCGGTGGAGCTGGCGGCCGGGGTGTTGCTGGAGTCCCATTGGATCGGGGCGGGAGCGTTGAAACGCGTCCGCCCGCTCGTGTCCTTGGCTTCGATGTTGCCGGCCGCGTCCGCGGCAACAGTCAGACCGGTTGCGTCGGTACGGAATCGTAGAACCGTCAGTTCTGGCCGGGCGGCGGCCTGCGCGGTCCGGACGACCAGCACGTTCCGCCAGCCACCGGCCGGTAGCGCCGTCACGAGGAGATCGACTTCTGGAAGGACGTCGCGGTACGTCGCGGTGGCGCCATCGAGGATGGGCATGGGCAGGGCGAAGGGGGCGCTGACGGCGATCTTCTTGCCGTCGTCCGTGGTGAGGCTGGCCATCGGGCCGTCGCCGCCCCCGGAGAGGATGAGCCCGGAGAGGGCCACGGCGGGCGTGACGCTTCCGTCGGTGTTGCGGTGCAGTGTGGCGTCGAGGTCGGCCCAGGTGCCGTTGCGCCGTGTCCGTACGGGCTGTGCGCTGTCGGTGGTGACCAGTCGGCCGACGGAGGTGGCGGCGGTGGAGGACGTCTCGGTGGTCAGTGCTTCGATCTGGACGGGCTGCCCGGTCCGCTTGGCCTGCGCGACGGCTTCTGCGACTGCCCGTTGCTCGGCTGTCTGTACAGCGGGCGCGGGGGTGGTGAAGCCGTCCGGGCCGCGTCCGGACGGGCCGGGGTCGGCCTGCGCGGGTGAGGCCGTCACGGCGAGGACGAGAACTCCGGAGGCGGCAAGTGCCGCGATCCGGCCGATTTTGCGGCGGTACGGGCGCGAACGCGCGGAATCGTGGTATGTGGTGCGCGGTGTGGTTGTCATGGCGATGATGTGTGACCCTCCCCGATTGCCACCCCGGCGGGCGGACGTTCGGATCGGAACTGTGGGTGGGGAACTGCCGTCAGGTCAAGTGGAATTCTTCCTGGTTTCATAGGCACCTGAAATGGCCCCGGTGCCATGGCACGGTGCGCATTGCAGGAGCTGAACCTACCGGCTGGTAGGTATAGACCACCTCTTCGATGGTCTTCTAGGGTCGGTGGCGCTCATCGCGTGGTGTGCGATCCGTTACACCGCATGGCGGCACATCACATCTGGGGGGATCACGATGATTTGGCGTGTCCGTGTACGGATGGCGGGTGGCGGTTTCGCCGGCCCGCTCCGGCGGAGGCCCGGCCCAGCGGCCGTGGTGGCCGTTCTCGCGATGCTGATCGGTCTGGTCGGCACCCCCTCCACGGCGGCGTGGGCGGCTGCGCGCCAATCGACCGGGGAGGGGGAGGTGTGGGTGCCGCCGAACACACCGATGGGCGCTGACACTCCGTCGATTTCCGGCGATGACCTCGTGGTGGTGCCGTTGCCCTCCGGTCCGGTGTCCTCGTCCGGCCCGGCGCCGGCCGTGGCTCGTCCGGTGGTCTCCGGTTCCGCCACGGTCACACTGGGCGTGGACGGCGCCGAGGCCAAGGCGGCGCGGGCGGGCAGCGGTGGTGCGTCTCCGGCGTCGGGCGGCGCGACCGCCGCACGGGTGGATGCCCTGCCGGTACTGCTGGCGCCCGAGGACGGGCGCGGCCGGCCTGCCCACGTGGTTACCGTCGAGGTGACCAGCACAGACCGGGGCCGCGCGGCCGGTGTCGCAGGCCCGCTGCTGACCCTCACCGATGCCGAAGCGCCGGTCGACACCCAGGGCCCGGACGGCGGCCGCGAGGTACAGGTGACGGTGGACCTGGCCGGCCTCCAGGGTGCCGCCTGGGCAGACCGCGCCCGGCTGGTGACGCTTCCGGCTTGCGTCCTCACCGACCCGGACCGGGCGGAGTGCCGCACCCGCACACCGGTCGAGGCGGTGGCCGACGCCCGCGGTGCGACGCTGACAGCCACGGTGACCCTGCCCGCGCCGGTCGCGGCGCCGATCGGTGCCGCGAGCGCACCCGTGTCGGCCCCCGCCGCTGCGGCGACCCAGGCCAGCCCCTCAGCTGCCCAGCCGATGGTGCTGACGGCCGAGCCCGCGCCCGCCGGCTCGGGCGGCAGCTACGCGGCGACCTCGCTCGCACCGTCGATGGCCTGGACCGCCGGGTCCAACGCCGGCAACTTCCTCTACTCCTACCCCATCCAGGTGCCGCCGGCCCTCGGCGGCCAAGTGCCCTCCGTCTCCCTGTCGTACAACTCGGCTGCGGTGGACGGGCGGACCTCGGCGACGAACTCGCAGTCCTCGTGGATCGGGGACGGCTGGGGGTACGAGTCGGGGTTCATCGAGCGCTCCTACCAGCCGTGCGACAAAGCAGGAATCACGGGTTCGGGTGATGTGTGCTGGGCCGGGCAGAATGCGAACCTGGCGCTCGGCGGTCACTCGGGTGCGCTGATCCGCGACGACGCGACCGGCGTGTGGCACCTCCAGGGCGACGACGGCTCGAAGGTGGAACAGCTGTCGGGTGCGCCGAACGGGCTGAACGGTGGTGAGTACTGGCGGGTGACGACGTCGGACGGGGTGCAGTACTACTTCGGGCGCAATCGTCTGCCCGGTGGCGACGGTACAGACCCGGCGGCGGAGTCTGCGCTGGGCGTGCCGGTGTACTCGCCGAACAGCGGTGAACCGTGCTACGACGCGGCCAAGGGCAAGGGCTCGTGGTGCACCATGGGCTGGCGCTGGCAGCTGGACTACGTCGTCGACCCGCACCAGAACCTGACCACCTACGCGTACGCGGCCGAGACCAACCACTACAGCCGTGGCGCCGGGCAGCACGGCGGCACCGGCGAACTGACGCCCTATCAGCGTTCCGCGTACCTGAAGCAGATCTCCTACGGTCAGCGCCTCCCCGAACAGGTCGCCGCCAAGGGCGCAGCCCAGCCGGCCGCTCGGGTGGACTTCACCACGGCCGAGCGCTGTCTGCCCTCGGGCGCGGTGACCTGCGCCGACTCGCAGCGGACCGCTGCGAATGCCGCCTTCTGGCCCGACGTCCCGATCGACCAGCTGTGCGCTGTATCCGGCGCGTGCGCCAACCGGGGACCCTCGTTCTTTTCGACGAAGCGGCTGACCGCCATCTCGACGTCCGTGCTGGTGGGTTCGGCGCGGACGACGGTTGACACGTGGGACCTGGGGCAGTCGTTCTTCGACCCGGGTGACGGAACGCCGAAGACGCTGTGGCTGGACTCGGTGAAGCGTACGGGCAGCAACGGGCGTACGGCGCAGTCGCTGCCGCTGGTGAGGTTCTCGGCGATCGGGCTGGCGAACCGGGTGGACGGACTGGTGCCGGCGGCGCCGATGTTCGTGAGGCCGCGGATCTCCCGGATCGACACGGAGACCGGCGGGCGGATCAACGTCAACTACTCCTCGTCGGCGTGCTCGCGAGTGGCGGGGCGGATGCCGTCATCGGAGGACGGAAACACGATGGCGTGTATGCCGGCGAAGTGGTACAAACCCGGCTCGTCGACGCCGGTGAACGACTGGTTCAACAAGCCGCTGGTGACGAGTGTGACCGAGCAGGACGCGGTGACGGGCGCGTCGGCGGTGAAGGCGACGGAGTACACGTACCACGGCACGGCGGCGTGGCACCGCAACGATGCGGAGTACGCGGACCCCAAGACCCGGACGTGGGACGACTTCCGCGGTTTCGAGGCGGTGACGACGACCACCGGCAGCGGATACGACGGCGAGGCGCCGAAGACGCAGCAGAAGGTGACGTACCTGCGCGGCATGGACGGCGACCTGAAGGCGGACGGCTCCACACGCAGTGTCCAGGTCGCCAGCCCGCTCGGCGGCACCGTCACCGACAGTTACTGGCTGGCTGGCTCCACCGTGGCCACCGAGATCTATGACCGGGCCGGCGGCAGCGTTCAGAGCGTCAAGGGCAGCCTCTTCACCGGGCAGGAGGTCACCGCGACCCAGGCACGCAGCGGCGACATCCCGTTCCGCTACGCCCGTTACCCCGCTGCCCAGGTCACGGCCATCGCCAAGACCAAGCTGACCGACGGCAGTTGGCGGACCACCACGATGGTCTCCACCAGCGATCCGGCCAACGGCAACCGGCTGGTGCACGTCGCCGACAAGGGCGACGGCACGGCCGCCACCCCCGAGACCTGCACCACCAACACCTACGCGACCGCCACCGGTCCGATGCTCCGGCAGCTGATCGCGCAGTCGACGTACACGGCGGCGCCCTGCGGCACCCCGGCGACCCCCGCCAACACCATCTCCGCCAGCCGCACACTCTTCGACGACAAACCCTTCGGGCAGGCAGGCGAAACCGGTGACCACACCGGTTCGCTGGTCCTGGAACGGTTCGACGGCACCGCGCCCGTCTACCTGCTGCACGGCACCGTGGCCTACGACGCGTACGGCCGGCCGACCAGGACCGCCACTACTGACGGCTCCACCTACGACAAGGACGGCATCCGGACCGGGGCCCCGACCACGACGCCGGCGGTCACACTGATCGCCAACACCCCGGCCACCGGCGCGCTACCCACCCAGGTCGCGACCACGGGCCCGCTCGGATCCGACTGGACCACCCGCATTGAGTACGACCCGGGCCGCGGCCAGGCCCTCACCCACACCGACGTCAACGGACGCCGGACGACCGAGCAGCACGACGCTCTGGGCCGCCTGACGGCCGTCTGGGAGCCGGACCGCTCGACCACCGACAAGGCAAGCCTCAAGTACTCGTACTTCGTGAACGGCACGACCGGTCCGTCCGCAGTGATGACGGAGTGGCTGCAGGGAAACGGGCTGACGTACTCGTCGAAGACGGAGCTGTACGACGGCCTGGGCCGGCTACGGCAGACGCAGCAGACGTCGGACGCCAAGCCGACGGGTCGACTGATCACCGACACGGCGTACGACTCGCACGGATGGCCAGTGAAGGCGTCGTCGCCGTACTACGAGGCGTCGAGTCTGCCGGGCAAGAACCTGTTCGTGCCGGGCAACGACTCGCAGGTGCCGGCGCAGAGCTGGATCTCGTACGACGGCATGGGGCGGACGGTGCGAGAGGAGTTCCGCTCCTACGCGAACGCGCAGTGGGCGACGGTGACGGCCTACCCGGGCGCGGACCGCACGGATGTAACGTTTCCGCAGGGCGCCGCCCCGGCAACGCAGGTCGCGGACGCACGGGGGCGGGTCACCTCGCTGTGGCAGTACCGAACGGCGACGCCGACCGGCAACCCCGCAGACGCGGACGTGACGACGTACCGGTACACGCCCTCGGGGCAGTCGGCCGGGCGGACCGACTCCGCAGGCAACACCTGGACCTACCGCTACGACCTGCGCGGACGGCAGATCGCCGCGGACGACCCCGACACGGGATCCAGCACCGTTGGCTACGACGTGAACTCCCGCGTCGAGCGGACGACGGACGCGCGCGGACGCACCGTCGTCAACACCTTCGACCTCCTGGGACGTAAGACCGCCGAGTACTCCGGCAGCGTGTCTCCCACGAACCAGCTGACCGGCTTCGTGTACGACACGCTCGCGAAGGGGCAGCTGACGTCGTCGACCCGGTACACCGCAGGGGCGGCCGGTCCGGCGTACACCAAGGCGGTGACCGGGTACGACACCGTGTACCGGCCGCTGGGCACGGCGGTGACAATCCCGGCTGCCGAGGGCGCGCTGGCCGGCACCTACACCACCAGTACCACCTACAAGCCGGTGACCGGCGCGCTCGCGGCCCTGAGCGTGCCCGCGGCCGGCGGCCTGCCAGCCGAGACGCTCACCTACTCCTACACCGACACCGGCCTGCTCACCGGCGCGATGAGTGGCGAACAGGCCCTGGTCAAGGCCGTCGCCTACGACGCGCTGGGCCGCCCGGTCCGCACCACGGTGGGCGACTACGGCACCCAGGTGGTCTCCACCCAGCAGTACGACTGGGCGACCGGGCGGGTGGTCAACTCCCTCGTAGACAAGCAGTCCGGGACGGTGGCGGTCTCGCAGACCGGCTACACCTACACACCCTCAGGCCGGCTGACCTCGGTCACCGACCTGCAGACCGCCTCCGTCACCGACACCCAGTGCTTCACCTACGACCACCTCGGCCGGCTCACCCAGGCGTGGACCGACACCGGCGGCGTGCACACGGTGGCGGACTGGACCGACTCCACCGGCGTCAAGCACGGCACCGGCGGCGGCACCAGCGTGCCCGGGCTCGGCGGCTGCAACAACGGCTCCGGCCCGGCAGCGGCTGCCGGCGGCCGGACGGTGGGCGGCCCGAACCCGTACTGGCAGAGCTACACCTACGACGCCACCGGCAATCGTAAGAGCCTGACCCAGCACGACCTGGGTGGTGACAGCACCAAGGACGCCGTCACCACCCAGACCTTCGGTCCTGCGGGCACCGTCAACAGCCCGACGACCGCCGCCAACACCGGCGGCGGCACCGGCGGGCCCCACGCCCTGCTCCGCTCCACCACAACCTCGCCCACCGGCACGAGGACCACCGGCTACCAGTACGACGCGGCCGGCAACACCACCGCCATCACCGAGACCGGCGGCACCACCAGCCTTGCCTGGGACAACCAGGGCAAGCTGACGACGCTCACCAAGACCGAGCAGGCGAGCGCCAACGGCTACATCTACGACGCCGAGGGCAACCTGCTCGTCCGCCGCAACCCCGGCAAGAGCACCCTCCTGCTCACCACCGACCAGCTCACCCTGGACACCGCGTCCGGGTCGATGAGCAACGTCCGCTACATCGGAGCCCCCGGTGGCCTCTCGCTGACCAGGGTCACCGCGCCGATCGGCGGCGGCACGCTCTTCGTCCAGGCCGCCGACCCGCACGGCACCAACGGCGTGCAGATCGCCTGCAACCCCGGCCAGACCGTCACCCGTCGGCCCACCGACCCCTTCGGCAACGTCCGCGGCACCCCGCCGACACCGGACAGCTGGGCCGGCGGCAAGGGCTTCGTCGGCGGCACCAAGGACGACACCACCGGGCTCACCACTCTGGGAGCCCGCCACTACGATCCCGCCACCGGCCGCTTCATCAGCCCCGACCCGCTGCTCGACCCCGCCGACCCGCAGCAGTGGAACGCGTACGCGTACGCCAACAACGACCCCGTCAATCACAGCGACGCCAGCGGTCTGATCATCGACGACTGCAAGGAAGGACGCTGCGGCGGCGGTCACTACAGCCCGCGCGCCCCGGAGCCGTTCGCCCCGGCCAGCTTCTGCGCCACCCTCCAGTGCGCCGAACAGACCTCCAGCTGGGAATACCACCAGTCCAACCTGAAGACCCAGCAGTACATCGCCACCACGATCAGCAATGGAAACGGCAAGGGCGGCACCACCACCAAGGCGAAGAGCAAAGACAGCGGCTGCATCTACGCCATGGGCATGCGGTACAACTGCGGGCCGTCCGGCAGTACGGGGTCCAGCACCCCGGCGGCCGGCAGCCAGCCGGAGCTGCTCCTCGGCAATTACCCCCTCAACAACCCCAACTCGCGGGGCTGCGACACCAAGGTCACCTGCGGGATCGTCTACTCCGTCTCCTTCGTCTCCCTGGCCGTCGCGGCCGTACCGGTCTGCGCGGCGATGGTGCTGGAGTGCGCGGGCCTCGCCCTGGAGGAGATGGTCTCCACTCAGGCCGACAGTCCGATCGGCGTCAACCCGCGGAGCAATGCCAAGGGGGCGACCGGCGACGCCCTGACCGCGGCCAGGCGGGCGTGCAAGAGCTTCCCCCCGGGGACCCTCGTCCTGCTCGCCGACGGCAGTGCCAAGCCCATTGAGGAGCTCACCGAGGGCGACCTCGTCGCCGCCACCGACCCGCAGACCGGCGAGACTGCTGCGAAGCCCGTCACCGACACCATCCTCACCCCCGACGACGAGAGCTTCACCGACCTCACTCTCGCCCCCGTCGGCGCCACCGACCCGGTAGACCGGCCGGACCAGGCTGTTCTCACCTCCACTTACCACCACCCCTACTGGGACACCACCACCGAACGCTGGACCAACGCCGGCGAACTCGCGGTCGGCCACCAGCTCCTCACCCCCGACGGCAGCACCCTTACCGTCACTGCCACCCGCACCTACCGCACCAACCCCCAGCCCGCCTACAACCTCACCGTCGCCGACCTCCACACGTACTATGTACTGGCTGGGAATACGCCGGTGCTCGTTCATAACACTGGACCGGGCTGTGGACTGCTTGAGGGTGAGCGGGATTACGATGTGTATCACCCAACGACCGGAAATAGGATCACCGATATTGATCACGTCGGCGGGGGTGTGCTCTGGGAAGAGAAGAGCGCACTATATGGCGACGACGCATGGATTTCGAAGCAGATTGACGGGAAGCTGAAGAAGTACATCGAGGCTCGCCAGTACATGCCTGGATATGAAAATGCTCCCATCGGTTTCCGGCTGACTAATCCTTCGATTGATCCTCGCTTCCGATCTGCGCTTGAATCACACATTGATAATCTGCGGCAGGCGAATCCTGGTGTGGATATCAGGCTGGAGTTCGCTCAATGAGCTACTATTTCGAGGTTTCCGGCGAAACCGTATGGGATCCCTCTCTCCGGATTGGAAAGTGGTACCTGTCTTTCGCGGAGGCTGCAGCTGAGCTGGTCCAGCGCCCGACTGGGTTGACGCCGTCGGATGATGATACGTGCACTGTGAACGTGCAGGTATTTCGGCAGTTCGTCGATGGCTTGCTCGAATGCTATGCCTCGACGCGACACCCAGTTCAGCATGGCCTAATGCGCGGTGTGCTACTCACATCCCTCGTCATATTGGAGCGCGGAGGGGTTGTGATTGCCCCGAAGTCCGAGCGGGAAGCCTCCCTTCTGGGGGAAGTGGAAATCTTCGCACGCTCGATGTAGGAGCAAATCGGATAGCTCTCGACGTGATCGAGCGATAGACCGATGGATGACGCGAAATGAGGGGCGAGGTAGGAATTGGCGGGCCGTTTTCTGGCGATTCTTACGGGCGACTTGCCAGCCCTCGCGCGCCGAGCCATCTTAAGTTGAAGCTGGAATAGTTAAATCCCCCGCCGGAACGGATTCCGGCGGGGGATTTGCCGTCTTGACGGCAGTAGTTGACGGCAACGTCAGCGGACGGGTGCTGCACAAAGCGGCGGGCCGTCGCCGTCGTCGGGCCGGGTGGCGGGGTCGCGCAGGGCGTTGCCGAGGAGGTCGATGGCGTCGCGCTGGAGGCGGAGCCGGACGTGGGCGTACACCGTCGCGGTCACCCCGATGTGGGCATGGCCCAAAAGTTCCTTGATGACGACGAGTTCGACGCCCTGCTCCAGGAGGAGGGTCGCCGCCGAGTGTCGGAGGTCGTGGAAGCGGATTCGACGGAGCCTGGCCCGGTGCAGCAGGGCGGTGAAGTGTCGGGTGAGTGTGGCCCCTTCGATGGGGGCTCCGTTGGGCCGGGTGAAGACGTAGCCGGTGTCCTGCCAGCCGGTGCCTGCCGCTTCGCGTTCCTGGCGCTGCTGGTCGCGGTGCTGTTCGAGGGAGCGCAGGCATGGCGTGGGCAGCGCGATCCGCCGTTCTGAGCTTTGAGTCTTGGTCGGCAGGGCGGTCAGGCCGCCTGAGTTGGTGCGTTGGAGGGTGCGGCGGATGCTGGCGGTTCCGCCGGCCAGGTCGAGGTCTTCCCAGCGCAGGCCGAGGAGTTCGCCCTTGCGGAGCCCGGTGCGCAGGGCGAGTTCGAACAGTGCGCTCAGCCGGTGACCTTCTTTGGCGGCGAGGAACGCGCGGGCTTCCTGGGTGGTGAGGGGTTCGAAGCGGCGGGGTCGGGGTGTGCCCATGCGGACGTTGCGGGCGACGTTGCGGGGGATCTCCTCTTCGCGGACGGCGTGCTCTAGGGCGGACTTGAGCACGGAGTGGACGTAGGCCAGGGTCAGCGGGGACAGCCGCTTGGAGCAGCACTTCCCTGTGGCGCAGCACTGGGGCTGGTCGCGGGCGGTGTCGAGGCCGCGTGCGCAGCACTGGCAGGTGGTGCGGAGCTGGTCGAGCCAGGTACGGACGTCCTTGGCGGTGAGCTTGGAGAGCTTCTTCTTGCCGAGGCCGGGGATGAGGTAGAGGCGGGTGCAGGCGGTGTAGCGGGTGTGGGTGTTCTCGCGGAGTCGGTGGACGGCGACGGTCTCCAGCCAGTAGGTGAGGAACGCTGCGACGCTGCCCTGTGCGGACGGGGCTGGGACTCCGCGGTTGCTGGTGGCGATCTTCTCGGTGAGCTTGGCAAGGGCCTCTTTGCGGGTGGTGCCGTAGACGCGGACGCGCTTGCGGGTGTCGCCGACGGCCAGCACGTATCCGGCGGCTTCCCAGCGGCCGTCCTTGCGCTGGTAGACGGTGCCGTCGCCGTTGGCGCGGGCCCTGCGAGAACTGGTGCTGGGGGTGGGGTTGGTGTCGGGGGTGGTCATCAGGCTGCCTGTTCGAGTTGGTGGTGGACGAGGGTGTACAGGGCGTGGGTGGGGATACGGCGGGCGCGGCCGATGGTGATGGAGGCGAGTTGCCGGGTGCGGATGAGGTCGTAGACGGTGGAGCGGCTGATCTTCAGGCGCGCCATGACCTCGGGGACGGTCAGGAGCTCGGCGTCGGCGGTCACCCGGTCACCTCCGTCTGGACGGGTGCGGTCAGTGGGCTGGTGGAGTGACCGGCCCGGTCACTGGCACGTCGCGTCCGCCGGGGGCGGGCTGCCTGGTCGGGTCGGGGCTTTGGTGCGGCGGCCAGGAGGTCGGCGAGGTGGGCGAGTTCGGGCAGGAGGCCGCTTCCGGTGTACTGCCAGTGCGAGATCACCATGGTCGTGTCCGTGCCGACGCGCCGCCCGCTCTTTGTGCGCTGACCGGCGCGGTGACCGGAGTCGGGGTCGGTGTGACCGGCGGTCAGGTCAGCGCGGTCACTCTGCTGGTCAGTGACCGACCGCCCCTCGCCAGCCCGCTCCTGGGCGTCGTCTTGGCGGGTGCGCCAGGTGGTTCGTTCTGCTCGGAGGTGGGTGAGGGTGGTGGAGTAGTGGCGGGTGCGGGTGGAGAAGTGGCCTCGGAAGCCGAGCATGTGGGCCCACTGGCGCAGGCGGAGGTGGGTGTGCTGGGGCTGAGCTCCGAGGTGCCAGGCGGTGTGGATCATGCGGCGGGCGTGGTCGGTGAGGTCGTGCTGGGCGAGTTCGGCCAGGAAGCGCAGTCGGCGGTCGAGGGTGCCGGTGGTGGTTTCGGCGCCCTTGGTGGCGTACTTGGCGATGTAGGCGGCGACGTGGCGGTCGGTGACGGGGGCGTCGCCGGTGAAGTCGGTGCTGCGGATCGCGCGGACGTCGATCTGTCGGCCGAAGCGGAACACCGTGGACTCCGGCGGCTGCATCCCGTCGGTCTCTCCGGACGCGGAGCGGTGCTGGCGCTGGACGCGGGCCCGCTTCGCGGCGGCGCGGACGGCGTGGTCGAGGAGCGCGGTGGTGGCCCAGGCAGGCGGGGTGCTTGCGGGGCCGGTGGGTCCGTCGATGCGGATGACGGTGTGGAAGTGGATCTGGCCGCGCTTCTGGTATTCGGCGACCTTGGCGTAGGAGAGCGTGGCGTGGTGGCGCAGGGTGCGTTGGGTCAGTCCGGCGGCGTGGGCGATCTCGCGCCGCAGGTGGGTGGTGAAGCGGGCCCACAGAGCGGGTGCGTGGGCGTTCCATAGCACCGCGCCGGTGTAGTCGTACCGCTGCGGGTTCAGCGGGGTGCCGAGGAGGGGGTCGCCGTCGGTGTGCCGGGTGCCGCAGGTGCAGGGGGTGGTGCTGGGTTGGTTGTGGACGGGGCCGAAGCCGGGGGCGGTGAGGGTGGCGAAGACGCGGGGGTGGGTGGAGACGCTGGTGGGGACGGTCTTGCCGCCGCGTAGTCCGGCGGCGATGAGCTGGTAAGTGTCGTAGCGGTAGACGTTCGAGCAGGCCGGGCAGCGGGTGGTGCGGCGGTTGCCGCAGCGCACCAGGAGTTCGCCGGCGGGCAGATGGCGGGTGTCGAAGTGGTCGAGGATCTGCCCGGTGGCAGCATCGAGGCGGGTGCGGTGCCCTGTCATGCGTATCGGGCGGGCGCAGCCGCCCAGCGAGCCGACTTGCCGGGCCAGGGGCGCGAAGTAACCGGCGGCGGCGAGCTTGGCCAACCGGGCCGTCAGGCGACCCCGGCGTTCCAGCGCCGAGTCCCTGTTCGCGGACGTGTCGGCGCTCCTGGCGAGCGCCGGTGCGGCGGACGCCCCGTTAGCCGCAGCGGAGGTGGTTGCGGGGGAGAGGAGTTGGAGCTGTGCGGGCATGGGGACAGACCTCCGGCAGGAGTCGGGAGAAGAGGAGAGGTGAACCGAGTGGCCGGCGCGCGAGGGAACGGCGGGCGCGGGCGGTGGGCCGGGGGGCGTCTGGCCTGGTCAGCGGTGGTGTTCACCGGCGGTGCGTGAAGGTAGCATCGCTTCAAGGGCGCATTCAAGTGCATCCCTCCTCATCTGTTTCGGTGGGTGGTTCGGATGCGGGTACTGTGGCCTGGTTTTCCGGTTTGGACGGGCCGAGTTTCGGTGGTAATGGCGCAGAGAGGGCGGGGTGACCTGTGGTGACGGTGGGGCGGCGGGGGCGTAGACCGGCGGGCGGCACGGTGCTGCTGACGTTCGAGGTCATCGCCGAGGCCCTGCGGGAGCGGATCCGCTCTGGTGGGCTGAAGCCGGGGGATGCGCTGCCGACGCAGGCCGTGTTGATGGCGGAGTACGGGGCCTCCAGCCTGTCCGTGCAGAAGGCCATGGCCCTGCTGAAGCAGGACGGCTACGCGATCTCCCGGCCCGGCAAGGGAGCCTTTGTCGCCCACCCCGACGCCGACGGTGACTCAGGTGACGGGGAGGCGGGGAACACGCCCGTCGGAGGGACGGCGGCGCGCGTCGAGGCGCTGGAGCTGGCACTGGCCGAGATGCTTGATCAGCTCACCGCCCTGCGTGCCCGCGTCGAAGCCCTGGAAGCGGGCGGCACCGAGCGAGGCCGCTGACCCGCCGGCCCCTGGACGGCCAGGGGCTGGAGACCCGGGGCTGGAGCTGTGCGTCCAGATTTTCTCTACGAGGTTCAAGGCGGGCTCCGCCCGCTGGAGGTGGCCCGCCGTCGCCGACCGACCCAGGGCTGACTGGCCCCGAGGTCTTCACGGGTGTCGGCGAACAGTGGTCCACCAGGTCGTGAGCGGGGGGCGACTGGTGCCCGGTGGGAGCAAGTTGTGGGGTAAGCGCTGCTTACCCCAGCACCGCCCAGGGTCGGAGCAAGTTGTGTCCTATGGACTCCTTGCCCGCGTCGCGGAGCAAGTTGTCGCCTGCGACCGTCCTACGGTCGGATCGCGGGCACAGGGTCGGCCAGGGGTCCGACCCTCCGTTTCCACCGCCGGGCCCGCCGAGGGCGGTGTCCGACGCCGCCCCGGCTCCGCAGCGCAGGCTCCCCGCCGACCCACGACCGCTCCTGTGCCGAGCGACCACACCGTGCGCAAGCCCGCCGAGTGCCGAGACGCCCGCAAGCAGCAGTCCGAACTCGCCCCCCGCGCGATCGGGACGATCAGGACGCCAGCAGCTCGGCGACTTCGGGAACGTCGCGGAACGCTCGCAACCGGTCCAGGACGATCCGTGCGCGCTCGGTGGTGCGTTCGCTGCCGCTCTGCCCCAGGGAGAGCATCCGGCCGGCGGTCCCGGCTGCGGCCTCGGGCTCGTTCGCGTCGGCGTAGGCCACGGCCAGCCAGGACAGGTACAGCGCCAACTCCCTCGCGTGACTGGCGTCATAACGACCCAGGACGTCCGTCAGCAGCGGTACGGCGCGAAGCGGCCGGTGCAGCTCGGTGTAGACGCGGGCCTCCATGACCTGGAGTTCCCCAGCGTCCATCCAGTACAGGTACGAGGGCGACTCGGTACCGGCCGAGTCCTTGGCCAGGGCCTCGCCGGCTTCCCCGAGCGCGGTCATCGCTGCGCGGTCCTGGCCGGCGCGGGTGTGCGCCCAGGCCACCCGGTCCAGGTACAGCGCGCGGGCCTTCGCCGGAGCATCGGGGCCGGCCTCTGCCACTGCGGCGGCAGCCAGGTCCACCGCGTCGCGGGGGCGTCCGGTGTTGCTCCACTGGTAGGCCAGCGAACCCGCCACGTTCCCCGACAGCACCCCGTCCCCGGCGGCACGGGCGGCACTGATCCCGAGTTGGTAGATCCGCTCGGCCTCGGCATGCTCGCCCGCGTCGGAGGCGACCCAACCGGCGATCTGCGCCAACTCGCCAATCGTCCGTAGCAGTTCACGGCCCACCTGCTCGGTGTGGGTGCCCTCGCGGTAGAGCGTGACCGCCGTCCGCAGTTCCCGCAGGGCCGGGGCGATCAGGTCCTTCCCGTACACCACATCGTCGGCCAGCCGGAGCCCGTGCACCCGCCGGGCCAGGTCGGTAACCTGCCCGGCACCGATCCGGCGACCAGTTCGCGCCGTCAGCGCGGACAGCGGGTCGCTCTCGGGCAGGAAGTCGGCGACGGTCAGCGCACGCGGCACGGACTTGGGGGGCTGGACTGCCTTCGCCGCTTCCAGCAGCTCGCGCGGCACCTCCAGCACCAGGGCGAGGAAGGGCAGCCACGCCCGGGGGGACCGCGTGCCGATCTCCCAGCGGGACACGTCGTTGCGCGTCGGAGGAACGCGCTCAGGAGCAGCATCGGCCAGCGCCTCGGCCAGCCGCCGCTGACTCCAACCGCGCGCCAGGCGCAGCCGCCTGACCAGTTCCCCGACCGTCTCCCGCACCAAGCCAGCTTGGCAGACACGGAGGCAGACACGCTGGCTACTCCGCAAGGTTCGCGCCAAAGGGGACCCTGATCAACAGCCACAGCGGAGCCGACCACGGGCGGGCACGATGAACCAGAACAGCAGCCAAGCGGAACGCCTGCCTCATCGGAGTGCGGAGTCTGCAGGGGAGGGGCCTCGGTTGCTCCCGTGGACCTCCCCGGACGGGAACCCCTGCTACCTGAGCACCGACGGTAGGGGGTACCTCTCGACCCTCGCCGACGACATCGAAACGGTGCAGATCAGCATGGGTGAGGAACTGTTGGAGTACGCCCGAGGCGTCCTGGCACCTGGTGCGCCCGTACGGCCGGCCGTCGAATACCGCTGGCTGGCCTGCCGCCTGACCGAGGCCCTGTCGGACGTGCTCAGAATCGCGGACTCGCGCGGGCAGCGCATCCGCGCCCCACAGGAGGCGACCGAGGGTGCCCGGCCTGACGAGCACAACTGATGGCCAAGTCCGCGACACCACCACGGCGGTAGACCTTCGAGACCCGATGACGCGACAGAGGCAAAGGACCACACTGATGGGGACGACCACCCGCTACCGGTTCCGCGAGTACAACGTGACCACCGACCCGGACCCCTTGGCGCTGCCGACCTTCGAGGCGCTCTGCGTCACCGGCGAAGAACAGGACTGCGCGGCCGCGTCCGGCGAGATGCACACCCCCGATGACCTGACGCGCTGGATCGCCGGACACTGCGCGCAGACCGGCCACCAGTCCTATCGGCAGACCACCCACACCATCGTCCGTGCCGAGCCCGGAGCGTGGCAGTAGGATCACGCGCGCAGCCGATGACAGCACAACTGGTCTACACCTCTGACGGCAGTAGCGACGGCAACAACCACGGACTTCGGCGCACATCCACGGACACCAACGGACCGTCAAACCACCGTTGACCTGCGAAAAGGCAGGTGGAGAGGGGTCGCGTAGCACACGTACTATGTACTCGCCGGGACCACGCCAGTATTGGTTCACAATACGGATGGCTGCCCCACGGCCATCGCGTTGGGGCTGACGAAGACCGATTCAAACCGTTACGCTTTGCAGGATTTTGCTGACAGCAAGGGTGCACAGTACTACGACCACTGGGAAGACTTCGAATCTGTTGTTAGGGCTGCACTGAAGCCTGATAGCACAACAATTATCCATTTCAACCTTGAAGGGATCAGAAACCCTGCCCAGTGGGCCGAGACTGCAAACCTGAAAAACCCGTATGCGTCAGATTTGACTGCCTGGGAGCTAGCAATGATTAAGGCCGCTCCGCCCGAGGTGCAAGCACGCGTCCAGTGGGCAAACGGCAGCAATCCCTTCGCGAAGCCTTAGTAGGGTGGAAGGTATTCGAGAGATGCCAGAAGGCAATGAATCGCTACCGCTGGACCTGGAGCACCCTTTCCAGCTGTGGTCATACAGCAAGTCACATCGAACGCTCGTCCTGCGCGGGCGTCCCGGTGAGGATTACGATCATTATGTAGATGTCGTCTTTACCTCCGTGATCGGAATGAAGCTTGCGTCCGACTATAAAAGGCTCACCGTGGCGGTTGCGGCCGATGCATCGGAAATGGATGGCTTCTTGCAAGCGCCAGGCCGCTACGAACGCGGGTTCATGAACCTTGAGGTTTCAGATGCCACTCATAAGGGTTTTGTTGTGTGCAAGCGAGTCGCTGTGCGCCGTGGGATCGGTTGGCAGAATTAGTTTCCGTAGGTATCGTCGGCGAGAGGGTGCGCTCCGGGGTGATTAACTTCCCCTTCGGCACTCGTGGCTCCGACGGATCCTGAAGGTTCTTGATACTGTTCGGCTCATTCAGAAAGGCCCACCAAGGGGTATTGGTGGGCCTTTCTGGGCTGCTGACGGCAGTAGTTGACGGCAACGTCAGCGGACGGGTGCTGCACAAACGGGTGGTTCATCGCCGTCGGCGGGGTGGGCCGGGGTCCGGAGGGCGTTGCCGAGGAGGTCGATGGCGTCGCGCTGGAGCCGGAGTCGGACGTGGGCGTACACAGTCGCGGTGACGCCGATGTGAGCATGACCCAACAGCTCCTTGATGACGACGAGTTCGACGCCCTGTTCCAGGAGGAGGGTCGCCACCGTGTGCCGGAGGTCGTGGGTGCGCCGTGAGGCGCTGTGGTTCGAGTGGAGGTGAGAGGCCTTCGCCGCTGATCCTGTCGCAGCAGGACGGTGGAGCTGAGGGCAGCCTGATCC
>NZ_JBIVRD010000024.1:132945-146220 GCF_044755565.1 Kitasatospora sp. NPDC092286 | reverse complement strand
CAACATATCTGGCGTTGACTTTTGGCACGCTGTTGAGTTCTCAAGGAACGGACACTTCCTTCAGGCCGCCTTCCAGCGGGCCCTCCGGGCGCTTCATTCTTTCGTGTTCCCAGCTTAGCAGATCCGTTTCCCGGCGCTTAACCGGTACTTTTCACATCTGAAATCTGGTGTTAACCGCCGACTTGCGGCGACTCGGCCAACCATAGCGGGTAGCCGACCGGAGCGCGAATCGAGCCACACCGAGCGTCACCCGCCCGGAGCATGATTTGTTGCTCTCGCGAGCATATACAGCAATGGTCCCGGTTCGCCAAGATGCCTGTAGAGTGCGGCACATCGACCCAGAGGACTAGACCACTACCGGTCGATGGGACGTCGGCCTGACGCCCCGGCAGTCGTCGCTCTCTGTGGCGGACGGGCCGGTAGGGGCGGATTGGGCCTGGCCCTTCGCCCGGGAATGTCAGCAGATGTCCGAAGTTGACATGATCTAGGCTTCAGCCGATGTCCTGCCGCTGCCTGCGGCCGCTCGCTGTTCTGCGCACTTGGGAGGCTCAACCATGACCACTGTGACGTCGCCGCTGACCGGCCGGGTCGTCGGGCTCGCCGGCGTGCCCGACCCCGTCTTCTCCGGCGCGATGGTCGGTCCCGGTACCGCGATCGACCCGGTGCGCCGGCCGACCGAGGCCGTTGCTCCGGTGGACGGCGTCGTGGTCTCCATGCACCCGCACGCGTTCGTCGTCGTGGACGCGGACGGGCACGGTGTGCTGACCCACCTCGGCATCGACACCGTGCAGCTGAACGGCGAGGGCTTCGAGCTGCTCGTCAACAAGGGCGACACGGTGACCCGCGGCCAGGCCGTCATCAAGTGGGACCCGGCCGCCGTCGAGGCCGCGGGCAAGTCGCCGATCTCGCCGATCGTCGCGCTGGAGGCCGCCACCGACTCGCTCGGCGATGTCCGTGAGGACGGAGACGTCGCCGTCGGCGACGCTCTCTTCAGCTGGAGCTGACCTCCCCTCTTTCCTTCTTCCCTCCCGGGCCGCTCGGCGCCCGGGCCGGGTGCGCGCCGGCGAAGACCACGCACGACAGAAGCCGAGCCCACACACCCGCCCCGCCGCACTCGGCGGGGCGGACCGGCACACAGCGGTTCCGGCGGGGCCGCTTCCCTCAGCGGAGACAGGTGACATGGAGAAGACGCTGCGCGGCGTGGGTGTGAGCCACGGGGTCGCGATCGGCCAGGTGCGGCACATGGGAACGGCGGTGCTCGAGCCGCCGGCCACCCAGATTCCGACTGAGGACGCCCCGCGCGAGCAGGCTCGCGCCCAGGCGGCCGTCGACGCGGTCGCCGCCGACCTGATCGCCCGCGGCAACCTCGCCGGTGGCGAGGCGCAGGCCGTGCTGGAGGCCCAGGCGCTGATGGCGCAGGACCCGGAGCTGATGGCCGATGTGGCCCGCCGGATCGCCGTCGGCAGCAGCGCCGAGCGCGGCGTGTACGACGCCTTCGCCGCCTACCGCGCGCTGCTCGCCTCCGCGGGTGACTACCTGGCCGGCCGGGTCGCGGACCTGGACGACGTACGGAACCGCATCGTGGCGCGGCTGCTGGGCGTGCCGATGCCGGGTGTGCCGGACAGCGACGAGCCGTATGTCCTGTTCGCCCGGGACCTGGCGCCGGCCGACACCGCGCTGCTGGACCCGACCCTGGTGCTCGGCTTCGTGACCGAGGAGGGCGGGCCGACCAGCCACAGCGCCATCCTGGCCCGGGCCTTGGGCGTGCCCGCCGTGGTCGCCCTGCCGAACGCGACCGACGTCGCCGAGGGCACCGTGGTCGCGGTGGACGGCGGCTCCGGCGATGTGCTGGTGGAGCCGTCGCAGGAGAAGCAGGACGAGCTGCGCGCGATCGCCGCGGAGCGCAAGGCCGCGCTGGCCGCCTCCTCCGGTCCGGGGCAGACCTCGGACGGTCACCGGGTGCCGCTGCTCGCCAACGTGGGCGGCCCGGCGGACCTGCCGGCCGCGCTGGAGGCCGGGGCGGAGGGCGTGGGCCTGTTCCGCACCGAGTTCCTCTTCCTGGACGACTCGGCGAAGGCTCCCAGCGAGGAGAAGCAGGTCGAGGCGTACCGCAAGGTGCTGGAGGCGTTCCCGGAGGGCCGGGTCGTCGTCCGGGCGCTGGACGCGGGCGCGGACAAGCCGCTGGACTTCCTGACCCCGGCCGACGAGCCCAACCCGGCGCTGGGGGTGCGTGGTCTGCGCACGCTGCTGGAGCACCCCGAGGTGATGCAGGCCCAGCTGCGGGCGCTGGCGAAGGCCGCCGAGGGGCTGCCGGTGCACCTTGAGGTGATGGCGCCGATGGTGGCCGACCGCAAGGACGCCAAGGACTTCGCGGACGCGTGTCGCCAGGCCGGGCTGGCCGCCAAGTTCGGCGCGATGGTGGAGATCCCGTCGGCCGCGCTGCGGGCGCGGGCGATCCTGCGGGAGGTGGAGTTCCTCTCGCTGGGGACCAACGACCTCGCGCAGTACACCTTCGCCGCCGACCGCCAGGTCGGTGCGCTGGCCCGGCTGCAGGACCCGTGGCAGCCGGCGCTGCTGGACCTGGTGGCCTTCTCGGCCGAGGCCGCGCAGGCCACCGGCAAGAGCTGCGGCGTCTGCGGTGAGGCTGCCTCCGACCCGCTGCTGGCCGTGGTCCTCACCGGTCTGGGCGTCACCAGCCTGTCGATGGGCTCGGCGTCGATCCCCTATGTGCGGGCCACGCTGGCCAAGTACACGCTGGCGCAGTGCCGTCGGGCGGCCGAGGCGGCCCGGGCGGCGGACAGCGCCGAGGAGGCGCGGGCCGCGGCGCAGCAGGTGCTGTCGGGCGAGTAGGCCTGGCAGGCCGGGCAGCGCGTACGGCGAAGGGGCGTCTCCACCACCGCGGTGGTGGAGACGCCCCTTCGCCGTACGCGGGGCTACCCGCGGCGGTCCCGGCCGAGCTGTTCGAAGAAGCGCAGGTGTTCGAGGTTGTCGACGGAGCCGGGGTTGACCGCCTGCTCCAGCGGGGTGCCGGAGAGCAGGCGCTTCACCGGGACCTCGATCCGCTTGCCGGTCAGGGTGTGCGGCAGGCCCCGGACGGCGATCACCTCGTCGGGGACGTGGCGCGGGGAGAGTTCGGTGCGCAGCGTGGTGCGGATGCGGCCGATGAGGTCGTCGTCGAGGGTCGCGTCGGGGGCGAGGACGACGAACAGCGGCATCCAGTAGCCGCCTTCGGGCTCCTCCACGCCGATGACCAGGGATTCGGCGATCTCCGGGAGGCGCTCGACGACCTCGTAGATGTCGGAGGAGCCCATCCGGACGCCCTGGCGGTTGAGGGTGGAGTCGGAGCGGCCGTGGATGACGACGGTGCCGCGGGAGGTGACGGTGATCCAGTCGCCGTGGCGCCAGACGCCGGGGTACATCTCGAAGTAGCTGTCGTGGTAGCGGATGCCGTCCGGGTCGCTCCAGAAACCGGTGGGCATGGACGGGATGGGCTTGGTGACGACGAGTTCGCCGACGGCGTCGGTGAGCGGGCGGCCGTGGACGTCCCAGGACTCGACGGCGGCACCGAGGCAGCGGGCCTGGATCTCGCCGAGGTGGACCGGGAGGGTCGGGACGCCGCCGACGAAGCAGGAGCAGACGTCGGTGCCGCCGCTGACCGAGGCGAGCCAGACGTCCTCCTTGACCTCGTCGTAGATCCAGCGGAAACCGTCGGGCGGGAGCGGGGAGCCGGTGGTGCCGATGCAGCGGACGGCGGAGAGGTCGAGGTCGCGGCCGGGGTGGAGGTCGGCCTTGCGGCTGGCGATGACGTAGGCGGCGGAGGTGCCGAGGACGGTCGCGCCGGTGCGGGCGGCGACGGACCAGAGGGCGCCGGTGTCGGGGTGGCCGGGGCTGCCGTCGTAGGTGACGATCGTGGACCCGGTGAGCAGGCCGGCGAGGAGGAAGTTCCACATCATCCAGCCGGTGGAGGTGTACCAGAGGAAGCGGTCGCCGGGGCCGAGGTCGAGGTGGAGGCCGGCCTGCTTGAGGTGTTCGACCAGGATGCCGCCCTGGCTCTGGACGATGGCCTTGGGCAGGCCGGTGGTGCCCGAGGAGTAGAGGACCCAGAGCGGGTGGTCGAAGGGGACGGCCTCGAAGACCGGCTCGACGTCGTGGGCGACCAGGTCGTCCCAGTGCAGGGCGCCGTCGGGGGCGGGTGCGCCGAGCACGGGGACGTGGACGACGGTGCGCAGCGTGGGGAGTTCGCGGCGGAGTTCGGCGACGACCTCGGTGCGGTCGTGGTCCTTGCCGCCGTAGTGGTAGCCGTCGACGGCGAAGAGGACGGCGGGTTCGATCTGCTGGAGCCGGTCGAGGACGCTGCGGGCGCCGAAGTCGGGGGCGCAGCTGGTCCAGATGGCGCCGACGGCGGCGGTGGCGAGGAGGGCGACGGCGGCCTGCGGGATGTTCGGCAGGTAGGCGCCGACCCGGTCGCCGGGGCCGATGCCCTGGGCGCGGAGTGCCTCGGCCAGCGAGCCGACCTGGCGGCGGAGTTCGGCCCAGGTGAGGACGACGGGCTGCTCGGTGGTCTCGTCGAGGTGGAGGACGGCCGGGCGGTCGGCGTTGGCGCTCGGCCGGCCGTCGGGGCCGGGTTCGCCGGCGCGCAGGGCGTGCTCGGCGTAGTTGAGGCGGGCCCCGGGGAACCAGCGGGCGCCGGGCATGGCCGGGTCGGCGAGGACTGCCTCGGGTGCCCGGGTGAACCGGACGTCGAACCACTGGGTGACGGCGGTCCAGAAGCGGTCGAGGTCCTCAGTGGACCAGGTGTGCAGATCCGCGTAGCGCCGGGCGGCCTGCTGGTCGTCGTCAGCGGGGGCGAGGGGGGCGGCCGGTGCGCCGTGGTGTTCGGCGGCCCAGGCCTGGAAGGCCACGAGGTTGGTGGCGGCGGCGCGAGCGGGGTTGGGGCGCCAGAGCGGCTGATCCTGGGATGGGGTGCTCACGGTGGTGGTCTCCCGGCCGGTGGATGGGACGGGAGTGCTTGTGGCAGGGCCCGTCCGGTTGGGGCTGTCGGTGCAGACCCTGCCATGTGATCGGCCGGTGCGCCAGGGTCTGCCCCGGGGGTGCGCGGGCTGGTCAGCGGCCGGTCAGCGGCGGGTGAACTCGCCGTTGAACCAGGCGCGGGAGACCCGGGTGTGGAAGGCGAAGGCGAGTGGGGTCTCGGGGGTCGAGAGCTGCCAGCCGTCGGTCTCGTCGGTGGGCCTGGAGGGCGGCAGTTCGGCGAGCGGGCGGCCGGGCAGCAGGCCGAAGAGGCAGAGGAAGCCGCCGTTGGTGTCGGAGTCGGTGGCTACCAGGGTGATGTCGGCGGCGTCGGCCAGGATGCCCGTCTCCTCGCGGAGTTCGCGGACGCAGGCCTGCTGCCAGCTCTCGCCGTAGTCGACGTAGCCGCCGGGCAGGGCGAGTTCGCCGTAGCCGGGCTCGATGGTGCGGCGGATGACGACGAGGCTCCGCTCACCGCTCTCCTGGGTGACCGGGAGGAGGGTGACCACGACGGGCAGTGGATTGCGGTAGCTGATCTCGGCGCAGCCGGGGCAGGTGCGGGGCCAGGCCTCGGTACCTGACGGGTAGGGCGTGCCGCACCAGTGGCAGTGGGAGTTGGGCCGGTTGCTCGTCCTGCTCACCTCTTGAGTGGTCATGGCCGGATGGTAGTGCCGCGAGGGCCTGCGGTGGATCGCGGTCCGTGGACATGGGCGGCGGGGCCGGTCAGCGGAGCCCGTCCTCGTGGGTGGGGCGGAGCAGTGCCGGGTGGAGGAGCTGGGCGTCGCCGGCGCGGTAGTTGCGGGCCCGGGGGCCGCCGCGGGCGCCGCCGCGCTCGGTGGTGGTGCCGGTGCTCTCGACGAAGCCGGGGACGGAGAGCACCTTGCGGTGGAAGTTCCCCGGGTGGAGCTTCTCGCCCCAGACGGCCTCGTAGACGGCGCGCAGCTCGGGGATGGTGAAGTCGTACTGGAGGAAGGCGGTGGCCAGCGGGCTGTACTCGATCTTGGCGCGGGCGCGGTCGAGGCCGTCGGCCAGGATGCGCGCGTGGTCGAAGGCCAGCGCGATGGGGACCGACGCGATGGGGGCGGGCCCCTCGGCCCCGGTGTGGGGGGCGGGAGGGTGGCCGGTGTGCCCGTCGACGCCACCCCCGTGGGTGTCGGCGGGCACACCGGCTGCTGGGGACCGGCCGCCGGGCGGCCGGAGATCGAGGGTGGTGACGGGGTGCCAGGCGGCGGACGCCGCGTCCGTACCGGCCTGGGGGTCGGGCAGGTCGGGGGCGAACGCGAGGTAGGCGACCGAGACCACGTGCATCCGCGGGTCGCGCAGGGGGGTTCCGTAGGTACCGAGCTGTTCGAGGTGGATCCGGCTGAGGGCGGCCTCGGCGTCGGCGGTGCCGTGCAGGCCGGTCTCCTCGGCGAGCTCGCGGGCGGCGGCCTCGTCGAGACCCTCCTCCCCGGCCTTCAGGAAGCCGCCCGGCAGCGCCCAGTACCCCTGGTAGGGCGGCGCGGCGCGCTCGACGAGCAGGACGTGCAGGCCGCCGTGGCGCAGCGTCAGGGCGACGACGTCGACCGTGACCGCGACCGGGGTGTAGGCGCGCGGGTCGTAGGAGGCGAGCCACTCCTGCTCGGCGCCCCCGCCGTGGGGTGGCTGTGCGGCCATGGCGGTCTCCTCTCCCGGTCGGGCCCGCCCGTCCTTGTCGTTCTCGGGCTGAGCACAACGTAGCGATCCCTTGTCTCTGCGGCAAATGGTTTTCCGGGCGGCCGCCCGCCGCCGCGCTCCTAGGCTGTGAGCAGGAACGACGTCGCCCCAGGAGGCCGCCATGCCCGTCACTCCCCCGGTTCCCGGTCCGGCCGGCTTCGCCGCCGCGCTGGCCGCCGGTCCGCTGGTGCTGGACGGCGGACTGTCCAACCAGCTCGCGGCCGCCGGGCACGATCTGTCGGACGGGCTCTGGTCGGCGCGGCTGCTGGCGGACGCGCCCGAGGCGCTGGTCGCCGCGCACCGGGCCTACTTCGCGGCGGGGGCGCAGGTCGCGATCACGGCGAGCTACCAGGCGAGCTTCGAGGGGTTCGCCCGGCGCGGGGTGGGCCGGGCGGAGGCCGGGCGGCTGCTGGCGCGCGGCGTGGAGCTGGCCCGCGCCGCGGCAGCGGAGGAGTCGGCCGGGGACCGGCCGCGCTGGGTGGCGGCGTCGGTGGGCCCGTACGGGGCGGTGCCGGCGGACGGGTCGGAGTACCGGGGGCGGTACGGGCTGAGCCAGGACGAGCTGGAGGCGTTCCACCGGCCCCGGCTGGAGGCGCTGGTGGCGGCCGGGCCGGACGTGCTGGCGCTGGAGACGGTGCCGGACGCGGACGAGGCGCGGGCCCTGTTGCGGGCGGTGCGCGGGCTGGGTGTACCGGCCTGGCTGTCGTACAGCGTGGTGGGCGGCCGGACCCGGGCCGGCCAGCCGCTGGCGGAGGCGTTCGCCCTGGCCGCGGAGGCCGACGAGGTGGTGGCGGTGGGGGTGAACTGCTGTACGCCGCAGGATGCCGACCGGGCGGTGGCGCTGGCGGCGCGGGTGACCGGCAAACCGGTGGTGGTGTATCCGAACAGCGGCGAGAGCTGGGACGCGGGGGCCCGGGAGTGGCGCGGGGAGCCGACGTTCCGGGCGACAGGGGCGGCCGGGGGCCGTGGGCGGGTGGCCCGCTGGCTGGCGGACGGCGCCCGGCTGATGGGCGGCTGCTGCCGGGTCGGACCGGACGGGATCGCCGCACTGGCGGCGGAGCTGGCGGCGGAGCCGACACCGGAGCGGGCGGCGGAGCGGGCGCACGGCCGGCCCTGAGCGCCGGTTACCGAGGGGGAAGGTGCACGGACCGGGGGTGGACTGGCAGACTCGTGGCGTTACCACTGCGGTCGACATTGTCGACCGCCTGTCAGCGCGGAGGTACCGAATGCCCGGCCCGATCCAGTCGCTTTCCCGGGCCGCCGCCATCATGCGCCTGCTGGCCGGCGGCGAACGCCGCCTGGGCCTGTCCGAGGTCGCGACGGCGCTGGGTCTCGCCAAGGGCACCGCGCACGGCATCCTGCGGACCCTCCAGCAGGAGGGGTTCGTGGAGCAGGACCCGGAGAGCGGCAAGTACCAGCTGGGCGCCGAACTGCTGCGCCTCGGCCAGAGCTATCTGGACGTGCACGAGCTGCGGGCGCGCGCCCTGGTCTGGGCGGACGACCTGGCCAGGGCGGCCGGGGAGACGGTCTACCTCGGGGTGCTGCACCAGCGGGGCGTGCTGATCGTGCACCACGTCTTCCGTCCGGACGACACGCGGCAGGTGCTGGAGGTCGGCTCGATGCAGCCGTTGCACAGCACCGCGATGGGCAAGGTGCTGCTGGCGTACGACCCGGTGGCGCGCGGCGAGCTGGCCGAGGGCGAGCTGGAGGCGTACACCTCACGGACCCTGACCGAGCCGGCGGACGTGGACGCGGAGGCGGCGCTGACCCGCGAACGGGGCTGGGCCGACGCGATCGAGGAGACCTGGGAGGGCGTGGCCTCGATCGGCGCGCTGATCCAGGACCGGCGGCGCAATCCGGTGGGCGCGGTCTGCATCAGCGGCGCGGTGGAGCGGGTCTGTGAGGACGGGTTCGTCAGACCGTCGCTGGTCGCCTCGGTGCGCAGCGCGGCGCGGGCGATCTCGCGGGATCTGGGCGCCGGGCGGTTCTGAGCCGCGTCCGGCGGGGGTGGGCCGGGCGCGGACCGGGCCCGGACCCGACCGGATTCACATCGGAAGACATGGTCACGCTGAGGCGCGGACAGGCGGGATGCCTGTCCGCGCCTTAGCGTTTTGTCCATATTTGGCGTTCCCCGATGGGTAACTTCGAGCGAAGGGTCACAGCTGCGTAACCCGCCCTTGACGTGGGGGCGACCTGGGGAGGAAGCTTCCGCATGACGGTCGACAATGTCGAACGATGGCCGAGCCGATCACTCCCACACAGCGCTCACCCGCACAGTGATCGTCCGGTCGCCTGCCCCCACCCTCATCTCCGGGCCATATGGACAAGGGAGTCTCTGTGTCCGCGTTCTCCAACGGCGACATCTTCGTCGGCGAAACCCTCGGCACCGCCGCCCTGATACTTCTCGGCGGCGGCGTCTGCGCCGCCGTGACGCTCAAGAAGTCGAAGGCCCTCAACGCCGGCTGGCTGGCGATCACCTTCGGCTGGGGCTTCGCGGTGATGGTCGCCGCCTACATGTCGGCCCCCAAGTCCGGTGCGCACCTGAACCCGGCCGTCACCCTCGCCATCGCCGTCGACACCGGCGACTGGAGCAAGGTCCCGGTCTACCTCGGCTCCCAGCTGCTCGGCGCGATGATCGGCGCCGTCCTCGTCTGGGCCACCTACCTCGGCCAGTTCCAGGCCAACAAGGAGCCGACCCTGGGCATCTTCTCGACCGGTCCCGAGATCCGGAACCCGTTCCAGAACCTGCTCACCGAGATCATCGGCACCATGGTGCTCTGCCTCGGGATCCTCACCCAGGGCCTGACCAAGGGCCTCGGCCTGTCCGGCACCGGCATCCTGATCGTCGCCTTCACCGTCGTCTCCATCGGCCTCTCGCTCGGCGGTCCGACCGGCTACGCCATCAACCCGGTCCGCGACCTGGGCCCGCGCATCGTGCACTCGCTGCTGCCGATCCCGAACAAGGGCGGCTCCGACTGGTCCTACGCCTGGATCCCGGTGGCCGGCCCGGTCATCGGCGGTCTGCTGGCCGGCGGCCTGTACCACGTCGCCTTCTGAGCCCGGGTTTCCGCCCCGCCCGAGCACGGGGACTGACCAGAGAGTCGGACCCACCCACCCCCGCAACCCCCATCCCGAGCCGAGGACCCTCATGACCTCCACTGGCACTGGCAACTACATCGCCGCGATCGACCAGGGCACCACCTCCAGCCGCTGCATCATCTTCGGCGCGGACGGCCGGATCGTCGCCGTCGACCAGCAGGAGCACCGGCAGATCTTCCCCCAGCCCGGCTATGTCGAGCACGACGCCGCCGAGATCTGGACCCGGGTGCGGTCGGTGGTCCGGGGCGCGCTGGAGAAGGCCGGTCTGACCAGGGACGACATCCGCGCGATCGGCATCACCAACCAGCGCGAGACCACCGTCCTGTGGGACCGGAACACCGGCGAGCCGGTGCACAACGCACTGGTGTGGCAGGACACCCGCACCGAGGGGCTCTGCCGCGAGCTCGGCCGCAACGTCGGCCAGGACCGCTTCCGCCGCGAGACCGGCCTGCCGCTGGCCAGCTACTTCGCCGGCCCGAAGATCCGCTGGCTGCTGGACAACGTCGAGGGCCTGCGCGAGCGCGCCGAGGCCGGCGACATCCTCTTCGGCACCATGGACACCTGGGTCATCTGGAACCTCACCGGTGGTGTCAACGGCGGCAAGCACGTCACCGACGTCACCAACGCCAGCCGCACCATGCTGATGAACCTCCACACGATGGCGTGGGACGAGAAGATCGCCGAGTCGATGGGCGTGCCGCTGGCCGTCCTGCCGGAGATCCGCTCCTCCGCCGAGGTCTACGGCGAGGCCGTCGGCGACCTGGCGGGCGTGCCCGTCGCCTCCGCGCTCGGCGACCAGCAGGCCGCGCTGTTCGGCCAGACCTGCTTCGACGAGGGCGAGGCCAAGTCCACCTACGGCACCGGCACCTTCCTGCTGCTCAACACCGGCGAGAAGATCGTCAACTCGTACCACGGCCTGCTGACCACCGTCGGCTACCAGATCGGCGACCAGAAGCCGGTCTACGCGCTGGAGGGCTCGATCGCCGTCACCGGCTCGCTCGTCCAGTGGCTGCGCGACCAGCTCGGCATCATCTCCACCGCGGCCGAGATCGAGACCCTCGCCAACACCGTCGAGGACAACGGCGGCGCCTACTTCGTCCCGGCCTTCTCCGGCCTGTTCGCCCCGTACTGGCGCTCCGACGCCCGCGGTGTGATCGCCGGCCTGACCCGGTACGTCACCAAGGGCCACCTGGCCCGGGCCGTACTGGAGGCCACCGCCTGGCAGACCCGCGAGGTCGTCGACGCCATGCAGAAGGACTCCGGCGTCGAGCTCACCGCCCTCAAGGTCGACGGCGGCATGACCAGCAACAACCTGCTCATGCAGAACATCGCCGACGTCCTGGACGCCCCGGTCGAGCGCCCGTACGTGGCCGAGACCACCGCGCTCGGCGCCGCCTACGCGGCCGGTCTGGCCGTGGGCTTCTGGAGCGACCTGGACACCCTGCGGGCCAACTGGCACCGCGCCGCCGAGTGGACCCCGCGGATGGACGAGGCCACCCGGGAGCGCGAGTACAAGAAGTGGCTCAAGGCCGTGGAGCGCACCATGGGCTGGGTGGAGGAGGACGAACAGAGCTGACCGCGAAGCCGGTCGGGGCCCTCGGCCCCGACCGGCACGCTCCCGTTTCACCGGCCCGCCGCACCGGGCCGAACCGGCCTCTCAGCAGGGGCCGCACCGCACATCGAGAGGAGTAACGGCGCCGCCCGACCCGCGCCGCCGTACACACACCATGGCTACCATCCCGACCCTGGGCGCCGAGCGCACCGCCGGCCGCACCGCCTCCCGCGCCGAGACCCGCGAGCTGCTGGGCAAGGCCACCTACGACCTGCTGGTGATCGGGGGCGGCATCCTCGGCACGGCCGTCGCCTGGACCGCCTCCCAGGCGGGTCTGAAGGTCGCCATGGTCGACGCCGGCGACTTCGCCGGTGCCACCTCCAGCGCCTCCTCCAAGCTGGTCCACGGCGGCCTGCGCTACCTGCAGACCGGCGCGGTCAAGCTCGTCGCCGAGAACCACAAGGAACGCCGCGCGCTCGCCACCGACGTCGCCCCGCACCTGGTCAACCCGCTGACCTTCTTCGTGCCGGTCTACAAGGGCGGCCCGCACAGCGCGCCCAAGCTCGGCGCCGGTGTCTTCCTGTACTCGGCGCTCTCCGCCTTCCGCGACGGCATGGGCCGGGTCTCCACCGCCGCGCACGCCGCCCAGCAGGTGCCCGCGCTGCGCACCGAGGGCCTGCGCTCGGTGGCCGTCTACGGCGACCACCAGATGAACGACTCGCGGGTCGCCGTGATGACCGTGCGCGCGGCCGTCGACGCCGGCGCCGTGGTGCTCAACCACGCCGAGGTCACCGGCCTGCGGTTCACCGGCGGCCGGGTCACCGGCGCGGACCTCAAGGACCGCCTGGACGGCACCGAGTTCGGCGTCGACGCCCGCCTGGTGCTGAACGCCACCGGCCCGTGGGTGGACCACCTGCGCACGATGGAGGACGCCGGCGCCGCGCCGTCGATCCGCCTCTCCAAGGGCGCTCACGTCGTCGTCAAGCGCCGCTCCCCGTGGCGCGCCGCGCTCACCATCCCGATCGACAAGTACCGCGTCTCGTTCGCCATCCCGTGGGAGGACCACGTCCTGCTCGGCACCACGGACGAGGAGTACACCGGCGACCCGCAGGACGTCCGGGCCACCGAGGCCGACATCGACCAGATCATGGGCGAGGCCGGCCACGCCATCCGCGACGAGCACCTCGACCGTGACCTGATCACCTACGCCTTCGCCGGCCTGCGGGTGCTGCCCGGCGGCCCGGGCGACACCGCCGCCGCCAAGCGCGAGACGGTCGTCACCGAGGGCAAGGGCGGCATGCTGTCGGTCGCCGGCGGCAAGTGGACCACCTACCGGCACATCGGCCGGACGGTGCTGGAGAAGCTCGCGCACGTGCCCGGTACCACCCTCGGTGAGGACATCTCGCCGATCGCCGCGACCGTGCCGCTGCCGGGCGTCGGCGCGCCGAACGCCGTCGCGCACCGCCTGCTGATCGACCGCGAGCCCGGCTCCCGGATGGAGCCGCTGGTCGCCAAGCACCTGGCCAGCCACTACGGCACGCTCTCCTTCGAGATCGCCCGCATGATCGACGAGAACCCGGAGCTGGGCGAGCCGATCCACGCGGACGGGCCGGACGTCTGGGCGCAGGTCGCCTACGCCGCCGACAGCGAGTGGGCGTACACCACGGACGACGTGCTGCGCCGCCGCACCACGATGACCGTGCGCGGTCTGGACACCCCGGAGATCCGGGCCGAGGTCGAGACCTTCCTGGCGAAGCGCGCGACCAGGTAGCCGGACCGGTTCCACCGGAAGGGGGGGGGCCCCCCCGCCCCCGGGGGGGGGCCCCCCCCGGCCCCGGGGGGGGGGGGCGGGGCCGGGCCCGCGCCCCCACCCCACCCACACAGACCGCCGGGGGGGGGGGTTGCTGAAGGGGGGGATAATA